>NZ_JAKUGG010000002.1:0-523417 GCF_022663835.1 Bacillus cereus group sp. BfR-BA-01347 | reverse complement strand
ATTCATTACTACAATTGTGTGCGAATTCAAGAAAAATTAAACCACCTATCCCCTAAAGAATTTAGGGAACAAGTGGTTTAGGTGTTTTGATTGGTGTCCCCTTTTCGGGGGGCACTTCAAATTGTGCCGATAACTCATTAATGTTTCGACAATAAATATTAGCAGCATCGATGTGAGAACGAGTGATATTTTCTTGAATTTCTTTTGATTTTGCTCCTTCTGGATTTATAAAATCAATAAAATTTTTTAATGTATCAAGTAAAGTATTAGTCATTGGATGATACCTCCTTAATATGTGTTTGAAGAATATTTTACCATATTTTAAAAGCGAGATATCTAATAGTAAATACAATATTTTCCATGAGGTGCGGAGGAATATTAAATAATTGAAGATAATATCTTAAGTTAGGATGTTATTCTAAGAAATGGATGGAGAATTTACATAGCTATGAGCAGGTTCTTTTTTTATTTAATCAAAAAGGTATTAACATACATCAAAAGCGAACCTATCCATATTCAAAATGAAAAAGAAGAACGTTAATCCTCACTACAAGGCGTTCTTCTTTTTTTATTTTATTCGTCGTCTTCAAAATCGCGTAAGCTATCTAGCAATTCTGTAAAAGATGAACAAACAGGGTAAATTGCTTCTTCCATCTCTTCTTCCTCATGATCCCAAAATACGATTGTTGGTGATGCAGGATTGTTTCGATAATCAAAACACAAGAAATTCCCAAATGGATCATTTGCAAAGGGGTATACGTTGTCTATTAATTCTTCTTTTATATCTTCGTAATTTTGAACAATTGAATATTCATCCTCTATATGAAAAGTCAACAAATCATTGAAGATATTTTCATCTTGCCCAGGTAAATAAAAGCTATTAGGATCAGGATAACCTCCATCGTATTTCTTTACACATGCAATGAAATCTTCAGGAAATTTAATACCAAAATATTTTTCTACTTGTTCAATCTCTTTATCTGTAACTTTCGTTTCACTTACTTCAGACCAAGAAATATGATTCATATATATTCCCCCTTATTTATCACTATCTTTTCCCCAAATTTTATACCCACCTGTGTGACCAGTCTGCTTATGTAATTTCGCATCTACAAGTTGCATTCTTCCTGTATCCTGGTGGTGGTGCCATGTATATGTTTTAGGTTTCTTTCCACTTTTAAACATTTCAATTTCTTTTTCTGTAAATTTAGAAGCTAATTTAGGGTCTTTTAATATTTGTTCGTACAGTGCCTTATTACATATTCTAAATTGTGCTGTTCTATCTTTTTTTAAATCTACTTCTTTTAATGTTATTTCTGTAACGGCATCGAAAATAGGAAATCCTTTTGCGTCATACGGTACACCTGAAACTGGATGTTTATCTCCCGCCAATTCCCCTTTTCTTAATCTAATTGTTTTTGGACCATTTGGACCTTCATAAGTATATGTGGCCGCTTTCTGCAAATATTGTTGTGTACTACCAATACCCGCATATGAAAGGTGATTACCAGCTTTTAACTCATAGTTATTTAATATATATAATGCATTTGTGTATACAGAGGAGTGTGTTAGAAGCGATTTTCCTTTTGTAAGACTTGTAACAGTTGCTACTTTTCCTGCTTGTCCAACTTTATCCAGACCTTTGCTACCAATAAAACCTGTGAGTAGCGAGGTGACTACATAAGCTGCATAATGTTCCCTACTTTCCATATCCCCATTCCATAATTCGTTCATGAATGAATCGGACAGGGCATTCCATGCCGCAGGTAGGGTTTCTTTATAATTTACGATTGCATCTTTCATGTTTAACCAGGTCTCTTTATCTCCCAAAGCAACAAATCCGTCCCATGCGTCTACAACGCCATCTACTACACCAGTGGAAATACCAGTCCAGGCATCGCTCAAATCCTTTTTATTTCTATCCCAAAAGGATTGTTCTGATTGTGGTGGGATTTTGCCACACATTGCACCTTCTTCAATTGAATTATCAGCCTGACGATTCTTATCTTCTGTAATCGATTGAATAGAAGTCACCCATTCCATATTCAACCCTTGTGTACTAAATGTACCACTTGCAGGACTAAAACCTTTTCCACTTTGGACTTCGGCTAAACCTGTCGCAATGTTAGCGGCTAATTGAATTGCTGTACTATAGTTATCGCTAGATGTTTGATTAAATTCATATAGCTGTTCTAGTTTCTCTTGCAGTTTTTGTTTCATGACAGCAAAAAGATTTACGATATCGTTCATGCCCGGATTTGGCATAGTTTGATGGAGTGCTTCTGTACTTGCTATCATTCGGTCAATTTCTCGAATTTGTTCTAATATTTCTTGTTCAATAACATCTGTTGAAGCTACCTGTGATTGAAATTGACTTGGAAAGGCATCGTTCTGACGAATTAATTCCTCACATAAGTAAATAATTCCTTGTGCTAAAGGGCGAAAGGTTTCTGCGAAAAATGCTTTTGCACTATCGTAAGTTTGCCCTTGTAGAACGGTATCACTTGTAAAAGCATCAATTGACTGAATAGCTTGTTCCATACCTTGAATAGTAGCGGTACAGAAAGCATTCATACTTTGTGTTTGAGCCTGTACTTCCCCTAAGTACATATTTAAACTCAAAAATCTCCCTCCTTTAATAAGTAAATTATACCGATTTAAGGAGATAACTGTAAATGTTACATTGCAATGAGTTTATTAGAGATAATAATATACCTAAAAGCGAATTTATCCATATTCCAACTGAAATGGGGAGTAAAGAACTGGTGGTATTAAATGATTCACCAAATAAAAAAGTGAACGAGTATGAAAAAATATTCGTTCACTTTTTTATTTTTATAAATGTAGTTCATAATTTCCGTCAGTACTATCAAGCTTTCTAAATATTTCCTCGAATGGATTAAGCTTTTTTGAGAAACTATTTTTTAATGCAAAGTGGTAACCTTCTTCAGTTATAACTTCTTGTAATACTAATCATTCAAATCCTTTTTCTTTAGCGAATGCTTTAAACTATTCCAGAACAATACTTCCTTTACCTTGATTACTGGGGGTAATGTTTATAGCAGTAATTGTCAAGTATGGATCGGGGAAAAATTCGCTTCTAAGTATTCTTTAGATTTTTTTAGAAGAAATATCTAAAGAATACTTAGAAACCCCTTCTATGAACATTATTTCATCTTGTACCAATTCATCTAATAACATTTTTAATTTTTGAAAGTCTTGTACATGAAGAGGGATCTCGGTGAATTTTTCTTTCAAAACAATTAACTCTTTTTATCATCTGTTTTTTACACTTATCCATTTCTATACACACGCCAACCATTATATTTTTTGTCCCAAACTAGCCCCAGGTGTATACTTTTTAATGCTTTATTTTGCATTATTAGTGACAAATAAAAAAAGCCCAGGCCCCTTGATAAACAAGGTTCCTAAGGCTTTTAATAATACTCTTTTCAGAGTACCGAGATTAACGAGAGTAGAACTCTACGATTAATGCTTCGTTGATTTCAGCTGGTAACTCAGAACGCTCAGCGTGACGAGTGTAAGTAGCTTCTAATTTGTCAGCATCGAAAGTTAAGTATTCTGGTACGAAGTTGTTAACTTCGATCGCTTCTTTAACAACAACAAGGCTGTTAGATTTTTCGCGAACGCTGATAGTTTGACCAGGTTTTACACGGTAAGATGGGATATCTACGCGAGCGCCATCAACCATGATGTGACCGTGGTTTACTAATTGGCGAGCTGCACGACGAGTGCGAGCTAAGCCCATACGGTAAACTAAGTTGTCAAGACGAGCTTCAAGAAGGATCATGAAGTTTTCGCCGTGCTTACCAGGCATTTTACCTGCTTGGTCAAATGTGCGACGGAATTGACGCTCAGTCATGCCGTACATGTGACGAAGTTTTTGTTTCTCTTGTAATTGTAAACCGTATTCTGAAAGTTTCTTACGTTGGTTAGGACCGTGAGGACCTGGTGCGTAAGGGCGTTTTTCTAATTCTTTTCCTGTGCCGCTTAGAGAGATTCCAAGACGACGAGACAGTTTCCAAGCTGGACCTGTATAACGAGCCATAGTTGACTCCTCCTTTAAAAATGTTTTTATTTACGTAAAATAAAAACAGACGTAATCGATATTTACGGGCATTTTATTTTCATGTACCTTCGCTCCAGCAGCAGGGAGTTACGAGATACACCTCCGTAGAGGAACAAAATACAAACGATAAACTCACATTACAAGGCTGCCTTTTTATTTTACACAAACGCTATTATATCTTTTACCCAGAGTTTCGTCAAGCGAGTACGTTTTTGTTTTATGCATAAAAATTTTGGAAATTAATATAAGAAGGAATTTAAAACAATATAGAAGAAGAGATAGAAACACAAATAAAACGCTTACATAAAATGAAGGAAAACGTTCATCAAATTTTTATGGATGAATATGCGGCAATAAAAACATAAGGGGGATGTTTTTATGAAAAAGAAGCATATGGAGACAGCGTTAATTCACCACGGTTATATACCTGAGGAACATAAAGGAAGTTTAACACCACCTTTATTTCAAACTTCTACATTTACATTTGAAACTGCGCAGCAAGGAGAGGCGAGTTTTGCGGGAGTGGATCCATCTTATATTTACTCACGGCTTGGAAATCCAACTGTGAAATTATTTGAAGAACGTATGGCGGTGTTAGAAGGAGGAGAAGAGGCGCTTGCCTTCGGATCTGGTATGGCAGCTATTTCAGCAACTTTAATTGGTTTTTTAAAGGCTGGAGATCATATTATTTGTTCAAATGGATTATATGGGTGTACGTACGGTTTTTTAGAAGTGTTAGAAGAAAAATTTATGATTACGCATTCGTTTTGTGATATGGAGACAGAGGTTGATATTGAAAATAAAATTCGCCCAAATACAAAGCTTATTTTCGTTGAAACACCAATTAATCCGACAATGAAATTAATTGATTTAAAACAAGTGATTCGGGTTGCGAAGCGAAAAGGCTTACTTGTTATTGTTGATAATACATTTTGTTCACCTTATTTACAAAGACCGCTTGAGCTTGGCTGTGACGCTGTTGTGCATAGTGCGACAAAATATATTGGAGGCCATGGTGACGTTGTAGCGGGCGTAACAATTTGTAAAACGAAAGCATTAGCTGAAAAGATTCGCCCGATGCGAAAGGATATCGGCGGTATTATGGCGCCGTTTGATGCGTGGTTATTATTACGCGGGTTAAAGACGTTAGCAGTAAGAATGGATCGTCATTGTGATAATGCAGAAAAAATTGTATCGTTCTTAAGAAAACATGATGCGGTAGAAGGTGTTTGGTATCCAGAAGGGGAGTTAGCATCTCGTCAAATGAAACAAGGGGGCGGTGTTATTTCTTTTTCAGTAAAAGGCGGAAAAGAAGAGACGCAAGCGTTTATTAATGATCTTCACTTTATTACAATTGCGGTGAGTTTAGGAGATACAGAAACGTTAATTCAGCATCCAGCAACGATGACGCATGCTGCGATTCCAGCTGAACTAAGAAAAGAAATGGGCATTTTCGATAATTTAATACGCTTATCAGTCGGTTTAGAATCGTGGGAGGATATCGCTTCTGATTTAGAGCAGGCATTAAAGAAAATATCTACTGTTAATCAATAAAAAAGAGTGAGCTATCGGTTTTGTACAGGACGTACTAAATCGATAACTCGCTCTTTTCTTTTTACATATGTTTTAGGAGTGTTTCCACAAACTTTTCTAAATAGCGCTGATCTACTTCATCAAAACGATTCTTTTCAGGACTATCAATGTCAAGTACACCAATGACAACTCCTTCTTTCACAATCGGTACAACGATTTCTGAATTAGAAGCACTATCGCAAGCGATGTGACCTGGGAATTGGTGAACGTCTGCTACAAGCTGTGTTGTTTTCGTTTCAGCTGCTACGCCGCAAACGCCTCGTCCAAATGGAATGCGCACGCAAGCAGGCATTCCTTGGAACGGTCCAAGAACAAGCTGAGTTCCTTCTGTTACGTAAAAGCCAACCCAATTAACGCGATCTAAAAATTGGTTTAATAATGCGGACGCATTTGATAAGTTTGCGACTACGTTTGATTCGCCAGTTAATAACGCATCCAGTTGTTTAATTACTGTCTCATATTGCTGCACGCGAGATCCTGCATAACTTTCTTTAGTAAACATGGAAACAGCTCCTTTTTTATCGAGATGTGTAAAATATTAGCAAAATACGATGTATTTCACATGACTTTGTCGATAGAAAATTAAAGGAATTTGTCTTAAAAGTCAAGAAATTTAAACTATAGCTGTTCATTGAAGGGAAGTGAGCGCATGAAGCAGACGAAACAAAAAGTAATTGATGCGGCAATATCGTTGTTTAATACGAAAGGTTATGATGGAACGTCGGTGCGAGACATTGCAAAGCGAGCGGATGTGAATGTAGCGAATATTTCATATTATTTTGCTGGGAAGCAAGGTTTATTAGAACAGCTTATTACTGATTTTTTAGAAGGATATATTCATGTGATTGAAATGTCGTTTGAACAGAGAGAGTATTTGTCGGCTAAAGATGTGATGGTGCAAATGGTGCGCGGGATTTTACGATATCAATTTGAAAATAGAGAACTAACACGTTTCTTCTACCGAGAGCTTTCGCTTGATACGACATTAATTCGTGAAGTGATGACCGTTTATTTTTCTAAAGAAAGATATTATATAGAACAAATGATTAGACAAGGACAAATGAAACAAGAATTTCAGAAAGTATCATTTACAATGTTTATGACGCAATTAAAAGGTATGATAAATATGCCGTTTTTATATCCACAATATATATCAGAAGTACTGCATTCTTTCCCATCTGAGACATTTTTCATAGAAATGTATACGAAAGAGATTGAGCAATGGATGGAACAAGCATTATGTAAAGCGAATATGTACCATGAATGGCCAAGAGCTGTTCATATGTGAAGAATCCCCACCTAACGAACTGAGGTGGGGATTTTTATGTTTACTTTTCTTTGCCATAAATTGTTACATAATAGCGCGATAATTGTTAATGCTGCTCCAGCGATTTCAATTTTATCGACTGTATAACCTCGAAAGATAGAACCGATCAGTGCAAGGATAGGAACTAAATTCATAAATAATATGCCGTTAATAGATGAAATATAGCGATTTCCCATATTCCAGCAAAATACAGCGATAACGCCTGCGATAATCGACATATAAAAGAGCTCAAAACGAACGCTCACAACTGTATGCAGTGACGGCATAGTAACTATATTTGTGTACGTTAAGAAAGTAACAATAACGATGAGTGAAATGGAGCCAAATAAACAAGTTAATGTCGTGTACCTAAGTGGTGACCAAGATTGAAAACGAGCACCCCCGTTTGTATAAATGACCCAGCAAGTAACGCCGCATAGCATCAATATGTTTGTTGATAAGTGGCTTGCAGCTCCAAATAATAAGTGAATATTTCCTTTTGAAATGACAAGCATAACACCAAGTAATGCAACGAACATACAAAGGAATGTATAGTTTTGTGGGCGGCAATTTTTCGTTATCCATTGCAGTGATAAGGCAATCAGTGGCATAAGGGATTGAATCATAGCTGCATGGATTGCTCCGGAAGGTCCAGCAAGTTGTTGTCCGTAGAAAACGAGAAAACCATACCCCGCGAAACCGACTGTCCCGTAAAAGAATAGAGAAAGTGTTCTTTTTTCTAAACTGAGCGAAGTCTTTCCTTCAGTAATTAATAGCAAAATAAGAAAAATAATAGCTGCTGATCCATAGCGAATCGTTGTGAAGAAGAACGGATCGATAAATTGCAGAGCATTTGCCATTACAGGAAACATAAATCCCCAGGCAGTGACGGCGAGTAAGCATAGAAAGGATCCGAGTAGCATTTGTTTTTTGTTCAAGAGTATCTTTCCCCTTTACATTTCGTTATAGTAAGTTGATGAAATAAGTATAAAGAGTAATTGTTTATAGGAGGAAATAGCGATTTCTTATAACGGTTATAACTTTTTGTTAGAGGTGTGTACGATGGATTTGGAGGCAGTACGATCGTTTATTGAAGTGAAGCATACGCGAAGTTTATCAAAGGCAAGTAAGATTTTACATATATCTCAACCAGCGCTTAGTAAACAAATTCAAAAGTTAGAAGCGGATTTAGAGGTTACTTTACTTAAGCGTTCTGCGCAAGGAGTAGAGTTAACGGAGGCAGGAGAGTTATTTATAAAAAGAATGCTACCGATTTTGGAGCAAATAAATGAAGTGAAAACAGAAATGAGGGGATATCAAGAGAACCAGAAATTTTCAATTGGTATACTACCGAGTTTAGCAGAGCATTACATATCAGAATGTAAAGATATATTAGGTGATGAGTTCGAATTGGAATGGCAAATCGGGCATACGGAAGTATTAAGAGATTTATTTAAAGCGCGGGAGATTGACGCGATGTTCATCGATTCAATAGTAGAAGGGGCTACGTATATAAAAGAAGTACAACAAGAGAAAATTGTTTGTGCCGTTTCAACTAATCATCCGTACAAAGAGAAGATAGTCATTCAAATAGAAGAGCTGCACAATGAAAAATTAATTGTATATCCAGAAATATGTGATGTAAGGAAAATGATTATGAACATGTTTCATGAAATAGGTGTAAAACCAACTATAGCTGTGGAAACATCTTACGCAGAACCGATGCTTGCAATGGTAAAAGCTGGCCTTGGTATCACGTTACTTCCAGAAAGGGCAGTAGAGCAGTCTGTAAGGCAAGGAAATGTACATGTAATTTCTGTTGAACCACCACTCATGCGGAAAATTTATTTCGTATCCCATACGAAAGATTGTTTGTTATTACAATCATTTGAGGATAGGTAGTGAGGTAGGCGGAATATTGAGAAAGATTACAATCACATTGAAAGAAACATGAAATTTTAAAAAAAACTAGGTCAAAAACAAACCATTACATGGTATGATTAGTACATTGTTAGTTGTTAAATATAGGGGAATTCCCTTTTTATACATAATGCCTTCCATTTCATAAACGGAACGGACAAAAAAAGAGATATAACTAGGAGGCTTTTTTGCATGGATTCTATCCTGACGATCGTTATCATTGTAGTAAGCTCTATTCTAGTGCTGCTCATGATAGAGCTTGTGATAAGAAATCGTTCATATAAAGATATTGAAGCACTGGAGCAGTGGAAACAAGAGATAAAAGATAAACCTGTGGCAGATGAACTAAAACGGGTAAAAGATTTAAACATGACGGGTCAAACAGAAGAACTGTTTGGTAAATGGCGTGAAGAATGGGATGAAATTGTATCAACAACCCTTCCGAAAGCTGACAAAGATTTAGCGCAAGCGCGAAAATTCGCCTCGCAATTCTCCTTCCGAAAAGCAAAGCATGCGATGAACGAATCCATAAGTGGTTTAGATGACGCTGATAATCGTATTACGGACATTTTAAATGAATTACAGCAATTGTTAGAAAGCCATGAGAAAAATAGCTCGGAAATTGAAGGGTTACGTGATACATATCGTAGTATGAAAAAGAGTGTTCTTGCTCATAGACATATGTATGGAGCAGCAGAGCAGAAAATCGAAGAGATGTTAGACGCTGAATCTGAGAAATTTAAAACCTTTGAAGAAGCAACAAACAATGGCGACTATTTAAAAGCGAGAGAAATTGTTATTAGTTTGGAAGAAGGTTTAGCAGATTTAGAAATCATTATTCACCAAATTCCAGATTTATTGGTAGAGTGTCAAGCGACGTTACCAGTTCAACTGGAAGATTTATTACACGGACATAATGATATGGTAAGACAAGGTTATGTATTAGATTATTTGGAAGTCCCTAAAGAAGTTCGCGATATGACGAAACAACTACAAACATGTTTAATGGATATACAGGAGCTTCATATAACAGAAGCGGCTGAAAAAGTAGAAAACTTAAAAACACGTTTAGATGGGTTCTACGATCAGCTGGAACAAGAAGTACATGCGAGACATTATGTGGAGCAAAAAACACTTTCTGTTTATGATGACTTAGAAGAAATGCGCATCGAAACGATTGAAACGAAAACAGAAACACAACTTGTGAAACAAAGCTATCAATTGCAAGATAAGGATATTGAGTCTCAAAAAGTAATTGAAAAGCAAATGCACATTTTAACGAAACGTTTTGAAATGTTGCAATTACGCGTTGCTGAACAAGATATTGCCTTCTCTATTATTCGTGAGGAACTAGAAGAGGTTTATGAGCAATGTGAAACGTTAAAAGTACTTCATGCAGAATATAAAGAAATGCTGCAAGCGATGCGTAAAGAAGAATTTGAAGCGCGTGAGAAGTTACAAGAAATGCGAAATACTATTTTCGAAACGAAACGCTTTATGCAAAAGTCGAATTTGCCAGGTCTTCCAGAGAGTATTATGGAAGATTTAAAAAGAGGGCAAATGGCAATGCAAGCTGTATATGAACAATTAGAAGTGAAGCCGTTAAATATGAACGCTGTAAATAGCAGTTTAGAAGAAGCATATACAACTGTGAACGATGTAGCTGAAATGACAGAAGAGTTAATTGGACAAGCATATTTAGTGGAAAAATTAATTCAGTACGGTAACCGTTACCGCAGTCATGATGAAAACCTAGCAGAAAGTTTAAATTATGCTGAGAAATTATTCCGTGAATACCAATACGATGCAGCTTTAGAACAAGCGGCTTCAGTATTAGAGCAACTTGAACCTGGCGTTGTTCAAAAAATAGCTGAATATGTAGACAATGAACAAACCCTTTCATAAAAGGGTTTGTTTTTTTATGTAATTTTGCAGGCGATGTTGCTATAATGAATAGCGGAATACAGCAAGGTTATTCGTTTCAAAATAAAGTGAAACTGTAATCGGTGGGAGGATTCATCCCCACTGATTACTAGCCTTCACCAATCGGGCATTTACGGGCAGTTAATCTCCCATCTAACTTCTTTGCTCTAACTGGATTTTGAGGTGAGAGTCTTATTGCCCGTTAACGCGGGATAAAGTGAAACTGTAATAGGAGGGCATCCTCGCCAATTATTAGTCTTCACCAATCGAGATAAAACGGAACCTTTGCGTAGTCTTAGCGTAATGACACGTATTTATGATATGATTATACGATGTGATAGCGCTGAAAGGGGAAGAACGATGATCTATTTTGATAATAGTGCGACGACGAAGCCATATCCAGAAGCTCTTCAATCATACGTGACGGTTGCTGGGAAATATTTTGGTAATCCTTCTTCTATTCATTCGCTTGGAGGAGAGGCAGAGCGTCTATTAACACAATCAAGAACGATTGCAGCGCAGCTTCTTCGTGTTAAACCTTCTGAAATTATTTTCACATCAGGTGGAACGGAAGGGAATAACCTTGCGATTAAAGGGATAGCGATGAGGAATCGTTCGCGCGGCAAACATATCATTACA
Organism: Bacillus cereus group sp. BfR-BA-01347; assembly: GCF_022663835.1. NCBI lineage: Bacteria > Bacillati > Bacillota > Bacilli > Caryophanales > Bacillaceae > Bacillus > Bacillus cereus group sp. BfR-BA-01347. Next base: position 511,946 of record NZ_JAKUGG010000002.1, on the reverse strand, counting down.
ACAAATATTGAACACGCGTCTGTGTTTGAGGCATATAAGCAATTAGAAGAACTCGGGTTTGATGTAACATATTTACCGGTTAACGAGCATGGGGTTGTATCGGTAGAAGATGTGAAACGAGCACTTCGTGAAGATACGATTCTTGTGTCAATTATTCATGTGAACAACGAAACTGGAGCAATTCAGCCCGTTGCTGAAATTGGAACGTTATTATCGAATCATCCGAAAATAAGATTCCATGTAGATCATGTGCAAGGGATAGGAAAAGTACCGCTTGATTTATATGCTTCTCATATTGATCTTTGCTCAATATCTGGACATAAATTCCACAGTGTAAAAGGAACGGGTCTTCTCTATGTACGCGATGGCGTAAGATTAGATCCAATTTTATCAGGTGGTCAACAAGAGCTTAAGTATCGCTCTGGTACAGAGAATTTACCTGGCATTGTAGCGATGGTGAAAGCACTTCGCATGACAATGGAACAAGTGAAAGAAAAGGTAGCTCATTTGCAAAGTTTACAAGCAGAGCTTGTTCGTTTCTTTAAAGAGATGGAAGATGTAACGATTAACACGTCGCTTGCCTATGCAGCACCGCACATTTTAAATGTATCATTTGTTGGTTTAAAACCAGAAGTAGTCGTTCATGCTTTAGAAGAACACGGTGTATATGTGTCAACGAAATCTGCTTGTTCTTCAAAAGCAAATGAAGTGAGCAGAGTGTTAGTGTCAATGGGAGTGCCGCATGCAGCAGCTGCAAGCGCTATTCGTATTAGTTTGGCACCAGAAAACACAATGGAAGAAGTAAAACAATTTGAAGGTATTGTAAAAGAGACGATGCCAAAATTATATGAAGTGATGAGGTAAAGAAATTATGTTGAAATATGAATATATTTTAGTGCGTTATGGAGAAATGACGACAAAAGGTAAGAACCGTTCTAAGTTTGTAAGCACATTAAAAGATAACGTGAAGTTCAAACTGAAAAAATTCCCAAATATTAAAATCGATGCAACACATGATCGTATGTACATCCAGTTAAATGGTGAAGATCATGAAGCAGTCTCTGAAAGATTGAAGGATGTATTCGGTATTCATAAATTTAACTTAGCGATGAAAGTACCATCAGAATTAGAAGACATTAAAGAAGGTGCATTAGCAGCTTTCTTACAAGTAAAAGGTGATGTGAAAACATTTAAAATTACTGTACACCGTTCTTATAAGCATTTCCCAATGAGAACGATGGAATTATTACCTGAGATTGGCGGACATATTCTAGAAAACACAGAAGATATTACAGTAGATGTTCATAATCCAGATGTAAATGTACGCGTAGAGATCCGCAGTGGCTATAGCTATATCATGTGCGATGAGCGTATGGGGGCTGGCGGTTTACCAGTTGGCGTTGGCGGAAAAGTAATGGTACTTCTTTCTGGTGGTATTGATAGCCCAGTAGCAGCGTACTTAACGATGAAACGCGGCGTATCTGTGGAAGCAGTTCACTTCCATAGTCCACCTTTCACAAGTGAGCGTGCAAAACAAAAAGTAATCGATTTAGCGCAAGAGTTAACGAAGTATTGTAAACGAGTAACGCTTCACCTTGTTCCGTTTACAGAAGTGCAAAAAACGATTAATAAAGAAATCCCATCTAGCTATTCAATGACGGTTATGCGCCGTATGATGATGCGTATTACAGAACGTATTGCTGAGGAGCGTAACGCACTTGCAATTACGACTGGTGAAAGTCTTGGACAAGTAGCAAGCCAAACGTTAGATAGTATGCATACGATTAACGAAGTAACAAACTACCCAGTTATTCGTCCGCTTATTACGATGGATAAATTAGAGATTATTAAAATCGCTGAAGAAATCGGCACATATGATATTTCAATTCGTCCATATGAAGATTGCTGTACTGTATTCACACCAGCAAGCCCAGCGACAAAGCCGAAACGTGAAAAAGCAAATCGTTTTGAAGCGAAATACGATTTCACGCCATTAATCGATGAAGCTGTAGCGAACAAAGAAACAATGGTATTACAAACGGTAGAAGTAGTGGCGGAAGAAGAAAAATTTGAAGAACTTTTCTAAAACCATAAATTACCATATCTAAAACGTGTATGAAGTCATGTTATTTATCACACTCTATACTCACAAGGAGGTGATATAACATGTCACGTAGCACAAATAAATTAGCGGTTCCTGGTGCTGAATCAGCATTAGACCAAATGAAATACGAAATCGCTCAAGAGTTTGGTGTTCAACTTGGAGCTGATGCAACAGCTCGCGCTAACGGTTCTGTTGGTGGTGAAATCACTAAACGTCTAGTTTCACTAGCTGAGCAACAATTAGGCGGTTACCAAAAATAATCCCATATGATGGCTTAGAAAGAGCGGGTTCTCCCGCTCTTTCTTTTTTGTGTTGTGTCGCTATTTGTCGGTAAGTCGATGTAATTTCGTTTGCTAATTCGACAGAACTGAAAAATTTGTCAAAAGAAGAGGGTTCAAAATTAACAGAAAATTCTTTATTATATAAAGGAGGCATAAAGAAAAGGGAGGATATTTTATGAAGCGAGAAGAATTGTTGGCGCCACCGTCTTATAATTTAGTTTCTGAAATAGAGAAATATACGGGTGATAAAGGGAAGTTAGCTTTAATTTGGCAAGATGATAAAGGGAATCGAAGGGAAGTTACATACGCTGAATTAATGCAAGGTGCGAATAAAATTGGAAACGCTTTTATAAAAAGTGGTTTGCAAAAAGGGGACAAGCTTCTCATTATGATGCCGCGTTTAATTGAAGCGTACATGACGTATATTGCTGCTATTAAAGCAGGATTTGTCGTAATTCCAAGCTCGGAAATGTTACGTAAAAAAGATATAGAATATCGAATTGGACATGGAGAAGTAAAAGCGATAGTAAGTTATGAGCCGTATATTAGGCAATTTGATGATATAAAAGCGATGGAATCTCTTCGAAAATTTGTCCTGAGCGAGCAATCAGTAGATGGATGGGTTAATTTGAAAACAGCGTTAGAAACAGAGAGTGACATGTTAGAAATGGCGAAGACAGATAAAGAAGATATGGTCTTTTTATCTTACACGTCAGGAACGACAGGAAATCCAAAAGGTGTCGTTCATACACATGCGTGGGCATACGCTCATTTACGTACGAGCGCTCCAAATTGGCTCGGAATTGAAGAGAATGATATTGTATGGGCAACAGCTAGTCCAGGCTGGCAAAAGTGGATTTGGAGCCCGTTTTTAGCAACGCTAGGATCAGGGGCAACAGGATTTGTATATCACGGTAAGTTTGAACCGAAAACGTACCTGAATTTATTAGACGATAATAAGGTGAATGTGCTTTGTTGTACACCGACTGAGTATAGATTAATGGCAAAGGTAGAAGATTTAAGCCAGTACAATTTAGAGGCATTACATAGCGCTGTATCCGCAGGAGAGCCGTTAAATAGAGAAGTCATTGAAACGTTCCAAAAGCACTTTCATATTACAGTAAGAGACGGCTATGGGCAAACGGAAAATACATTACTTGTTGGTGTAATGAAAGGGATGGATATTAGACCAGGATCAATGGGGAAACCAACGCCAGGTAACCACGTCGATATCGTAAATGAGGAAGGTACTCCAGTTAAAGTAGGCGAAGTTGGTGATATTGCAGTTCACATTGAAACGCCGGCCCTCTTTAAACAATATTACAAAGACAATGAACGTACAGCGATGCAATTTCGCGGTGATTATTATATTACAGGTGATAAAGCGAAGAAAGATGAAGACGGCTACTTCTGGTTTGAAGGGCGCGGTGATGATATCATTATTAGTTCTGGTTATACAATCGGGCCATTTGAAGTAGAGGATGCTCTTGTAAAACATCCGTACGTAAGAGAATGTGCAGTTGTCGCAAGTCCTGATGAAATTCGTGGAAGTGTCGTGAAGGCATTTATCGTATTAAGAGAGAATATAGAAAAGAACGAAGAAACATTAATTCCAACACTCCAACAACACGTCAAAGAACTCACTGCACCATATAAATACCCTCGCAAAATTGAATTTGTAGATGAACTACCAAAAACGATTTCTGGAAAAATTCGCCGTATTGAACTTAGAAAACAAGAGATGGAGATTCCGTCAAAATAATTTTGAAAACAGTGAAGTAAATAGTTGAATGAAATGCAAAACAATGATAAAATAAAAACGAACACAAGTTCGATTTTATAAACTAAAAAAAGAGGTGTCCGTATGATTTTAGGTATTAATCCGTACTTAGTTTTAGATGGCAGTGGGCAAGAAGCTGTACAGTTTTATAAAGAGGCTTTAGATGCAAAAGTAGAAGTCATGCAAACTTTTGGTGATATGCCTGAAAATCCAGAATACCCGGTTCCAGCTGAAGCGAAAGAGCGCGTTTTACACGCTACTTTAAAAGTTGGTAATACGGATCTTATGATTTCTGATACATTCCCGGGTCAAGAGCATGCAATCGGATCTCAAGTAACAATCGCAATTCAAATTAGTAATGCAGAAAAAGCAAAAGAAGTATTCGATAAGTTACAAGAAGGTGGAGAAGTTATCATGCCACTTCAAGAAACATTCTGGAGCCCAGCATACGGACAAGTAAAAGATAAATTTAATATTGAATGGCAAGTTACAACGTCTACTACTGAACAAAAGTAATTTTAAGAAAAGCACCATATTTTGAAATGGTGCTTTTTTTTATACAATAAAAAATAAAGGAGATGGGATATATGGGAGAAATTTGGTATGGCGGCACCATTTACACAATGAGAGAAGAAAATGAAAAAGTGGACGCAGTTTACGTTGAAAACGGTACGATCGTTGATGTTGGAAGTAAAGAAGAGTTAGAAAACCAATATGCCGCGGTTACATTGCACGATTTAAAAGGCAAAACGATGATTCCAGGTCTCGTTGATAGCCACATGCACCTTATTGGACATGGGGAGAGATTACTTCGTCTAGATTTATCAAATTGCACATCTTATGGTGAAGTGCTTACTCTCGTTCAGAAGCAAGCGGAAGAAGCTCCAAAGGGCGCTTGGATTATTGGAGAAGGATGGAATGAAAATAACTTTACAGATACGAAAGATGTTCACGCGCATGATTTAGATGAAATTTCGAAAGACCATCCCATTTTATTAAAGAGAGTTTGTCGTCACGTTACATGGGTTAATTCATACATACTGCAAGAAGCGAACATAACAGAAGCGACGCAAGATCCAAAAGGCGGAAAAATTGGCAGGGATTCATCAAATAAGTTAACAGGGCTTTTATATGAACAAGGGCAAGAATTAATTAAACACGTTCAGCCAGAAATTGATGAAGCTTATTTGCAAAGAGCTCTGCAAACAGCGATTAAAGATTGCTGGAAATACGGACTTGTTGGCGGGCATACGGAAGATTTAAATTATTATGGTGGTTTTAGAAAAACATATAATGCGTTTTCTCACGTTATAAAAGAAATGCCATTTAAAGCCCATTTGCTCGTTCATCATGAAGTAGCACATGAACGAAAAGAATATGAAAATGAACACTATATTGAATTTGGAGCAATGAAAATTTTCTCTGACGGTTCTTTTGGCGGAAGAACAGCATTATTAAGTGAACCGTATGAAGATGCGAAGGAAACGAATGGGGTTGCGATTTTCTCACGTGAAGAACTTGCGGAATTAGTGAAGAAAGCACGAGAATTACATATGCCAGTTGCGATTCATACTATCGGTGATTTATCGCTTGAATATGTCATTGATGCACTCGAATTATATCCACCAGCAAAAGGGTTACGTGACCGTATTATTCATTGTCAGCTTGCTCGTGAAGAGTTGATAGAAAGAATGAAAAACTTGCAAGCCATTATCGATATACAGCCAGTCTTTCTTTCATCAGATTTTCCGTCAGTCATTGAAAAACTAGGCGAGCGTCGTCTTCGTTATGCGTACGCTTGGAAGACGTTATTGGAAGCAGGATTACACTGCAACGGTGGCTCAGATGCTCCCATTGAACAAGTGAATCCATTTTTAGGCATATATAGCGCTGTTACACGTAGAAGTTTTATTGACGGTGTATGCTATATGCCTGAGGAGAGATTAACGATTTATGAGGCTGTTTCTTTATTTACAACAGGAAGTTCCTATGCAATCGGAAAAGAAGCGAAGCAAGGGCAAATTACAAAAGGATATGAAGCAGATTTTACAATATTAGACCGCAATATTTTTGAAATTGAGGCAGAAGAAATAAAAGAAGTGCAAGCAGAAATGACCGTAATAGATGGCCAAGTTGTCTATAGAAAAGATGAGTAAAAATATATGAGCGATTATTAAAATATATCGACTTACCGACAAAAACTGACAAGAATAACGGCCGGATAGTAAGAGATTATTGTCCGCGTCAATTGGGGTAAATAAATAACCGCAGAATTATGGAATTACATAATTCTGCGGTTATTTTAATTCTATAAAAACGTTCTTTGTACTTTTTCCCAGAAAGAATTGTTTTTTAATTTAACTGTTTTAATTTGTTTATCGCTTAAGCGTACAACAGCTTTTTCTACTTGTTTAATGCTAAGCGCTTCGTTATCCATGCCGATAACAGGATAATCGTTACCGTCTGGTTTTAGTTTTAAAGTTAATGTACGTTCGTGATTTAAAATGAACGGTGAACCGAGCGTACGATATGTGTTGTTATTTAATGATGCTAGTTCGCTTACTTGGAAACATGGGATAAGCGGGTCAACAACTGCACCATGCAATGATTTATTGTAAGCAGTACTTCCTGTTGGGGTAGAAACTACTAAACCGTCCCCTCTAAATGTTTCGAAGTATAAATCATCAACGTGAACATCTACAACGAATGTTTTAATAATACTAGAACGTAATGAGAACTCATTTAAACAATGGAAAGATGTACTATGATCTACATCTACCTGAATTGTTGGATATTTTCGCACTTCAATTTCATTTTTTGTAATTTCTTGAAGGGCTGTATCAACGTGATCAATATGGAAATCGCAGTAGAACGAAGTTTCATCTTTCGTAGAAATCCCTGCGTATAAACAATCTTCTCTAAAACCAGTTTTACGAACGGCTTGTAAGAAAGTTGCATCATCTCCAACACTGACGATAGCGTTTGCATTTTTTGGATGATCTAATATGGTAAATCCATTCTCTTCTAAAATACGATAGATTGGTTTCATTTTTTCAACGAGCGTTGCTTTGTCATCACCATAAAAGAAAAATAAATTGCGACGATCTGCCATTATGTATCCCTCCACTGCAGTTAAATTTTCTGTTTTTCGTGCTACATATCATTAGAGTCTGTTCCTTGATGATATGTTCAAATAATATATTTCGATATAAATTGTCAAAACACCTTTTTATTTTTAGAAAAATTTTTATATTCAATCTTATAGAACTCTGTTTAATGATGCATAAAGTTGTCGATAATGGGTACGGAGTGAAAGGATGATACGTATGAAGTGGCTCGTAATTGGAATAATAATTCTTCTTCTTTTTATTTTGTTTATACTATTGTCGAAAATAAAGCTTAAGGTGACATTTTTATATTCAGAAATGGAAAAGCAATGTTTGCTTCAAGTGAAAATATGGATGATTCGATATACATTTGATGTGTTGGAAAGAATTGAAAAACAGCAGAAAAAGACAGGACAGAAAATCGAAAAAGCTGAAGAAGACGGCGGACTCGATAATAAAATTATGGCGCAACTTGACAGCATTGGTGAACTGATAAAAAAGCTTCAAGAAGTTCATACTATTGTTAAAGATTTTCTCAAACGAGTGAAAATCAATGGTTGGAAATGGCATACACAAATTGGAGCAGGCGATGCAGCTAGTACTGGAATTGTCACTGGATATGCATGGGGGACAAAAGGTATGGTTGCTGGAGTTGTCGGACAATATATGCATATTGTCGACGTACCAGAATTTGAAATTACCCCAGTTTTTCAAGGGAAAGGATTTGCATCAAGATGCGAGTTAACAGCATCTTTTCGTATATTCCGCGCTATAAAAACTGGCGTCAAATTACTCGTCTTTATGAGAAGACAAAGATCTGGTATGGCAGAAAAATCTGTTCAAGCATAGGGGGGATATAGAATGGACCATCCAATTCAAGGTTTAATGACAACAGCAATGCAGCATTTAAAACAAATGACTGATGTAAATACAATTGTTGGTGACCCAATTAAAGCGGCAGATGGAAGCGTAATTCTTACAGTTTCGAAAGTAAGTTTCGGATTTGCTGCTGGTGGAAGTGAATTTGGTAAAGTAGAACATTCAGGCCGTCATCCATTTGGCGGGGGAAGTGGTGGAGGAGTTTCTATTAATCCTGTTGCCTTTCTTGTTATAAATGGAGATGGTGTGAAAGTATTGCATTTAGATAAACAAACACACGTCATCGATAAAATAATTGAATTAGCGCCACAAGCTGTTGATAAAGTGAAAGAAATGATGGATAAACGAAAAGAAGATGATCCAGAATTTCAAATTTAAAGAATAAAGAAGCTAATCAATAGGTTAGCTTCTTTAATTTTTTGTAAATAAAGCGATTTTATTTGCATTATCGATAGGGACAAACTATCATTTACATTGTACATATTTTGTTTAAATAAGGGAGGATTTTCAAGTGGCAAACGTAACTTTTAAAGGTAATCCAATGACTTTAGTTGGAACAGAAGTTAAAGTTGGCGATCAAGCGCCAAACTTCCAAGTATTAGCAAACGACTTATCTCCAGTAAGTTTAGAAACATACAAAGGCGAAGTGAAATTAATTAGTGTTGTACCTTCAATCGACACAGGTGTGTGTGATGCACAAACACGTCGTTTTAACCAAGATGCAGCAGGTATTGAAAACGCAAAAGTATTAACAATTAGCGCTGATTTACCATTCGCTCAAAAACGCTGGTGTGCAGCAAACGGTTTAGAAAATGTTGTAACACTTTCTGACCACCGTGACCTTTCATTCGGTGAAGCTTACGGCTTAGTAATGAAAGAACTTCGTTTACTTGCTCGTGCAGTATTCGTAGTAGATAGCAATGACAAAGTAGTTTACGTAGAGTACGTAAGCGAAGGTACAAGCCATCCAAACTATGAAGCAGCATTAGAAGCAGCTAAATCTGCGAAGTAATGTGAAGAAAATGACCTCTTATAAAGAGGTCGTTTTTTCTCATATATTGCTCTGTAACGGCATCGATATATGAGAAAAAACGTTATATCACATATAACTAAAGGGGAGCTCTTTACAGGAGGTCGCTTTTTCTTTTTGGAAAAAATCACTTTGTGGTATGATATAAGTTATGTGTAAAAGAGAGAAGGAGGAATGTACGTGAGTCAGACAGTAGAAACATTATTTTCTATTTTTGATTCTTCTGCGGTAGTTTTACGTAAAGAATTAGATGTAACATATTTAGAGGCGCTTGTAGAAACAGGTGATAACTTGTTTGAGGGAGCGATTTTACAAGAGGAATTATCCGAATCAGCAATTGAAAGGCTGAATCGTGAATATAGTACGTTTAATGAAGAAACATATAAAGGTGAAGAAATTCGTAAAGCATTTCAGTTAGCCATCTTAAAAGGAATGAAAGAAGGCGTACAAGCGAATCACGAAATGACACCTGATGCAGTTGGTATGTTCATGAGTTACTTATTCCATAAATTTATGCAAGGTCAAAACGAGATCACAGTTTTAGATCCTGCAATTGGAACAGGAAATTTAATGACTACAGTGTTTAATAGCGCCAAAGAAGGACTAACAATGAGTGGATTTGGTGTAGAAGTGGATGAAGTGCTAATTAAACTTGCTTTAGTAAATGCAAATTTACAAAAGCATGCAATCGAATTCTTCCATCAAGATGGACTAGCACCACTTTATATCGATCCAGTTGATGCAGTCGTTTCAGACTTACCGGTTGGTTATTATCCAAACGAAATCGGTGCAAGTGAATATAAATTAAAAGCAGATGAAGGAATGTCGTATGCCCATCACTTATTTATTGAACAAAGTGTGAAACATACGAAAGAGGGCGGGTACTTATTCTTCTTAGTACCAAACTTCATTTTTGAAAGTGACCAGGCACCAAAATTACATGCATTTATTAAAGAAACATGCTTTATTCAAGGGTTATTACAGCTTCCTGTTTCCATGTTTAAAAACGAGAAAAATGCAAAAAGTATATTTGTTCTCCAAAAGAAAGGCGCTAATGTAACAATGCCAAAACAGGCGTTATTAGTGGAATTGCCTAAATTCTCTAACATGAAGGCAATGGAAGACATTATGGATCAATTAAATACTTGGTTTGCAACACATAAATAAAGCTAGGTATATGTAACAGTATTAGTGATTTATGTAGTACAGTTTTATATAATATGTCATATTTTTAAATATATACAAGATTTAACTGAATTTTTTTGAAATCTGTAATATATATTTTTTCTTGGTGTTACAATTTTTTCACTTGAAATATATGTCGGACGATGTTTAAATTAAAATCGTGAGTATAAAATTTGCTAATGATGAAACGTTTTCATATTTGGTGAATTTGATCAGATAAAATCGAGCGGTTTGTGGAAACATCCACACAACTACCAAGAGAAAAAGGGGCGAAAGACTAGATGTCAAAAATCATCGCGATTAACGCAGGAAGCTCTTCCTTAAAATTCCAATTATTTGAAATGCCAAGTGAAACAGTATTAACAAAAGGTTTAGTAGAACGTATCGGTTTAGAAGATAGTATCTTCACTATTACTGTAGATGGCGAAAAACAAAAAGAAATTACAAACATTCCAGATCACGCAGTAGCAGTTAATATGCTTCTTAAAAAATTAACTGAAAACGGAATCGTTAAATCTCTAGATGAGATTGGCGGTATCGGTCACCGTGTTGTTCACGGCGGCGAAAAATTTGCTGACTCTGTTTTAATTACTGATGAAGTATTAGCTGATATCGAAGAATTAAGCGATTTAGCACCACTTCATAACCCAGCAAACGTTGTTGGTATTAAAGCATTCCAAGAAGTATTACCAAACGTACCAGCAGTAGCAGTATTCGATACAGCATTCCACCAAACAATGCCGGAATCTGCATTCCTATACAGCTTACCATATGAGTACTATGAAAAATTCGGCATCCGTAAATACGGTTTCCACGGAACTTCTCATAAATATGTAACTGAGCGTGCGGCTGAATTATTAGGTCGTCCAATTGAAAGCTTAAGCTTACTTTCTTGTCACTTAGGTAACGGTGCAAGTATCGCAGCAGTAGAAGGCGGTAAATCTATCGATACTTCTATGGGCTTCACTCCACTTGCTGGTGTAACAATGGGTACACGTTCTGGTAACCTTGACCCTGCGTTAATTCCATACATCATGGAAAAAACAGGCCAAACAGTAGAAGAAGTAGTTAACGTATTAAACAAGAAAAGTGGTATGTTAGGTCTTACTGGATACTCTAGTGACCTACGTGACATCATTGCGAAAGAAGAAGAAGGCGACCACCGTGCGAAAGTAGCACTTGATGTATTCGTAAGCCGTATCCACAAATACATCGGTTCTTACACTGCTCGTATGAAAGGTGTAGACGCAATCATCTTCACAGCTGGTGTAGGTGAAAACAGTGCGATTATTCGTGAGCGCGTATTAGAAGGCCTTGAGTACATGGGCGTATACTTCGATGCAAAACGTAATAACGTATTCGGTGAAGAAGCATTCATCAGCTTCCCACACTCTCCAGTAAAAATTATCGTAATTCCAACTGACGAAGAAGTTATGATCGCTCGTGACGTACTACGTCTTGGAGATATTGGTTAATATATGAAAAGAAAGACGAGATCCTATAGGATTTCGTCTTTTTTCTTTTGGATGTATTTTAAAACTCCATCCGGATATAATGTTTTTTCTTTCTGAATGAATGCCGTAATAGGAATCCATTTCGCATACGATATTGTTTGCTCATCTTGTATATTCACTTTTTCCATTTCATATAGTGACGTGTCTAATAAACGTAAAGAATATAGTTGAATGATTTCATGAGCAATTTCTCGATCTAGATGAAAGACATTTTCTAAACAACCTAAATAATTGGTGATTTCTATCTCCGTATGAAGCTCTTCTTTAAACTCCCGAATAACAGTATGTGCTGATTTTTCACCAAGTTCAATTGAACCGCCAAGAGGACGATAATATATTTCGCCTTCTGTATAATATTCTTGTACGAGAAGGCGATCTTGATGTACAGCAAGACCGAAAGCTTTTGCACGTGGATACATATACAATCACTCCTTATTTGTTTTGTATAAGGACGATTATAATGTATGGTGTGATAAAAGTATCGTGTATTTAAGTGTGCGGTCTAACTGTAATTCCATCAAATAAGTTTTTCCAAAATGCTTCATTGTATTGGTATACATCCATAATAGGGCATTTTATAACGCAAATATTTTGTAATCCCCAATCTTCTTGGGTGATGGTTGGTACATCTTCAGGAATGAGTAATAGGACAGAGAATGTATGTGTAACGATTTGAGATAAAATTTGTTCTAGGGAACATGCTTCTTCATATGTTCCTCCAGTTCGAATAAATAATATGGATGCTGCTGTTTCAATTGTAGCTAGAAAACGATTAATACGATGTTCATAGTTTAACTTAATTTCTGTATAAGAAGGCCAAGAAGCTGGTGTGTTTACATCTGTTTTAAAGTCGTGGCAAGAGTCGATTTCATATAGATTATCACGGAGTCTTAATTTTGCACCATCATCCCAAAATGAGATGAAGGATAAATTTTCGAAATTTAAAAAGCGGTCAAATCGATTTTGTAATAATACATTCACTTTTTCTAATGAGGGGCTTAGCATAAAATCAATAACGCCAAAAAAAGGTGATAATTCGAATTGATATAATGCCCAAGCAGGCCAGCAGTTTTGTCCTAAGCTGAATACTGCGTTATAATTTTGTTTTAGATTGGATAGATTCATGTGATGCAACTCATCCTTTTTGCTATTATTTTATGTCGCTTATAAAGGGTATGTGAAAAGAGATATACAAGCATATTTGTAAAGAATAAGCAGAAATATGTTACAATAGAAAAAAATCGAACGAGGTGGTTGTTACGATGCGATCGAAGCGAGAACAAGCCATTTTAGACAATATAAAAGAATGGGAAGCGCAATTAGTTGAGCAAGAAGCGACCGATTTTCAAAAAGTGTTTGATAAATGGTTACATACTGCAGTTGCGAAATTACCTGAGAAAAAGCGAAAAGAATTCTTCACGAAAGCAGATGGATGGCTCTTTCATTTGCATGCATTTATTCAAAGTTCACAAGCACAGTTAGATGCACGTAATCGGATTTTAGGAACATCAAGATTATTTGATGAATCGATTGAACAGCTTGAAGATTTGAAAGCATTATCTATTGATCAATTAACATACATAGCAGAGCAGCAAACAGCACGTCATCGTCTATATTCATTTGTACAAGGCGGGGCAACAGGTGCTGGAGGTTTATTATTATTAACGGCGGATTTTCCGGTTATGATCGCGTTAAATGTGAAGGCAGTCCAACTTATTGCCACATCATTTGGACATGATGTGAACAAGCCGTATGAAATGATGCTTGCGTTAAAGGTGTTTCATGCATCATTACTACCAGGAAGACTTCAGCAATACGCATGGTCCAATTTATTGCAAGAGCTGGAACAAGAAGATTCGTTCTTCTACGAAGGAGACGAAGCAGTGCTACAAACAGCTTCTACTGAGGTTGTGTTAAAACAAATTTTGAAGACATTTTCGATTTATGCTCTTCGTCGTAAATTATTCCAAGGTATACCGGTAATTGGAATGGCAATTGGATCTACAGTGAATTATCGTTTAACAAGAAACGTTACTGAATTTGCAAATAGATTTTATCAAGTGCGTCACATAGTCGAGAAAGAAAAAAGAGCATAAAAAAAGCGAGAGGCCGAAGCCTTTCGCTTTTTTAATTTGTTGCATGCTTTTTGGACATTGGAATAGATACTGGTTGCTTTTCTTCTGCTTTTGGATAATAAATTAAATCCAATGTTTTTGCCTGTACGGCAATTGAAAGAATAGTAAAAGCAATTTCTGTCCAATTTAAATAATATAATGAAAGCGCAAGAACAATCGCGTCAAAGACGAAGAAAATTTGCCCAATTGTAAAACGTGTTTTTTTACTTAATACAATTGTTAAAATATCGTCTCCACCGGTTGCACCGCCAAATCGCAATATAAAACCGAGTCCAATACCAGCTAACGCACCGCCAACTACTGCAGCTATAAATAAATTGTTTGATAAATCGACCGTAAATGGAGAATAATTTTCCATAAGAGAATAAAATACTCCGAATGAAATTGAACCTAAGAATGAATAGCCAACCATTTTTCTACCTAACAATGAAGCACATAGTAGAATAATTGGGATATCCATTATTACAGTTGAAATAGATGGTGAAATATCATAAAAATTTTGGATGAATAGTGCGATACCTACAAAGCCACCTTCTGTTAAGTGGTTTTGGAAGTGAATGTGATATAGCGCTGCTGCTAAAATAAATGAACCGATTAAAACCATAAAAACTTCTTTAATAATTTGTCGACTTTGGATGTTCCTCATCGTTATTCCTTCTTTCCGTAGTTAGTAGTCCTTTTTGTGTTGTAAACTAACTACGAGCTCACATGTAGCTTTCAGTTAGTTTACGAAAAAAACTAACTACGCTATATGTCGCTGAAGAAATAACGAATAATCCTCTCGTCCATCAATTCTCCCTACCTTCGTTTTAGTTTAAGTCTTAAAACGACTAAACAAAACGTGGAGTAGGATTCGTCATTTAGCAATCCTGCTCTTCTTTGTTTTGTTTAGCTAGTAACAATTAAGTCCTAAACAAAACGCTATGTGTAAGAAGAGTCTTTTTTTTGCCAAATTATCCTTCGGGCAATCATAATTTCCCCACTCTCGTATTTTTTTCGCTAGACTAAAGTATCTGAGCTGAAAAATACGCTACGTGTATGATTCGTCAATACGATGCCACATGCTCCTTCGAGCGATCATGATATCAAAATCCCTTCCTTCAAGATTTATACTATTATATCATACTTTTAAAAAATGTATGCGGATGGAAACCGACAATAAACGGAGGGAATCTACAAAAAATGTTATGTTTAAATATTTTTGTAGAAAAGCCTAAGTTATTTCTTACTTATTGGACAGTTTGTAACGGTTTGTCCAATAAGTAAGAAAAAAAGGGTTTTATTCCGTTGTATTTTTTTCATCACTTTTATCTTTAAAAAACGCATCCCAACTAATCACACCTAAAAAAGTTAAAGCGATAATAACGAAAGCACGCATAAGCTTTAGACCTCCTTTTGTACATAGTATATGAATCATTCGATTCGGAATGTGTCATTTTTTTACAAGTCTTAACTGTTATGAGAGTATATTAATATAGATAGATGATGGGGGAGTGAAGGTATGCTAAAAGAAATGTTCAAAAGAAAAGAATTAATATGTATTTCATGTCAGAAAAAAATTCAATATGAAGAAGAACTCGTCGCTTTTGTAAAGTTGCCGAAAGAAAGAAGTATATTAGTTGGTCCATTCGATGTATGTTTGGCGAAAACAGCACAAGAAATATATTGTAAATCATGTTACGACAAAAAAAGCATGACCCAAAGTAATTGAGGGGCATGCTTTTTTCATTGGTGTGCTTTCCCCTCAGATACATTTTGAGTGAGTCGATACCAAAGCCAAAGGTCATTAATGATGGAAGCAAGATCGGCAATTTCTGAATTTAGTTTACAAGAAACTTCGAAGTCTTCTTCGTTATTTAAATAATGTTGTTTTGTATTAATATAGTGCTCAAGTTCTTTTATACGATCAGGAATTTTCCCGCGAACTTGTTCCCATTTTAATAAAATAGCGTGTTGCATTTTTTCGGGGATATCTTCCCAATCTTCTTGTAAATGCGGAATTTCAATGCCGAGATGTTCATCGTAAAAGAAATACTTTTCCATAAGTTCACCCCCGTTTTCCTGCTTATATTGTACATAAAAACAGAAAGAAGTTCGACGAAATTGTTTGAAAAAATTTGAAAATGACTCTTGATACATTTTGTAAAAGGTGTTAAAGTGTGAATTATTATAAAAGAAAATGAATATTCATTCTTTAGGGGGATGCAAAATGGAGAAGAAAAAAGTTGTATTAGCATATTCCGGAGGTCTTGATACTTCCGTTGCAATTAAATGGTTACAAGAGAAGGATTATGATATTATCGCGCTTTGTTTAGACTTAGGGGAAGGCAAAGACTTAGCATTTGTAAAAGAAAAGGCACTTTCAGTAGGTGCAATTAAATCATATATGATTGATGTTCAAGAAGAATTTGCAAACGAATATGCATTGATGGCGATGCAAGCACACACATTATACGAAGGGAAATATCCTCTTGTTTCGGCGCTATCACGCCCACTTATCGCGAAGAAATTAGTAGAAATTGCAGAGCAAGAAGGAGCGACTGCAGTTGCACATGGATGTACAGGGAAAGGAAATGATCAAGTTCGTTTTGAAGTTTCTATTCAAGCATTAAATCCTTACTTAGAAGTGATTGCACCTGTACGTGAATGGAAGTGGTCACGTGAAGAAGAAATTGCCTATGCAAAAGAAAACGATGTACCAATTCCGATTAATTTAGATAGCCCATTTTCAATAGATCAAAACTTATGGGGACGCAGCAACGAATGTGGAATTTTAGAAGATCCATGGGCAGCACCGCCAGAAGATGCATATGAGATGACACTGGCATTAGAAGATACACCGAATAAACCAGAGTTTGTAGAAATCGGATTTGAAGCAGGCGTACCGACGACTTTAAATGGTACTGCATATTCACTTGCAGAATTAATTAAAACGCTAAATGCACTTGCTGGAAAACATGGCGTTGGACGTATTGATCACGTAGAAAATCGTCTTGTCGGTATTAAATCTCGTGAAGTATACGAATGCCCAGCAGCAATGACGTTAATTACTGCGCATAAAGAGTTGGAAGATTTAACACACGTAAAAGAAGTAGCGCATTTTAAACCAGTGATTGAACAGAAAATAACAGAACTTATTTATAATGGTTTATGGTTCTCGCCTTTAAAACAAGCGCTTCATGCATTTTTACAAGAAACGCAAAAGAATGTAACAGGTACAGTGCGTGTGAAATTATTTAAAGGTCATGCGATTGTAGAAGGACGTAAATCTGAATACTCTTTATACGATGAAAAATTAGCAACATATACTGCTCAAGATGAATTTAATCATGATGCAGCAGTTGGATTCATTTCATTATTCGGTTTACCGACGAAAGTATACAGCCAAGTGAATCAAAAGAAGGTGGAGGCGTGAGCAAACTTTGGGGCGGACGTTTTACAGAAGAAGCGGAAGCATGGGTTGAAGAGTTCGGAGCATCCATCTCCTTCGATCAACAATTAGTAAATCAAGATATAAACGGAAGTATTGCACACGTAACGATGCTAGCAAAGCAAGGCATCGTTACGAAAGAGGAAGCCGAGAAAATAAAGATAGGTCTTCAATATTTATTAGAAGAAGCGAAACAAAATAAATTGCATTTTTCAGTTGAAGCGGAAGACATTCATTTAAATATCGAAAAGATGTTAATTGAAAAAATCGGTGAAGTGGGAGGGAAACTTCATACTGGCCGAAGCCGTAATGATCAAGTAGCGACAGATATGCACTTATATTTAAAAGAAAAAGTAGAACATATTATAAAAGCTACAAAACAATTGCAGACGGTTCTTGTTCATCAAGCAGAAAATAATATTGAAACGATTATGCCTGGCTATACGCATTTGCAGCGTGCTCAGCCGATTTCATTTGCTCATCATATTCTCGCTTATTTTTGGATGTTAGAGCGTGATGTGAGTCGTTATGAAGATTCGTTAAAGCGTATTAA
Organism: Bacillus cereus group sp. BfR-BA-01347; assembly: GCF_022663835.1. Lineage (NCBI taxonomy): Bacteria > Bacillati > Bacillota > Bacilli > Caryophanales > Bacillaceae > Bacillus > Bacillus cereus group sp. BfR-BA-01347. The sequence continues at coordinate 493,948 of NZ_JAKUGG010000002.1, read as the reverse complement.
CATTTCGCCGTTAGGGGCAGGAGCGTTAGCAGGGACAACATTCCCGATTGACAGAGAATATAGTGCGGAGCTTCTTGGATTTAATGGAATCTATGAAAATAGTTTAGATGCAGTAAGCGATCGTGATTTCATACTGGAGTTCCTAAGTAACTCATCTATGCTCATGATGCACTTATCACGCTTTTGCGAAGAACTTATTTTATGGAGTAGCCAAGAGTTTCAATTTATTGAAATGAGCGATCAATACGCAACGGGAAGTAGTATTATGCCGCAAAAGAAAAATCCTGATATGGCGGAACTAATCCGCGGTAAAACAGGCAGAGTATACGGTAATTTATTTAGTTTACTTACAGTCATGAAAGGATTACCACTCGCTTACAATAAAGACTTACAAGAAGATAAAGAAGGAATGTTTGATACAGTTAAAACAGTAGAAGGTTGCCTTCATATTATGGCGGGCATGCTTGAAACGATGACTGTAAACAAAGAAAAAATGGGGCAAGCTGTGACGCAAGATTTCTCCAACGCAACAGAAATTGCCGACTACTTAGCAAGTAAAGGACTACCATTCCGTCAAGCTCATGAAATTGTTGGGAAGCTAGTGCTACACTGCACACAAAACGGAATTTATTTAGTAGATGTCCCACTTGCAACGTATAAAGAGATGAGTTCGTTATTTGAAGAAGATTTGTATGAAGTTCTTTCACCATATGAGGCTGTAAAGCGTCGTAATAGTGCTGGTGGGACAGGGTTTGAACAAATCAAAAACGCTTTGGAAAAGGCGAAGGGGTTAACGAAAGAAATTATTAAGAATTGAGTTGGGAAGTACGCCAGTCTAGTAAAGTCTGGCGTACTTTATTTTTTACTAGCATTTAAGTTACAATGTAGTAAAAAATAACAATTTAGAGGAAGTCTATGAAAAAAATAGTGTTTATCATTGTACTGGTAATTAGTTTAATTGCAAATGCTAAAGTGTTTCTTTTGGACAAATATATGTATGTTGGTGAAAAAGAAAAGCGAGAAGAAGCGATTATCGCAACGATGTGGCATTTGCAAGATAAAGGATATAAAGAAAGTGATATTGCATACATAAAACCGGCCTTTTATAGCAAAATGGATTCGTATGGAATGAATGTGCAGTTTAAAGATGAACCAAATGAATCATATACATATAGAGTTTTAAAAGATGCGAAAACAAATAAACTAACTGTACACCAAGATAGCAATGAGCAAGGTGGTATGGGCGGGAAGCATCAAGAGCTTAAATAAAGAAAGAAAACGACTGATGGCATTCGCCTGCAGTCGTTTTTCTTTTAATCATACTTATGTCGATCTTCCGTAATTCGAATATACTCAATATCCATTAAATCTCGTAGTAATGCACCGTTACTTAGTTCAATTCCGTGTGTCTCTTTAAAATGTTCACGGATTGTCTCTAACATTTCAATTTCTTTTCCATTCACATCTAAAATAATACGTTCAGAATCATCCATATAGCATCCTCCTTTTTTAAACATATATATTTTGTCCGTCTATTTCTAAAAAATGTATGTTAACGTAATGTTAGGAAATAAGAAAGGAATGGAAAATGAGGCGTATTTATTTTATAGGGGTAATTTTGTATACGTTAGTTGTATTACATGTTGCATTCCCAAATATCTTTTCATTTGAGGATTTAGAAACAGTACACGTTGCGATATTTATTTTTGCTCTATTTGTAGTAGATTGCTTTATTTCTATATGGCTTTCGAAAAGAAAAGATATACAAGGTAAAAAAGAAATGGAACGGAAAAGGAGAAAACGTTCAGTTTGGATGACGACGTATTGCTTTTCTTTAGCAATTGCTGCTGCTTTTTTTAGTGAGCATATTCCGTTAGAAAGATTAAATATTGGATTTGGAGCGTTCGTATTTGCATACTATTTTTTTATGCACTTTCTTCCTTATATGAAAGAAAAGAGAGGAGAAGAGGAAGACCAGCTTGTAGAAGAAGCGAGAGAACAAGAGAGTAAGAGATTTGAAGGAGATATAAAGAAACTTGGAGAACAAAAGTGGTATTTAAAATCAAAAATCATATACGTTCTTTGCTTTATTACGCCGCCAATTGGTTATTTATATGTTTTCTTTCTTCGTAAAAAAATGACAGAAGGTGCAAAGCAAACGTACTTAATGGTTGCGACGATTATGATGGCATTATGGTCTTTGAAGTTTCTACCTCCTTATATCTTGGCAATTACCGTTGTTGTTATAGCTTGTCTTGTATTTCTAGTAAAATATGTGAAATGAAAAACACCAAGCCCATGTGGACTTGGTGTTTTATCTATAAATTAAAGCTCACCTTGTTCCTCATCACCACGAACAACAAGGACATCGCATTTCGCATAGCGAATAATATGTTCAGAGACGCTACCAATTAGGAAACGCTCAACAGCATTTAAACCAGTCGCGCCACACATAATTAAATCTACTTTATGGTTTGGAGCGATTTCTTTTGAAATTTTAGATTTAGGGTTACCAAATTCTAATACAGTTTCAATTTTTTCAAGACCAGCTTCAAGCGCAGTTTTTTTGTAGTCTTCTAATAAGTCTTCGGCAAATAGATTTGCACGTTCAGCAATTGCACGGCTATAAGCCTCTACTGCTGAGTACGCTTTTACATCAACGATATGAGCAATTGTTAATGTTGCATTATTGCGCTTTGCGACTTGAATTGCTTTTTTAAAGGCTTTTTCTGCTTCTTTAGAACCATCCACCGCGATTAAAATATTTGTATATGTATTATTCATAGTAAATTCCTCCCAATCTGTTTTATAACTGTTTACAACTTAATTATAAAACAAATTTTGGTAACGTGCTTGCCAGAAACGTTACAGAATTTTGAAAACTCTGTTTCAATTCATTTTAGTTGTAATTGGAGCGAGAACTTGTTACATATGAAGTATAGCAATTTAAAAGGGGGCAGTTTTGTGAGACATGCGCTCATTACAGCCGGTACGAAAGGTTTAGGAAAGCAAGTAACAGAAAAGTTATTGGCTAAAGGCTATTCAGTAACAGTAACATATCATAGCGATATAACGGCTATGGAAACGATGAAAGAAATATATAAAAACGTAGAAGAGCGTCTACAATTCGTGCAAGCGGATGTCACGAAAAAGGAAGATTTACATAAAATGGTAGAAGAAGCGATAAGCCGTTTTGGCAAAATTGATTTCTTAATTAATAATGCTGGTCCATATGTATTTGAACGAAAAAAGTTAGTCGATTATGAAGAAGATGAATGGAATGAAATGATTCAGGGTAATTTAACAGCGGTATTTCATTTGTTGAAACTTGTCGTTCCGGTTATGAGAAAACAGAACTTTGGCCGTATTATTAATTACGGATTCCAAGGGGCAGATAGTGCACCGGGATGGATTTATCGTTCAGCTTTTGCAGCAGCGAAAGTAGGACTTGTTTCATTAACGAAAACTGTTGCTTACGAAGAAGCAGAATATGGAATTACTGCAAATATGGTATGCCCTGGTGATATTATTGGTGAAATGAAAGAAGCGACAATTCAAGAAGCACGTCAGTTGAAAGAACGTAAAACACCAATTGGTAGATCTGGAACAGGCGAAGATATCGCAAGAACGATTTCGTTTTTATGTGAGGAAGATTCCGATATGATTACCGGTACAATTATTGAAGTAACTGGTGCAGTAGATGTTATTCATAGACATCGATAGAGAAAAATAAAGTGAAGATTCGAATGATTGGACAGTTTATCCTTTATGCTGATAGGTGCGGATAATACTGTCCTTTAATATAAAATTAAATCTATCGGAAAACTTATATTATTTTTTGTCAAATATTGAGATATTATGTTAAAATATAAGAGCGTAGAAAGCGCTTTAAAAAATGATTCAGGGGTCATTTCATAACTCAAGGGGGAACTAATAATGCGTATCGGTATTCCAACAGAAATTAAAAACAATGAAAACCGCGTGGCAATGACGCCAGCGGGAGCAGTACATTTAGTGCAAAATGGTCATGAAGTTTTTGTTCAAAAAGGAGCAGGTTTAGGGTCTGGCTTTACGGATGAAGAATACGTACAAGCTGGTGCGAAACTTGTTGAAACTGCTGAAGAAGCATGGAATCAAGATATGGTTATGAAGGTAAAAGAGCCAGTAGCAAGTGAATACGGCTATTTTCGCGAAGGTTTAATTTTATTCACATACTTACACTTAGCTCCAGAACCAGAATTAACGAAAGCATTAATTGATAACAAAGTTGTATCAATTGCATACGAAACAGTACAATTAGATAATCGTTCATTACCATTACTTGCACCTATGAGTGAAGTAGCAGGTCGTATGTCTGCACAAATCGGTGCACAATTCCTTGAGAAAAACAAAGGCGGTAAAGGTATTTTACTTGCAGGCGTTCCAGGGGTAAAACGCGGCAAAGTAACAATTATCGGCGGTGGTCAAGCTGGTACAAACGCAGCGAAGATTGCAGTAGGTTTAGGTGCAGATGTAACAATCATCGACTTAAGCGCAGAACGTCTTCGTCAACTAGATGACATTTTCGGTAACCAAGTAAAAACATTAATGTCTAATCCATACAACATTGCAGAAGCTGTAAAAGAATCTGACCTTGTTATTGGTGCAGTATTAATTCCAGGTGCAAAAGCGCCAAAACTTGTAACTGAAGAAATGATTCAATCAATGGAACCAGGTTCTGTCGTTGTAGATATCGCGATTGACCAAGGTGGTATTTTCGAAACAACTGATCGTATTACAACTCATGATAACCCAACTTACGAAAAACACGGCGTTGTTCATTATGCAGTTGCTAATATGCCAGGTGCGGTTCCACGTACGTCAACTCTTGCATTAACAAACGTAACAGTACCATATGCAGTGCAAATTGCGAACAAAGGCTACAAAGATGCTTGCCTAGGCAACACTGCATTATTAAAAGGTATTAACACATTAGACGGATATGTAACATTCGAAGCAGTTGCAGAAGCGCACGGCTTACAATACGCTGATGCGAAAGAGCTTCTTGAAAAAGCTCCTGCTTTATCATAATAGAGACAAATTCAAGACCTTCCTTTATGAGGAGGGTCTTTTTTTATGGAGAAATAACATGTGAATAATTGTTATTTATTGGTGTAAATTGATTTTCATTATGATAATTTAGAATTATATAACAAAAAGAGGGGATTCAATGGGGAGCAAAAAGAGGAAGAAAAAGCAAGCTAAAAGACAAAAGTATATAAAGAAAAAACAGGAACAGAACATACCTCTTTCAAAAAAAGTGGTCATTATGATAGAGAAAACATTTCGGTATATTTGTATGGCTCTGTATGTGATTTTGTGTATGTATTCATTTGGAGTGTTGTACAGTTTTGAGATAACCCCCAATATTATTGAGAGCATTCTAGAAGTTGCACTTGTCGTAATAGAATTAGCCTTATTCGTTATACTCTTTGCTACAGTATGGCCTAGTCATGAAAGTAAGAAAGATAAGCAAAGAAAAATGAGAAAAAAATCTTCATATGCTTCAAGTTCATCAAGTGGATTCGGTGACTACAGTAGCAATGATTGTAGCAGCTCAAGTGATGGTGAGGGAGATTGCGGAGGTGGTGGAGACTAAGCTAGTTTTTCAGAAGAACGACTAATGAAAGGATGAGACGAAAGATGGAAACTGTGAACTTAATAGAATTAACAAAGGACATTCAAGATCAACATAAAAACTTCGTCGTTTCAAATGTAAATAGTCATTGCTTACGAATCGCTGTATTTACTGGTGAATATGATTGGCACTATCATTCTAATTCGGATGAATTATTCATTGTATTAGAGGGAGAATTACTTATTGATTTTGAGGATGGAGAAACAGCGGTATTAAAGCCAAATGATTCTATTTTAATTCCAGCATGTACGATTCATAGAACGAGAGCATTAAAGAGAACGGTAAATCTTTGTTTTGAAAATATAGAGGCGGATACAATTATAGTGGAGCAATTATGAAAAAATTATCTGTAGCCGAGTATAGAAAAATCCTTCCGATTTTAGAAAGTTATACAAAAACGACGACGTTTGCTTATGCGGTATGTGATCAAATGATAGATGGTGAAGTTTTTACAAACGGGCAGTTAACAGCAGGATTAATTATTACAGGTAACGGTATCTATTATTTATTTGGTGATACGGATGATCACAAGTATAACGAAAATTTATTTGCATATTTAAAAATGGCTATTGAAAAAACAGAGAAGAGATTTACACTCTTTACTTCAAGTGAAGAGTGGGAAATGATGATAGAAGGGCGATTTAGTAATATACTTCGGAACATTCCGCGAATGAAATTTCAAAGCATAACCTTTGAAGAGAAAAAACAAGATTGTAACATAAATACATATGAAGTGAAGCGTATTGATAGAAAAGATATAGCACAAAGCAATGAATTTACAGAGGAATATTATAAAGAATATTGGGGATCAACTAAAGTGTTTTTAAATAATGGCTTTGGATTCTGTATAGAACAAGATGGGATAATTGTAGCGGAATGTGTTTCGATATTTAACGGGAATGGATTTGCTGAAATTGATATGGTAACGCATGAAGCATATCAAGGGAAAGGATTAGCCCAAGCTGTTGCAATGCGGTTCATTGAACATTGTATGAAAAATAATATTACACCGTGCTGGGATTGTTATGTAGACAATATTCCTTCGCAAAAATTAGCTAGTAAATTAAGTTTTTATCATCCAATAGAATATAGATTGCTTGTACGTAAGAAAACGGGGGAATAAAAATGAATGTGGAGTTAACGAGATTCAAAGTGAAACAAGGTAAAAGTCGTCGTGTAGATGAATGGATGCAGCTTCTGAATGACAATATGAAAGAAGTGCTGTTGACACTAAACGACGAAAAAATGTACGTTGAGACAATTTTCCGGGAAATAAGAGATGGAGAAGAGTACTTATATTGGTATTCTGTGCAAGGAAAAGGTGGTATTTTTGTCGAAAATTCGCATCATGAAATTGATAAAAAGCATTTAGCGTTTTGGTATGAATGTATTGATGAAGAAGCACCATCTGTTGATATGAAAACAGAAGTTGTTATGATTCAAGATGTTGTGAAGGAAGCGATGAAATAATAGATTGTTATTTTATAACCGTAAAATGGTCTTCTTTTTTGTTGGAATATATATTATTGGAGATGCTGTAGGATGAAAATTAGTAATAAATATATCACTCTCGATGAAATAGAGATAATAAGAGAATCCTTAAATAAATTGCATGAATATCATAATAATAAATCAAAATATTTTTCTGGCGATTATCCAAGAATGACATTTGAGGAACGTATTGAAAATTATAAAAAGAACTCAAAGTACGGAGAATATAGAATTGAATTATTGATTGAATCAGAAACAGATAATATATTAGGATTTTGTATAGCGTATAGTAAAAGCGTAAGCGGGAAGGTTGAAGTTTTATTTGTCGATGAAAAATACCGAAGAAACGGATTTGGTTTGAAATTAATGAATGGTGCAGTGGAATGGTTTAAAGAAAAGAAGATAGATGAAATTGAATTAACAGTAGTATACGGAAATGAAGCTGTATCGTTTTATGAAAAGCTGGGGTTTTATCCTCGTTCAATTATTATGGCAACTAAGTCATAACGGTAGTATGGGGAGAGAGGAGTGGGAGTCTTTGTTTGAAAAAAATGATTCATATTTTACTAGAATATATGTGAAGAGCGCATCAAAATAGATGTGCTTTTTATTATGAAAAAATTTATAAAAGCTGCATTTGGATATCTTTAAGTGAAAATAAAGAGGGATATCGAGAATATTTTAGGATAAACTATAAAGAAATAAAAAAACACCAAACCAAAAGACTTACCAATATACGGTGTAGTCGTAACAGGGAAAACAGAGGATTTACAAAGTTTACAAGGGTCACCGTATATTAAGGCTGCTGTAAGAGGTGTAACAGTTGAGAAATATTAATTACAGTCTATTAATGTGAATAATCAGAAAATTTATGGTATACTATGTGAAAAGGAGGTTTATATGAGGCAAATACATGGAGCAATTTATATTTACATAACAATGTTTTTCGTGGCGATATCCTATGGATTAGGGCACGTGTATTCGCATCCTATACTAACTTTTTTAAGCGGAGCATGTATGGCGTTTGCGCTTCTTGTCCACCTTTTCTCAGTTTGGATCGTGAAATTTCAATTAAATATTAGTGAAATAGAAGAAGGCACTTTCTAAGTGGCCTTCTTTTTTTAATAATATTTTCGAAGTTCTTGTAGCAATTTTTCAATTTCGCATTCAGTTTCTTTACATATAGACATTGTACGTAATCTGAAAAATAAGCTACGTAAGAAAGATTTTATATTTCCGTATAGATACTCGTACGATTCAATATGTAATGTTTGTTTTTTGACGGGTAATTGAGCTACTAAATCATGAAGGGCTAATATGAGTACTTCTTCTTTTAGACCACTTTGGAGCATTGCGACAATCGGATAAACGAGACGTTCATCTTCCTCATATTTGTAGTAAATAGAATGGACGCAAACTTTGTTTAATAAAGTTTGTAATATTTCCTCGTAATATAAAGTTTCCAGTTTAGGACTACGAATAAGCGCCTCAAATGTATCAGAAGCGTGAGCGATACTATGTGCCCAGCCGTGGTCTTGCACATATCCGCGGAAATCATGCTCGTTGTTCATATATAGAACTAATTGATCTTTTACATGTAAAAGATCAGCCTGTGATAAGAAATTATGGTTTGTATCGGCATCAATAATGAGTGTAATTAATAATGTTGTAAAGGCGCGGGTAAATACCGCATCTTCGTCATCCAAATGAATTTTATACAATAAATATTTGTCACTGATGCTTTCTGATAATAGTTTCTGTAAGTGTGTGTGTGAAATATAGTCCTTCTTGATTAGGTGATAAAAAGTAGAGTAGATAAGTTTATCTCTTAAATAACTATCAGTATCCCCAATATGCTCCAGCATACTGGAACTTAAAGGATCGATATTGAGGACATTATTGATTACGTAATTATTATTACAAATTTCTTCTAACTGTTGTTGTAACATATAAACCTCCTATTTTAGAAAATTCTGTATTTTGATAGTATAATAAGAGGAAGAAATAGACAATAAATAAATGCTTTTGAATGGAGGGGCATGATGAAGAGAGCATTATTCTTTTTCATTAGTATTTTCTTTTTAGGGAGTTGTTCGATTTGGTATGTTACTTTTTCTAGCGAGAGCAAAAGTTGGACGGGACAATATAAGGGCCATATTAAGGACGACAGTGAAGATGGAGTGTTTACGTTTCAGTACAAAGGCGGAGATGGGAATACAGAATTTAAAAATTTAGAGATTGCTATTAATGGAGCCTTTAGCACAATGACACAAACGTCAGAAAGTCATAAAGGAGCAAAGATTGAAATGAAATCATCTTGTGTAAGTTGTGCGCCTTTATCTAAAGATGAACCGATAGAGGTTGTGATTAAATGGGATGATAAGTATGAGGAGAAGATGGTGTTAAATTTGAAATAGCCTAGAGTAAGGAGTTAAAAATGAATAGGCATATGAAAAAATTAATGTTTATAAATGTATTTCTAATCATATTATCAGCGTGCACTACAAAACAAGTAGAGGTAAAAAAAGTACCTGAAGAAGGGTATGTCATAGTAAGAAATGACACGGTATTTTTCGTCAGTGATAAAACGTTTGAAACAAAAATAGAGTTACAAAATTATATAGAACAACAAATGAATAAAGAGTATCCATCACATATAGTTTTGAGCTTTAAGGATAAACGTGCATATAATCAATTAAAAACAGGGGATAAAATAAAATTATGGTCTTCTCAAATGCTTGAAAGTTATCCAGCAAAAATGATTGTAGAGAAATTTGAAATAGTAGAGAAATAGAAAAAGGCAGCAACCAAGCTGCCTTTTTTCTTATTTTACAAATTGTAATTCTTTCGGGAACTTCGTTAAAATTTCTGATCCGTCTTTTGTGATGTAAATATCATCTTCAATACGAACGCCACCTACGTTTGGTACGTAAATACCTGGCTCGATTGTGAAGACCATACCTTCTTTTAATGGAGACTCGTTACTAGCTTTTACATCTGGATATTCGTGTACGCTAATTCCAAGTCCGTGACCAAGGCGGTGCGGGAAGAAGTCACCGTAACCTGCATCTGCGATAACAGAACGAGCAGCATTGTCGATTGCGCCAAGTGTAACACCTGGTTTACATGCTTCAACTGCTTGTAGTTGTCCAGCAAGTACAGTGTTGTAAATACGAGTTTGCTCTTCAGAAATCCCACCGAATGCCACTGTACGTGTAATATCAGAGCAATAACCATCAATGATTACGCCTAAATCAAATAGTACGAAATCGCCGCGTTTCATTTTGTTTGCGCCAGGAATACCGTGTGGAAGAGCTGAGTTCGCACCTGCTAATACCATCGTATCAAATGACATTTTATGTATGCCTTTTGTTTTTAATTCGTGTTCAATAATTGCTAATACTTCTAGCTCGCTGCGGTTTTCTTTAATTGCATTTACACCAACTTCAACAGCATAGTCCGCCATTTTAGCTGCTTCGCGTAAAATAGAAAGCTCTTTTTCATCTTTAATTAAACGAAGTTCACGAACTTTCTCTTCAGCTGATTTGAAAGCTGCATTTGGGAATAGTTTTGTTAATTCTTCGTAGCGTTCTACGTTTAAATGTTCTTTTTCAATTGCAACTGCATTTGCATTGATGCCGCGGTCTTTAATTGCTTTTGCAATCATATCCCATGGTCGATCAGTGTCAGTGAATCCGATAATTTCATGTGCCCAGCCAGCGTTACGAGCTTGACCTTCTTCCATTTTAGGACAAATTAAAATAGGTTCTTTTTCTTGGAATACAAACATACCAAGTAATCTTTCATGTGGTTCACAGTGGAAGTTTGTCATGTAGAAAACGTTCGGTGTAGAAGTTAAGAACGCAGCTTCTATGTTTTTTTCTTTTAGCCATTGCATTAAATTTTCTAATCTAGCATTCATCGATTGGCACCCCCGAGATATTTAATTACAAATATAACTTTAACTCGGAAGAAAGCGTTATGACAAGTAAATAGATGTTAGAAAAGACAGGGGATTCAAAAATCATGTAGAATAAAAAGTGAGAATGTGAATAGGGGAGGAATGTAATAATGAAAGTATCTTATCATGGACATTCAGTTGTGAAAATTGAGGCGAATGGAAAAGTTATTTTAATTGACCCGTTTTTAACAGGTAATCCGAAAACAGATTTAAAAGCTGAAGATGTAAAAGTGGATGCAATTCTTTTATCGCATGGACACGGTGATCATGTTGGAGATACAGTAGAGCTTGCGAAGAAAAATAATGCAGTTGTTGTAGCGCCATTTGAATTAGCAACATTTTTAAGTTGGCAAGGTGTAAATACACACCCGATGCATATTGGTGGTTCACATGAATTTGACTTCGGAAAAGTGAAGTTTACACAAGCATTCCACGGCTCTAGTTATATTGATGAAGAAAATAAGACGATTACATATACAGGTATGCCAGCAGGTATTTTATTTACAGCAGAAGAGAAAACTGTATACCACGCAGGAGATACTGCACTATTCTCTGACATGAAGTTAATTGGGGAATTAAATAAAGTTGATCTAGCATTTTTACCAATTGGTGATAATTTCACAATGGGACCAGAAGATGCTGTACTAGCGGCAAAATGGATTAATGCGAAAACTGTTGTACCGATGCATTACAATACGTTCCCAGTTATTGAACAAGATCCATATCAATTTGTAGAAAAGCTACAAAATTGTACAGGGAAAGTATTAGAAGCTGGAGAAAGTATTACACTATAGAAAAGAAACCCTTCATTTGAAAAGAAAAGTGAAGGGTTTTTTACGTGTGTAGGACAGCTTTTAATGCTTGTATTTGTTTTGGTGATTCTTTTCTTTTGGTAAGTGGTTGTTCAGGTGTTTCATTCAATTCTATTGCAACCTTTTTCCCATCTACGAAAGCAAAAAATACAGCACCTACAACCTCTAAAAATTTTTTCATCATGTGTTCGCTCCTTTGTTTTATTTCTTGTCTTAATTGTATAGGTAATCAAGTGTACGAACTATCGAATGAGATGACGATAGCATTACATTGTTGTAATAGAATGACTGGTGGAATGTAAGAGTCATTTTGTTATAAAAAAAATAGTACAGGTATGCAAAGAGAGAGTGTAACAGTTTTGAAAATATAGTATACTAAAAGTACAACACATGAAGAATTTAGGGAAAAGAAAGTATGGTGAAACCATTTGGCTACCAAGCATAACCAAATTTTAGAACATATTAATAGCCTGCCAGTAGGCCATAAAATTTCTGTAAGACAAATTGCGAAAGATTTGAGTGTAAGTGAAGGGACCGCTTACCGTGCAATTAAAGATGCAGAAAATAAAGGATATGTTAGTACAATTGAACGTGTCGGAACAATTCGAATTGAACAAAAGAAGAAAGAAAATATCGAAAAACTGACATATGCAGAAGTCGTTAACATTGTCGATGGTCAAGTACTTGGGGGCAGAGAAGGACTACATAAAACATTAAATAAATTCGTAATCGGAGCTATGAAATTAGAAGCGATGATGCGCTATACAGAAGCTGGGAATTTACTCATTATTGGTAACCGTACGAATGCACATGAATTAGCGCTAGAAACTGGAGCTGCTGTATTAATTACGGGCGGGTTTGATACGGAAGATCATGTAAAGAAATTAGCAGACGAATTAAAGCTGCCGATTATTTCAAGTAGCTACGATACATTTACGGTTGCAACGTTAATTAACCGTGCAATTTATGACCAACTTATTAAGAAAGAAATTGTACTCGTTGAAGATATTTTAACGCCAATTGAAGAAACGTTATATTTAAGGCCGAGTGATACAGTACAGCAATGGCATGCGTATAACGAAGAGACAATGCACGGAAGATATCCAATCGTCGATGAAAATAACAAAGTGCTAGGAATCGTAACTTCAAAAGATATGATCGGTGTAGCGAAAGAAACACCAATTGATAAAGTAATGACAAAACACCCAATTACAGTGAACGGTAAAATGTCTGTCGCGGCTGCGGCACGTATGATGGTGTGGGAAGGAATTGAATTACTTCCTGTCGTTGAGGAAGGAAATAAGCTGCAAGGTATTATTAGCCGTCAAGATGTACTTCAGGCACTGCAAATGATTCAACGTCAGCCACAAGTTGGAGAAACAATTGATGATATTGTAACGAATCAATTTATGACGCCAAAAGAAGCGAGGAATGAGCATCTATATCAATTTTCGGTGACGCCACAAATGACGAACTCAATCGGAACGTTATCGTACGGTGTATTTGCAACAATTGTGACAGAAGCGACAAATCGCGTCATTCGTGCGCAAAAGAAAAGCGATTTAATTGTTGAAAACTTAACGATTTATTTCGTAAAGCCGGTTCAAATTGATAATGTTGTATCCGTTCATCCGAAAGTATTAGAAATTGGGCGTAAATTTGGTAAGGTCGATGTAGAGGTGCATCATGAAGGTAATGTTGTTGGAAAAGCATTACTTATGGTTCAGTTAATCGATAAATAAAAAGATGGGACAAATCGTTTTGATTTGTTCCATCTTTTTTGCTGTTTTACATTTGAAAGGCATGATTTTAGATGGGAGTTTTAGTGGAATATGTATGGGATGGAGTGGAAAAGTAACGTAATAAAAGACAGAATAGTAATTCAATTCCGTCGTATATTGTGTTATGATTATATTGTAAGAAAATGGATTTCTGAAAGGTGGTATGCATTATGTCGTCAGCCGTACTCTTTTTTTGTAGTATCGCACTATTTTACTTTCTTGTAATGATACCGATCCAATATTTATACTTACAAGGTTTACATGAAAAAAAGGAAAAGACAGGATTATCTCAGCGAGAGCTATATGAAAAAATGTCTTTTGGAGAAGAACAATTACATTTTCACGTACAAGGTAACCCATTTAATATACCATCTGCGTTTGTTGCATATATGATTTTGAAAGTTAGGGGACGTAAAAAAGCATCACAATATTGATGCTTTTTTATGTTGCTTCATAGACTTCGGCTTCTTTAACTGCTAATGGCAAGAAATGTTTGTATTGGCGAAATCCATTAAATACACTTGCACTACCAAATAGAATGAATAAAACACCAACGATAATACGAGCGGTTGAAAGTTCTAAAAAGAATTGGTTTATCCCGAAAAATAAAACGAATGAACCGAGTGCCATTGCGGATTTTCCTGAGAGCCAACCTTTTTCCATTGGGCGGTTTGTACGAAAGTATTTTGTTTTGTAAAAGATGTACAACATAAATGAGACGATAATACAGAAGACTAATACTGGCATAATGAACACTCCCATCGCTTTGTGAAAAATAATAGAAAAGAAAAAGAAATATCTAAACTTTCTAACTTTTATTATAAAGCAATTGTTCGCATGTATGAAATACTTTCCGTTATAATGGAGGATAAAGTGAAACTTTAATTAGTGTGGGGATGTTTCCATGCGCTAATGATTAGCCCCATCCATTGGGCTTTTACTGCACGTTAAAGTGAAGAAGTTGATTAAAAAGGAGATTATACATATGCATGAGCAAATTTTAGGAGCAATTAAAGAGTTTGATACAATTATTATTCATCGCCACGTGCGTCCGGATCCAGATGCGTTAGGTTCACAGGGTGGTCTTGGTACAATTCTACAAGAATCGTTTCCAGAGAAAAATATTTATACGATTGGGTACAATGAACCGTCACTAGCATACTTACGAGTAATGGATGATATTGAAGATAGTGTATACGAAAATGCGCTTGTTATTGTTTGTGATACTGCGAATCAAGAACGTGTTGACGATCAACGCTATACAAAAGGGAAGATGTTAATTAAAATTGATCATCATCCAAACGAAGATCCATATGGAGATATTACGTGGGTAGATACGACAGCGAGTTCTACAAGTGAAATGATTTATGAGTTTTATAACTATGGAAAAGATAAGGGGTTAAAAATAACAAAAGAAGCAGCCCGCCTTATTTTAGCAGGAATTGTTGGAGATACAGGTCGTTTCTTATTCCCAAATACGACAGCAAAAACACTTCGTTACGTAAGTGAGCTTGTTGACATGGGTGTGAAATTCACAGATTTATACAATGAAATGTATAAGACAAAAGAAAAAATTGCTCGTTTAAACGGTTATATTTTACAAAACTTTACGATGGTAGAAGAAGGAGCAGCTTACATTAAATTAACGAAAGAAGTATTAGAAGAGTTTGATGTACTTCCTTCTGAAGCATCTGGTGTTGTTGGAGCGCTTGGCAATATTGATGGATTAAAGGCGTGGGTTCTATTTTTAGAGGAAGACGACGTAATTCGTGTTCGTCTTCGTTCAAAAGGACCAGTTATAAACAAATTGGCAATGCAATATAACGGCGGAGGGCATCCGATGGCTTCTGGTGCCAAGGCATCTTCTTGGGAAGAAGCGGATCGTCTTTTTGCTGATTTACGTGAGATTTGTAAATAAGAGACTATATGTTAGAACGAAAAGAAGGAGCGGCGCTAAAGCCCTCCTTCTTTATTTTTCTTTCTCTATAGTTATGCTAATTTCAAGCACTGTATCAAAAGATATTGTATCGACTTTAAAACGGTATAGCCGATCGTAATGTTTGTACGTTTTATTTTCGATTACCTTTTTTAGCAGGTCTTTATTTTTTGCGATACTTTGAATGTTTTTCGTTAAAAGATGCTGGAGATCATTATGGATAGATGTAGTCATATTTTCGAGTGTAAGATTGTCTAAATCGTATTTTTCTCGATTGATAAGTTTTATTTTAATCTCTTGAATGGTTAAGAGTCGTTTATTTTCAGTGTTCAATTTTTCTTGATCTTCGAGAAGGACGTGGAGCTTTGCTTCTTGTTTTTCTATAATTTCTCTTTGTTCTGCTATTTTACTAGCTTGTTCTTCTTGAAAAACACCGTATATGTACAAAAAAATAAACCAGCTCAACACGCCTCCAACAGCAGCACCGGCTAATACTAAGTACCATCTTTTTGCTGTATTGGCACTTGGTACTCTCATACATGTTCCTGCGTTAGCCATTTAATAATAATGAGACCTGTTTGCATACCACCAGTTGCGAAAAAAATAAGGAGAATTTGTTTTACGATATCTTTCATATCTCCGCCAAAGAAACTTCTTTCAAAGCTATAAAAGGTATCGAATGTTCCACCGATTGCTGCAACGAGTGCCCAAATTCTTAAATTTTGGGCGAATTGATTAATGTAAGTTAGAGCTGGTTTTCCGATAAGAAACGCACCAAATCCACCAATTAATGAACCGCCAAGTATAACCCCAAAGGCAATAAAATAACTAATAATAAGCAGAGAGAAAAAAGTATGTTCTCTTACATCCATCGTCATTCCCCTTTCTTCTTCATATATATGGACAAAGTATAAGAAGTATGTTTTGATTTCCGCTTTCCTCATCACCTATAATAAAAGTAGTCAAATAGGTAAAGAGAGGGTACAACAGTGAAGTTTGTGCATTTACAATGTCAAACCGTTTTTAGTTTATTAAAAAGTGCTTGTAAAATTGATGAGCTTGTAGTCAGGGCGAAAGAACTCGGTTTTTCATCGCTGGCTATTACGGATGAAAATGTTATGTATGGCGTTATTCCGTTTTATAAAGCATGTAAGAAACATGGTATACAGCCTGTTATTGGATTAACCGCTTCTATTTTTAGTGAAGAAGAAGAAAGGTCTTATCCGCTTGTATTACTTGCTGAGAATGAAATAGGCTACCAAAATTTATTAAAGATTTCTAGCAGTATTATGACAAAGTCCAAAGAAGGTATTCCTAAGAAGTGGCTTGCGCATTATGCGAAAGGATTAATTGCAATTTCACCAGGTAAAGATGGCGAAATTGAGCAATTATTACTAGAAGACAATGAGAGTCAGGCTGAAGAAGTAGCTCGCACATATCAAAATATGTTCGGCCATTTTTATATGAGTTTGCAGCATCATGCGATTCAAGATGAGTTGCTTTTACAAGAGAAACTACCTGAATTTATTAGTAGGGTTAATATTCCAGTCGTTGCAACAAATGATGTGCGCTATATCAATCAAAGTGACGCGCTTGTTCATGAATGTTTACTATCTGTTGAAAGTGGAACGAAAATGACTGATCCAGATAGGCCGAGGCTGAAAACAGATCAGTATTATTTAAAGTCATCGGATGAAATGGAAGCACTATTTTCCCATGCGCCGGAAGCAATCAAAAATACAATAAAAATTGCAGAGCGTTGCCAAGTAGAAATACCGTTCCATGTAAATCAACTTCCGAAGTTTCCTGTTCCGTCTAATGAAACGAGTGATATATACTTGCGTCGTGTTTGTGAAGAAGGTTTGCGGAAACGATATGGTGCTCCGAAAGAAGTGCATATAAAGCGTTTGGATCATGAATTAAATGTTATTTCTCGTATGGGATTTAGTGATTATTTCCTCATCGTATGGGATTTTATGAAGTATGCACATGAAAATCATATTCTAACAGGACCAGGTCGTGGATCGGCAGCTGGTTCACTCGTTTCATACGTATTAGAAATTACAGATATTGATCCAATTGAATACGATCTATTATTTGAAAGGTTTTTAAATCCTGAACGTGTGACGCTTCCTGATATTGATATTGATTTTCCAGACGTAAGACGTGATGAGATGATTCGCTATGTGAAAGATAAATACGGTCAGCTCCGTGTTGCGCAAATTGTAACGTTTGGTACGCTTGCAGCAAAAGCGGCAATTAGAGACATTGCCCGCGTAATGGGGCTTCCGCCGCGAGATATTGATATATTTTCAAAACTTATCCCATCAAAGCTCGGTATAACGTTAAAAGATGCATATGAAGAATCACAATCACTTCGTGAGTTTATACAAGGGAATCTTCTACATGAGCGTGTGTTTGAAATCGCAAAACGTGTAGAAGGTTTACCACGTCATACGTCTATTCATGCGGCTGGTGTTATTATGAGTCAAGAACCGCTAACAGGCAGTGTAGCAATTCAAGAAGGACATAACGATGTTTATGTTACGCAATATCCAGCCGATGCGCTAGAAGAACTTGGGTTGCTTAAGATGGACTTTTTAGGATTACGTAATTTAACGTTACTTGAAAATATTATAAAATTTATCGCGAACAAAACAGGGAAAGAAATCGATATAAGAAACTTACCTCTTCAAGATGAAAAGACGTTCCAATTATTAGGGAGAGGGGATACAACAGGTGTATTCCAGCTTGAGTCAGGTGGTATGCGAAATGTACTTCGCGGGTTAAAACCGAATGAGTTTGAAGATATCGTAGCTGTTAACTCGTTATACAGACCAGGACCGATGGAACAGATACCGACTTTTATTGAATCGAAACATGGAAAAAGAAAAATTGAATATTTACATCCGGATTTAAAGCCAATTTTAGAAAGAACATACGGCGTCATTGTATACCAAGAACAAATTATGCAAATTGCATCGAAGTTAGCAGGTTTTTCGCTTGGTGAAGCAGATTTACTGCGCCGTGCGGTGAGTAAAAAAAATCGTGATATTTTAGATCAGGAACGTAAGCATTTCGTCCAAGGATGTTTGCGAAATGGATACGATGAGACATCCGCAGAGAAAATTTATGATTTAATTGTAAGATTTGCGAATTACGGTTTTAACCGAAGTCACGCTGTAGCTTACAGTATGATTGGATATCAGCTTGCCTATTTGAAAGCGAATTATACGCTGGAATTTATGACGGCATTATTATCAAGCGCAATTGGAAATGAAGATAAGATTGTACAGTATATACGAGAAACGAAGCGGAAAGGTTTTCACGTTTTGCCGCCGTCTCTTCAGAGGAGTGGTTACAACTTCCAAATAGAAGGGAATGCGATACGTTACAGTTTACTTTCGATCCGAAATATTGGAATGGCTACAGTGACGGCATTATTAGAAGAACGAGAGAAAAAAATGTTCGAAGATTTATTTGAGTTTTGTCTCCGTATGCCGTCAAAGTTCGTAACGGAGCGTAATTTAGAAGCTTTCGTCTGGTCGGGATGTTTTGACGATTTTGGTGTTTCGAGAACGAATTTATGGAAAAGTATTAAAGGGGCGTTAGAGTACGCGAATCTCGCACGTGATTTAGGAGATGCTGTTCCAAAATCGAAATATGTACAAGGAGAAGAGTTATCTTTTATTGAACAACTAAATAAAGAGAAGGAAGCACTTGGCTTTTATTTATCAAGTTATCCAACAGCGCAGTATGTGAAGTTAGCAAAAGAATTAGAAATTCCATCTCTCGCTCAGGCGATGCGAAACAAGAAAAAAGTACAAAGAGCGATTGTGTATATAACAAGTGTGAGAGTGATTCGTACGAAAAAGTTTCAAAAGATGGCATTTATTACATTCTGTGATCAAAATGATGAAATGGAAGCGGTCCTCTTCCCGGAAACGTATATACATTTCTCGGATAAGTTGCAAGAAGGAGCAATTGTTTTAGTTGACGGTACGATTGAGCTAAGAAATCATAAGCTGCAATGGATTGTAAATGGACTATATCCGCTAGAGGAAATGGATGTTTATGAAGAAAAGAAAGACGCATCTGTTTACGTGAAATTGCCATCTCAGTATGAGAAAAAGCTTTTAAATCAGGTTACGAAAATATTGTTCGACTATTCAGGTTTTGCGAAAGTACTAATTTATTATGAAAAGGAACATAAAATGGTACAATTATCTCGGAGTTTATCGATTCATCCAAGTGAAGAATGTTTAGGAGCACTTCGTGAAATTGTCGGGGAAGAAAATGTAGTTGTGAAAATATAATGGACAATTTCCCTACACTTCGATTATTATAGTAGTAGTGTTCGTGGTCAGACCACTTGGAGAAATTGATATCAGCAAGAATAATTTGAGGAGAGTGGATAGTTTGTCAACACTTCGTGAAGAAGCACTTCACATGCATAAAGTGCATCAAGGAAAATTAGAAACTGTATCAAAAGTAAAAGTAGAAAATGCAAAAGATTTAAGTCTTGCATATTCTCCAGGGGTTGCAGAACCTTGTAAAGAAATTTATGACGATAAAAGTAAGGTATATGAATATACGATGAAGGGAAATATGGTAGCAGTTGTGACAGATGGAACAGCTGTACTTGGTCTTGGTAACATTGGACCTGAAGCATCTCTTCCAGTAATGGAAGGTAAAGCTGTATTATTCAAGAGCTTTGCTGGTGTAGATGCATTCCCAATTGCCTTAAATACAAACGATGTAGATAAAATTGTTGAAACTGTAAAATTAATGGAGCCAACTTTTGGCGGCGTTAACTTAGAAGATATCGCAGCACCAAACTGCTTCATTATTGAAGAGCGTTTGAAAAAAGAAACAAATATTCCTATCTTCCATGATGATCAACACGGAACAGCTATCGTAACAGTAGCAGGTCTTGTAAATGCACTGAAATTAGTTGGAAAGAAAATGTCTGACATTAAAGTTGTCGCAAATGGCGCAGGTGCAGCAGGTATTGCAATTATTAAACTTTTATATCGCTATGGTGTACGCGACATTATTATGTGTGACCGTAAAGGCGCAATCTATGATGGTCGTCCTACAGGTATGAATCCGGTGAAGGATGAAGTTGCAAAATATACAAATAAGAATCGTATAGAAGGTTCTTTAGCTGATGTTGTACAAGGTGCGGACGTATTCATTGGTGTGTCTGCAGAAGGTGCATTAACAGAAGAGATGGTTCGTACAATGAATGACGATGCGATTATTTTTGCAATGGCGAATCCAGTTCCAGAAATTATGCCAGAATTGGCAAAAGCAGCGGGCGCAGCTGTTGTTGGAACAGGTCGTTCTGACTTCCCGAACCAAGTAAATAATGTACTAGCGTTCCCTGGTATTTTCCGCGGTGCACTTGACGTACATGCGACACAAATTAACGAAGAAATGAAGATGGCAGCTGTACAGGCTATTGCTGAGCTTGTAGCAGAAGATGAGTTAAATGCAGACTATATCATTCCGGCGCCATTTGACGCGCGTGTAGCGCCTCAAGTAGCGGCTTACGTTGCAAAAGCAGCAATGGAGACAGGAGTAGCTCGCCGTCAAGTAGATCCAAATGAGATCGCTGAAAAAACAAAACAATTAGCGCTGATTGGTAAAGAATAAGCGAGGAATTTCCATTGACATCATCAAATACAAAAGTATATCTCGAAATTGTAAAAAAAATCCGTTCCATTATGGAAGAGGATGGTTTGGTAGCGGGGGATCGTTTGCCGTCTGAGCGTGAGTTAAGTTCACGCTTAAACGTAGGACGTTCCTCTGTAAGAGAAGCATTGCGTGCTTTAGAACTGGTAGGATTGATTGAAACGAGACGTGGTGAAGGGACGTTTATTCGAAACTTTTATGATAACGGTCTTGTACAATTAATTGCTCCGTTCTTATTGCAAGATGAGAAAACAATTCGTGATTTATTACAAACGAAACGATTACTTGAGAAAGATATGATTCGAATTGTATGTAATTTACCGAAAGAAATGTTTTCTAAAGTACTAAGTAGATTACACCAAGTACTTGAAGGAAATGAAAGCTCAATCCCAACGCTTCATCAAACGTTCTTTAAAACCCTTATTGAACAAGTCGATAATTATTTACTATATCGCATTTGGATGATCGTAAATGATTACGTAGCAACTCTTTCTTGTAAAGTTTCAAGAGATTCTATCAATATGTATAGAAAGCTTTATGCTACTTTGGAAGAAAAACAAGAAAATGATGCACTAAAAATTTACGATGAATTAGTAGAGAATATACAGTTTCACTCGTAATGTATAAAATTTGTCGAAATGACCATGACACGTTATGACAAACATTCTACCGCATAGCGGTTAAAGTTAAACGTAAAGAGTGAGGTTATTAGACAGATTGAGAAGATAAGGCTAACATCAAACTTTGGTGTTAGCCCCATTTTCTTCTTACGCTAACCTTAGCTCTCAACGAAGGGGGTCAAATTGTGCTAAGAGATTTATTCGTGAAAAAGAAAAAGTACGCTGCAATACCTTCAGAACAAGTACGAAAAGATGTACCAGATGGCGTTATGACAAAATGTCCGGAATGTAAAAAAATCATGTATACGAAAGAACTTCTAAAAAATTTAAAAGTATGTGTGAATTGTGGATATCATCATCCTATGAATGCATGGGAACGTCTTGATAGTATATTGGACGAAGGGTCATTCCGTGAGTATGACAAAGAAATGGTTTCATTAAATCCACTCGAGTTTCCAGGTTATGAAGAGAAACTAGAGAGCGATCGTAAGAAGACTGAATTGAACGAAGCGGTTGTAACTGGTGAAGGAACAATTGATGACATGCTTGTTGTTGTTGCAGTAATGGATTCTCGTTTTCGAATGGGGAGCATGGGCTCTGTGGTAGGAGAAAAAATCGCCCGTGCGGTTGAAAAGGCGTACGACTTACAAGTTCCATTTATTATCTTTACTGCTTCGGGTGGTGCCCGTATGCAAGAAGGTATATTAAGTTTAATGCAAATGGCAAAAACAAGCGTAGCTTTGAAAAAGCATAGTAATGCAGGAGGATTATTTATTTCTGTTATGACTCACCCAACGACGGGCGGGGTTTCAGCGAGTTTCGCTTCACTTGGTGATTATAATCTTGCAGAACCAGGTGCACTTATCGGATTTGCTGGTAGACGTGTAATTGAACAAACGGTGCGTGAGAAACTACCAGAAGATTTCCAAACAGCAGAATTCTTACTAGATCATGGTCAATTAGATGCGGTGGTGCATCGTGATGATATGAGAGAATCACTTCGCAAGATTTTAGAAGTTCATCAAGGAGGGGAAATGGCTGTATGGCAGAGCTAGAATTTGAAAAACCAGTTGTTGAGCTAAGAAATAAGATTCGTGAACTGAAAGACTATACGAAAAACAGCCAGATGGACTTCAGTGAGGAGATTCGTATTTTGGAAGAAAAGCTAGAAAATTTAGAGGAAGATATATACGGCAATCTGAAAGTATGGGACCGTGTTCAAATTGCTCGTCATGCAGAACGACCGACAACGCTCGATTATATTGAGCACTTATTTACTGATTTTTTCGAATGTCATGGAGATCGTCTATTTGGCGATGATGCAGCGATTGTCGGCGGCATTGCGAAATATAAAGGGATGCCTGTAACTGTAATTGGGCATCAGCGCGGAAAAGATACGAAAGAAAATATTCGCCGTAACTTTGGAATGCCTCATCCAGAAGGATATCGAAAAGCATTACGTTTAATGAAGCAGGCGGAAAAGTTCAATCGTCCTATTATTTGTTTTATTGATACAAAAGGAGCTTATCCTGGTAAGGCTGCTGAAGAACGTGGTCAAAGTGAAGCTATCGCCCGCAATTTATTTGAAATGGCAGGTTTAACGGTACCTGTTATTTGTATCGTTATCGGCGAAGGTGGTAGTGGTGGTGCGTTAGGCCTTGGAGTTGGAGATTACATTCATATGCTAGAAAATTCCACTTATTCTGTTATTACACCAGAGGGTGCAGCGGCAATTCTTTGGAAAGATGCAGGAAAAGCAAAGGAAGCTGCAGAGGCAATGAAAATTACAGCAGCAGATTTGAAAGAATTAGGTGTAATTGACGAAATTATTCCAGAAACAAGAGGTGGAGCTCACCGTAATATTTTGAAACAGTCAGAAAATATAGACTTAATGATTCGGAAAACTTTTGAACAATTAAACGGAATTTCGAAAGATGAATTAATCGAGAAACGTTATGAAAAATATATGAAAATTGGGCAAGTTTCGTTTTCAAACGCTTCCATTTGGATAAAATAAGAAAAGCGTGCGTTCCACTTCGCGAATGCACGTTTTTATTATGAAAAGACACATCTTCTCCATTGTATTTTTATATTTTTTCGTGTTATTTTATTATAAGGCAAATAATCTTTATGAGGTGAGTACAAATGAAACGTATTGGTGTATTAACAAGTGGTGGAGATTCACCTGGTATGAATGCTGCCATTCGTGCAGTTGTTCGTAAAGCGATTTTCCATGATATTGAAGTGTATGGTATTTACCATGGATACGCTGGATTAATTTCTGGTCACATTGAAAAATTAGAACTTGGTTCTGTTGGCGATATTATCCACCGCGGTGGTACAAAATTATATACAGCAAGATGTCCTGAGTTTAAAGATCCAGAAGTACGACTAAAAGGTATCGAGCAATTAAAGAAACACGGTATCGAAGGACTTGTTGTTATTGGTGGAGATGGTTCTTACCAAGGCGCTAAAAAATTAACTGAACAAGGATTCCCATGTGTTGGTGTACCAGGTACAATCGACAATGATATCCCTGGAACAGACTTCACAATTGGTTTCGATACAGCTTTAAACACTGTTATTGATGCAATTGATAAAATTCGTGACACAGCTACATCTCATGAACGTACATATGTTATCGAAGTAATGGGACGTCACGCTGGTGATATCGCATTATGGGCTGGTTTAGCTGATGGTGCGGAAACAATCTTAATTCCAGAAGAAGAGTATGACATGGATGATGTTATCGCTCGTCTGAAGCGTGGTAGTGAACGTGGTAAAAAACACAGTATTATCGTTGTAGCTGAAGGTGTTGGAAGTGCAATTGACATCGGTAAGCACATTGAAGAAGCAACAAACTTTGATACTCGTGTAACTGTATTAGGTCACGTACAACGTGGTGGATCGCCAAGTGCACAAGACCGTGTATTAGCAAGTCGTCTTGGCGCAAGAGCAGTTGAATTATTGATTGCTGGTAAAGGCGGACGTTGTGTAGGTATTCAAGATAACAAACTTGTTGATCATGACATTATCGAAGCGTTAGCTCAAAAGCATACAATCGATAAAGATATGTATCAATTATCTAAAGAATTATCCATCTAATCGGCGTAATGTCAGATATTTGGGAACGGTTTCATAATTTTCGGAGGTGCAATATGCGTAAAACTAAAATTGTATGTACTATAGGTCCTGCTAGTGAAAGTATTGAAAAATTAGAGCAATTAATCGAAGCAGGTATGAACGTTGCTCGTTTAAACTTCTCTCATGGTAGCCATGAAGAGCACGGAGCTCGTATTAAAAACATTCGTGAAGCTTCAAAGAAAACTGGTAAAACAGTTGGTATCTTACTTGATACAAAAGGTCCAGAAATCCGTACTCACGACTTCGTAGACGGACAAGCTGAGCTTGTAACAGGTGCAGAAGTAGTTCTTTCTACTGAGCAAGTATTAGGTACTGCAGAGAAGTTCTCTGTATCTTATGCTGGTCTTTATGACGATGTAGACCCAGGTTCTCGCATTCTAATCGATGACGGTCTTATCGAACTAGAAGTAATCGAAAAAGCTGACGGAAACATCCGTACAAAAGTTCTTAACAGCGGAACTGTAAAAAATAAAAAAGGTGTTAACGTACCAAACGTAAGCATTAAGCTTCCTGGTATCACTGAAAAAGACGTAAAAGATATCATCTTCGGTATCGAGCAAAAAGTTGATTTCATCGCAGCTTCATTCGTACGTAAAGCGTCTGACGTATTAGAAATCCGTGAATTATTAGAAGAGCATAACGCTCAATACATCCAAATCGTACCAAAAATCGAAAACCAAGAAGGTATCGACAACATCGATTCAATCTTAGAAGTTTCTGACGGTTTAATGGTAGCTCGTGGTGACATGGGTGTGGAAATTCCACCAGAAGAAGTACCATTAGTACAAAAACGTCTAATTAAAAAATGTAACGTGTTAGGTAAACCGGTTATTACTGCAACACAAATGTTAGATTCTATGCAACGTAACCCACGTCCAACTCGTGCGGAAGCAAGTGACGTAGCTAACGCAATCTTTGATGGTACAGATGCAATCATGCTTTCAGGTGAAACAGCTGCTGGACAATACCCAGTAGAAGCAGTAACAATGATGGCTAACATTGCGGTACGTGTTGAAAAATCATTACAATATGAAGATATGTTCAAAAAACGTATTAAAGAGTTCACTCCAACAATTACAGATGCAATTAGCCAATCTGTTGCGCATACAGCACTTGCTCTTGATGTAGCTGCAATCGTAGCTCCAACAGAAAGTGGATATACTGCAAAAATGATCTCTAAATACCGTCCAAAATCTCCAATCGTAGCTGTAACATCTGACGAGCAAGTAGGACGTCGTCTTGCACTTGTTTGGGGTGTACAAGCATTTATGGCTGAGGAGCGCGCGGCTTCAACTGACGAAATGTTAGATACAGCAATTCAAACAGGTATGGATGCAGGTCTAATCGGACTTGGAGATACTGTAGTGATTACTGCTGGTGTACCAGTTGCTGAAACTGGTACAACAAACTTAATGAAAATCCACGTTGTCGGTGAAGAAATTGCTAAAGGACAAGGAATCGGTCGTAAAGCTGCAAAAGGTAAAGTGGTTGTAGCAAAAACAGCTGCTGAAGCTGTAGCGAACGTAAACGAAGGTGATATCCTTGTTACAACAAGCACTGATAAAGATATGATTCCTGCCATCGAAAAAGCTGCGGCTTTAGTTGTAGAAGAAGGTGGCTTAACAAGCCATGCAGCTGTTGTAGGCGTATCAATCGGTATTCCTGTTATCGTTGGTGTAAACGGCGTAACAGCAACTTTAAAAAATGGCCAAGAAGTAACAGTTGATGCAGCACGCGGAATTGTTTATAATGGACATGCGGAAGTGCTATAAGTAATACAGAGAGAAGGATCGGAGTCCTTCTCTTTTTTTTACACAAAAACGAGAT
This sequence comes from Bacillus cereus group sp. BfR-BA-01347, assembly GCF_022663835.1. Taxonomy (NCBI): domain Bacteria; kingdom Bacillati; phylum Bacillota; class Bacilli; order Caryophanales; family Bacillaceae; genus Bacillus; species Bacillus cereus group sp. BfR-BA-01347. The sequence continues at coordinate 467,002 of NZ_JAKUGG010000002.1, read as the reverse complement.
AGAATTAGCTTAAAGCGCCTAGGATTGCTTTTAAAAGCTGTTTGTTATGGGTTTTAATATGAAAGGGTATCTATATTTCATATGATGTATGTAGGCGTTGTGAGGGCATTAAAAGTGAGTTGTGAGAGAGGTGTAGAACTATGAAGTGGTTACTATTCTTGTTTATTTTAATACCGGCGATTGAGATTACGGTCTTAATTGGATCAAGCCATGTAATAGGTTTATGGTCTACGTTCGCTATGATTGTATTTACAGGTGTTGTAGGTGTGTATTTGGCGAAAAGACAAGGGTTTAAAGTGCTTAGAGAGATTCAATCTAAGTTGAATAGAGGGGAAATGCCAGGTGAGGCAGTACTAGATGGTATTTTTGTATTTGTAGGAGGCGTTCTCTTGGTGCTTCCTGGGTATGTGACAGATGTGCTAGGGTTTATCTGCGTGATTCCTATTACGAGAGCTTTATTGAAGCCTCTTGTTATGAAGTGGATGGAATGGAAATTTAGAAAGAACTCTACTATTATCATTCAGAAATAGCACTTAGATTGTAGAAATCTAAGTGCTATTTCTTGTCTTGTAAGAGGAGAAGAACTTTTTGATTGAAGCTTTGCTTTACCTCGCTATTTGTGGGGGATTTCTACCTCAAAGCTGGGCTGCTTGTAAGTGTCTGATGTGGGGTGAATGATGAGTGGGGATGAACAAAACGTCCGCTTATTATATTTGTTATATAATTTTCGTTTGAACTCTTGTTGTACTTCGATTAAACTTGTGATTTTTTAGTGCTATTTATTTAGATGAATAAGATGGAGGGGAGTGCTGTTAAATTAAAGTTTTGCTTTTGTATATAAAGGGACGATTGGTGTAAAGAATTCATATAAAAAGGCGGAAATTGTTAGTTGAAGTCTTATTTTATGCTGTTTTGTATATTTATTCATTTACATAAAAAGTAATAAATGTAAATAATAATTATAAAATAAATAGAATAAATATGTAAAAACACCACGAAATATGCGTTTTTTATGCAAAAAAACAAGAGAATTATCTTTTTTGAGTGCAATTCTCTTGTTTTATGTAATGAGTATGAAAAATAAGTACAAGGAATAATCAGTGGGAATTTCCCACTGATTACATGTAAGTTTTTTGTTGTGTATGAATTAGAAACTATTATTTTGAAGGTGAACCTTTAATATATTTCCACAAGTCATGGAAGACATTAGCTTTGTGTAATGTATTAAGTAGTACTAAGGTGACTGGACCGATGATTAACCCTAAAAAGCCAAAAAGTTTAAAGCCGACAAATAGAGCGACGAGTGTTGCTAATGGATCGAGACCGATGTTAGATGAAAGTACTTTCGGCTCCATAATTTGTCTTTGGACAATCACGACGATGTATAAAATGAGAAGACCAATGGCGAATGCGGTATCGCCAGTGAAAAATACGTATATAACCCATGGAACAAAGACTGCGCCTGTTCCTAAATATGGTAGTAAATCTACAACCCCTGTAATAATCGCGATAGTAATGGCGTATGGTACGCGTAATATTAAAAGCCCGATTAGTACAATGACAGTTGTCATAGATACGAGTGTAAGTTGTGCTTTCACAAAACCAAACAAAGCTTTTCTTAAGTCGACAAAAATAGTTTTTCCATAGCCATGTACACGATTCGGTAGCAATTTTCTTGCTTTCTGAGCAAGACGGTGCCAATCGTAACTAATGAAGAAAGTGGCTAATAAAATGAATACAAGGACAGTTAAAGTTGTTGGCAGTGCACTAATGAAATTCGTTAACCCGCTTATAATGGTGGTTAAAAGTTCTTTCATTTGTGTTGTCGCTTCTGTTCCTAAGTTTTGAATGTTTTGTGTAATTGTATAGCGCTGTGGTTCTCCAAGATGATTAAATTTAGAGATTAAATCATCGTAGAGAGGCATAATATGATTAAGTGCAAATTGCTGAGCGAATGTAACGATATCTGGAAACTTTACTGTAACAAGTTGTAGTAAGTATGTTGTGGCAGATATTGCTTCAGTCACAAGATATGTAACAAGTCCAACGATAGCTCCAAATACGAGAATTAAGCTAACGAGTACTGCTAGTGCGCGAGGAAATTGTAGTTTTTGATTAAGGAAATTGACGACAGGATTAATCAAATAAGCAAATGCAAAAGCGATAATAAAAGGATAGATAAGCCCTGATATGTATAGTAATACATAGAACCCAGCTACCGTTGCTACAATGACAAATATGAGTCGTAATATCATATATAGTAAGTTTCGGTTCAAAGATGTATACCTCCCATTCCGATTTGGATTATCCTAATTCGTTCAACTTATAACGAGTGTGCCCCACTGATTAAAGTTTCACTTTACCCCGCATTAACGGGCAGTAAAGCTCCTATCAAAAGTGCGGCTGGATCAAAGGAGTTAGATGGCGATAAACTGCCCGTAAAAGCCCGATTGGTTCAACTAATAATCAGTGGAAAATGCCCCACTGATTAAAGTTTCACTTTATGTTATAGTGGAATGATGGATTTTTCCTGCTTTTTCAGTATGTGAGTGACTGTGAAAGCTTGGTGTTGATGCTTCTACTATATGGTAAAAACTTCATTTTCTCTTCTTTTTATTTTACCTGTTTCTAATTAGAAAAGAAAGAAGAGACGCCCGTTTTTAAAAATGTATACATGCTTAAATTTTGATGGTGAAAGTCTCAGTTTGTCATTTTAAAATACATAAAAAATGAAGTGATTCATGTTGAATAGGCATCGATATAGCATGTATAACGATAGGTTTAAAGGTATTTTTGTTTGGAAATGAGTTCATTATTTTCAGAAAGGAAGTGCAAACATGATTAGTCAGTCAACGTTATTTTTATTCATACTACTTATTATCGGACTTATTGCTAAAAACCAATCGCTTACTGTAGCTATTGGTGTGTTATTTTTATTGAAGTTTACATTTTTAGGAGATAAGGTCTTTCCTTATTTACAAACGAAAGGAATTAATCTAGGTGTAACGGTCATTACAATAGCGGTGCTCGTACCGATTGCGACGGGGGAAATAGGTTTTAAACAACTTGGAGAAGCGGCGAAATCTTATTATGCGTGGATTGCTTTAGCTTCAGGTGTAGCGGTCGCTTTGTTAGCGAAAGGCGGCGTACAATTGTTGACAACGGATCCTCACATTACAACTGCGCTTGTTTTTGGGACAATTATAGCGGTTGCGCTATTTAATGGGGTTGCTGTTGGTCCGTTAATTGGGGCTGGAATTGCCTATGCGGTTATGAGTATTATACAAATGTTTAAATAAGGAATTTTATAGTAATATAAAATTTTTGAATTCTTTCTGTTCACAAAAGTCAGATAATTGTTTATAATAGGATTAGAAACTTTGAAAAGTTACATAACAGCAGAGACTTTACACCAGATAAAATAAAAACAACATAAAACAATTTTATAATGATATTGTTTTATGTTGTTTTTATCATAAAACTCTTCGGAATGTATTTTCCTCACTAACTTGTTGTTTTGAGCGTGAGGATTCGGGGAGACATTCACGCTCATGCTTTCCATGTAGACAATGGACAATAAGAGGGGAACATCGCAACAAATTTGCATGATCGTGCATTTTGCTTGCCTAAAGAGTGAACGGGCGTTCATAATTCATAGGGGGAGCAAATAGATATAAGGAGCAAGGTTGGGAGAATTTTCAGGAAAAGGAGAGAATGTCATGACTGTTATTCGAGGTTTAGAAGGGGTAGTAGCAACAACATCATCTGTGAGCTCTATTATTGATGATACATTAACTTATGTTGGGTATAATATTGATGATTTAGCTGAGAATGCTACGTTTGAAGAAGTAGTGTACTTATTATGGCACCGCAAGCTTCCTAATGAAAAAGAACTAGCGGAATTTAATGAAATTGTATCTGAATACTATAAAGTTCCAGGTGAGATTTTAACATATTTAAAACAAGTAGATTTAAAAGTTGCACATCCGATGTCTGTTTTACGAACTGCAATTTCCATGCTATCATTATACGATGAGAGCGCTGAAATTATGGATGAAAAGTCTAATTATTTGAAAGCGGTTAAATTACAGGCTCAAGTGGGAACTTTAGTTGCTGCTTACGCGAGAATCCGTAAAGGTTTAGATATTGTTGAGCCAAGAAAGGATTTATCATTAGCTGCAAACTTCTTGTACATGTTAAATGATCGCGAGCCAAATGAAGTTGAAATTGAAGCTTTTGATAAGGCGCTTGTACTTCATGCAGACCATGAGTTAAACGCTTCTACATTTACTGCACGTGTTTGCGTAGCTACACTTTCAGATGTATATTCTGGTATTACAGCAGCAATCGGTGCATTAAAAGGTCCTCTTCACGGTGGGGCAAATGAAAATGTAATGAAGATGTTAACTGAAATTGGTGAAGAAGAAAATGTAGAGCCATATATTCATAATGCTCTTCAAAATAAAGTGAAAATCATGGGCTTTGGCCACCGTGTGTATGAGCAGGGTGATCCACGTGCAAAACACTTACGTGAAATGTCTAAGAGATTATGCGTGCTTTTAGGAGAAGAGAAATGGTATAATATGTCTATCAAAATTGAAGACATTGTAACAAAAGAAAAAGGTCTTCCACCAAATGTTGATTTCTATTCAGCTTCTGTATACCATTGTTTAGGAATTGACCATGACTTATTTACACCTATTTTTGCAATTAGCCGTATGTCAGGCTGGTTAGCTCATATTCTAGAACAATATGAAAACAACCGTTTAATTCGTCCGCGTGCTGATTATAATGGACCAACGCATCAAGTGTATGTTCCAATTGCACAACGATAAGCGAATAACACTATTTTGATAGTGAAAATACGCTTTCAAAAGTCTGATTTTTTCGGAAAGATGTAATGATTAGAATATTTTAATTTGACTAACGGTTTGAACTGAGGGGTTATTCCCTCAGTTTCATACATATGAAATTTCAAACATGGGGGTTATCACATTGACGACAGGTGAAAAAATTACTGTAACTAATGGTGTTATGAATGTACCAAACAATCCGATTATTCCATTTATCGAGGGAGATGGAATTGGTCCTGATATTTGGGCAGCTGCATCTCGCGTACTAGAAGCAGCAGTTGAAAAAGCTTATGATGGTGAGAAGAAAATCGTTTGGAAAGAAGTGCTTGCAGGGGAAAAAGCATTCAACCAAACAGGCGAGTGGTTACCAGAAGAAACTTTAAACTTAATTCGTGAATATTTAATCGCGATTAAAGGTCCACTTACAACTCCAGTTGGCGGTGGTATTCGTTCTCTAAACGTAGCACTTCGTCAAGAATTAGATTTATATGTATGTCTACGTCCAGTTCGTTATTTTGAAGGTGTTCCTTCACCTGTAAAACGTCCGGAAGATACTGATATGGTTATTTTCCGTGAAAATACAGAAGACATTTATGCTGGAATTGAATATGCACAAGGATCTCCAGAAGCAGAAAAAGTTCTTGCTTTCTTAAAAGAAGCAATGGGTGTTAATAAAATCCGCTTCCCAGAAACATCTGGTATTGGTATTAAGCCGATTTCAGAAGAAGGGACAAAGCGTCTTGTTCGTGCTGCAATTCAATATGCAATTAACGAAAAACGGTCTTCTGTTACATTAGTTCATAAAGGAAACATTATGAAATTTACAGAAGGTGCTTTCAAAAACTGGGGTTACGAAGTAGCGGAACAAGAATTCGGCGACAAAGTATTTACTTGGGCTGAATACGATCGTATTGTTGAAAAAGATGGTAAAGATGCAGCGAATAAAGCGATGGCAGACGCTGAAGTGGCTGGAAAAATCATCGTAAAAGATTCTATTGCAGACATCTTCTTACAACAAATTTTAACTCGTCCACGTGAGTTCGATGTTGTTGCAACAATGAACTTAAATGGTGACTATATCTCTGATGCACTTGCTGCACAAGTAGGTGGAATTGGTATTGCACCTGGTGCAAACATTAACTATGTGACTGGACATGCTATCTTTGAAGCTACACACGGTACAGCTCCAAAATATGCAGGTTTAGATAAAGTAAACCCATCTTCTGTTCTTCTTTCAGGTGTATTATTATTAGAACACTTAGGATGGAACGAAGCTGCGAAATTAGTAACTGCTTCTGTTGAGAAAACAATTGCTTCAAAAGTAGTAACTTATGATTTCGCACGCTTAATGGAAGGTGCAACAGAAGTGAAATGTTCTGAGTTCGCTAATGAACTTATTAAAAACATGGATGTAGCGATAATCAAAAACGCATAATTAAAGCGGGGGGTAAATTATGACAATCAAACGCAAGAAGGTTTCAGTCATCGGTGCGGGATTTACAGGAGCAACAACGGCATTCTTATTAGCACAAAAAGAACTTGCAGATGTTGTATTAGTGGACATTCCACAACTGGAAAATCCAACAAAAGGGAAAGCGTTAGATATGTTAGAAGCGAGCCCAGTACAAGGTTTTGATGCTAACATTATTGGAACATCTGATTACGCAGATACTGCTGATTCTGACGTTGTCGTTATTACAGCAGGTATTGCACGTAAGCCTGGTATGAGCCGTGATGACTTAGTAGCAACAAACTCTAAAATTATGAAAAGTATTACGCGCGACATTGCAAAACATTCACCAAATGCAATTATTGTTGTGTTAACAAATCCAGTTGATGCAATGACATATTCTGTATTTAAAGAAGCAGGATTCCCGAAAGAGCGTGTAATCGGCCAATCGGGTGTATTAGATACAGCTCGTTTCCGTACATTCATCGCACAAGAATTAAATCTTTCTGTAAAAGACATTACAGGATTTGTTCTTGGCGGACACGGTGACGACATGGTACCTCTTGTGCGTTATTCTTATGCAGGCGGTATTCCGTTAGAAACATTAATTCCGAAAGAGCGTTTAGAAGCAATTGTAGAACGTACACGTAAAGGTGGCGGTGAGATTGTAGGCTTATTAGGAAACGGTAGTGCATATTACGCACCAGCAGCTTCTTTAGTTGAAATGACAGAAGCGATTTTAAAAGATCAACGCCGTGTATTACCAGCTATTGCGTATCTTGAAGGTGAGTATGGTTATAGTGACCTTTACTTAGGGGTACCAGTAATTCTAGGTGGTAACGGAATTGAAAAAATTATTGAATTAGAACTTCTTGCAGATGAAAAAGAAGCGTTAGATCGCTCTGTAGAATCTGTACGTAACGTAATGAAAGTTCTTGTTTAATAATTGAATAGTAGTGAAAAAGATTCGGGATCCCGAATCTTTTTCTACTATTTACCGAATTGTTTTTTTGAAATAATATGAAAACGCTATCATTTGTAATATCCTATAATGAAACTGTAGATTTATACTATACATTGCCCTCATCATAGTAAATTTCGGATAAGGTATCGCTTTTAGTAGGATAATAAGGTGAAAAAATCGGAGGGGGTTGTAACATGTTAAAGAAAAAAGTTCAAATTGGTCGTAAAATGGATGAAATTACAGTAGGAGAGAAATTATCTATCACTGAAAAAATTGAGGATAAAGATTTGTTATTGTACTTAGGGTTAACGAATGATGCCAATCCATTATATATTCAGCATGATTACGCATCCCAAACTCCGTATGAAAAGCCGATTGTACCAAGCATTATGCTAACGGGAATGATTACAACGGCGGTTACGAAATATTTACCGGGTCCAGGAAGTCATATTACGAGAAAGGACCTTACATTCGTGAAACATGTTCACCATTATGAAACGTTACAAATCCACTTTGAAGTTGTGGCTGTTTCTGAGGAGGAACATACAATTGATATGCTTGTATCTGCTCATGATGAAAAAGGAGAAACTGTTGTGAAAGGTTCATTAACAGTAACGCCACCTTTTAAATCAGTCTCTATTATGGAAAAAGCATTAGATAATTTTTAAAAGAAGAAAGTATGAATAGCGCTAGCATACCTTTAATAAGGATGATAGCGCTATTTTTAGTTGAAGAATCCTTCTTTGAACCCTTCAGCAAATTCTGAGCACCCCGTTTTAATCGTATCCCAGCTCGGTACGTTAAAAGTAAGGAAACATGTTACTACTAAAGTTAAAATAGGTAGTAATAGTCGCATAATAGAAACTCCTTATCTTTTATATTCGAATTATCAAATTAACAATATTCACTATATTATAATTTAATAATTTAAGTCAATGGAAGGAGTGATTCTTTAAGATGAGGTGGAAAAGAGAAGGTGTGATCTTTGAAACGGTAAGAGAAGCTGAAGTGTGGGCAGACGGGGTTGCGAATGAAATGTACGGGAGAGTATTTGATGGATATGAAACACCAGATTATAAAATAGCGTATGCTCTTTCGTTTTTTCTAGCACAAAATCAAGATTTTATAGTTCATACGGAAGTGAGCTTTAAAGAAGAGAGAGCAATCTATAAAGTTTGGCAAAATCCTGTGTAGTTGCAGGTGAAGCGTAATTACGTCTATTTTCTCAATTCTACACAAACGATCTCCATGAATAGACAATTATATTGAGAGGGACCTTATTTTCTAGTATGATGAGAATAACGGGGAAAATACTAGGATGAAGAAGGTTTCAAGTCTATAACTTGGAGGAAAAGAATGAACAATCGTATTTTAGTAGTTGATGATGAGGAATTTATCTTAACTTTAATTGAATTTAATTTACAACAAGCTGGGTTTGAAGTTATAACAGCGATGGATGGAGAAATGGCGCTTCAAAAAGCGACAACAGAACGCCCAGATTTAATTATATTAGATTTAATGCTTCCGAAAATGGATGGTATGGAAGTGTGTAAAGAATTACGATTGCAGCGCGTTATGACGCCGATTTTAATGTTAACGGCAAAAGATGATGAGTTTGATAAGGTGCTAGGCCTTGAACTTGGGGCAGATGATTATATGACGAAGCCATTTAGTCCAAGAGAAGTTGTTGCTCGTGTGAAGGCGATTTTGCGCCGTACGAAATTACAACAAGAAGAACAAGTTGCAGAAGCGCCAGATGAAGATAGCATCACAATTGCAGAACTTAAAATTTTACCGGAGTTTTATGAGGCTTATTTCCAAGGAAGAAAGCTTGAATTAACACCAAAAGAATTTGAACTACTTGTGTATCTTGCGAAAAATAAAAGTCGCGTGTTGACACGTGATCAATTATTAAGTGCTGTATGGAATTACGATTTTGCTGGTGATACACGAATTGTTGATGTTCATATTAGCCATTTGCGCGATAAAATTGAACAAAATACGAAAAAACCGACGTACATTAAAACGATACGTGGTTTAGGATATAAATTAGAGGAGCCAAAAGGGAATGAATAAATTTCGTTCCAGGCTTCTTTTTACATTTGTTTCTCTTATTGTATTTATTTTAGTTGGACTAGGTTTATTACTAGAAACTGTGTTTGAAAACTACTATATAGATCATGCTAAAGAGAGAATGGTAAAAGAGACGGAGTATGTTGCGACGTTAGCAGAAGAGCAAGGTTTTGATAATGTCTTAAAGAATCCATACGTATTTGAAAAGATAGAAGAAAAAATACCAGCTTCTATCGTATTTTTGGATGAAAAAAAGAAAGTTCAATATAGAAAAGGACAAGAATTGACATTTAGTCCAGAGACGATTAAAGAACTTTCTTCGGAAGTGGCAAAACAACGAAGTAAAGTGATTACGAAAGAAACGGATCGAAAGAATGAATTTTATCATGCGGTGTTCGTTCAAGATGTAGAAGGAAAACAAGGATACATTTTGGTGAAAAGCACAATTGAGCCTTTGAAAGATGTTCACCAAAAAACGTGGGGATTATTAATTATCGGATTTGTCATTGCTTGTCTCGTAGTTGTATTTTTAGGTATGAAAATTACAGGGCAATATATTAGGCCAATTGAATCGGTTACGAAAGTTGCAATTGAATTGGCAAAGGGTAATTATAAAGCACGTGCATACGAAAGTCATTCGGATGAAACAGGAATGCTGAGTAAAGCGATTAATATTTTAGCTCGAAATTTACAAGAGATGACACTTGAACAAGAAATGCAGCAAGATCGTCTGCATACGTTAATTGAAAATATGGGAAGCGGAATGATTTTAATTGATAGCCGAGGATATATAAACCTTGTAAACCGCTCTTATAAGGAAACCTTCCACGTAACAGATGAAGAATATTTAGATCGCTTATATTATGAATCGTTTCATCATACAGAAATTATTGAGCTTGTAGAAGAAATCTTTATGACAGAAGTGAAAGTGCGTAAACAAATGTTATTGCCACTTGGAATTGAACGGAAGCATTTCGAAGTATATGGAGCGCCTATTATCGGGACAAACCATGAATGGAAAGGGATTGTTCTCGTATTCCATGATATAACAGAGTTAAAGAAATTAGAACAAATGAGAAAAGACTTTTTAGCGAATGTTTCTCATGAATTAAAGACACCGATTACTTCTATTAAAGGTTTTTCAGAAACACTCTTAGACGGAGCGATGGATAATAAAAAATTCTGCGAACATTTCTTGCACATTATTTTAAAAGAAAGTGAGCGCATGCAAGGATTAATAGAAGATTTATTAGATTTGTCAAAGATCGAACAACAAGGATTTAAATTAAATATGGGAACTGTTGACATGAAGGGGCTGCTTGAAGATATTCATATGGTGCTTGATAATAAAGCGGGAGAGAAAGAAATCTCTTTACAAGTGAATGTATTAAAACGAGCCTCTGTTATTGGAGATCCAAGTCGTTTGAAACAAATCTTTATTAATTTAATTAATAACGCAATCGTATATACACCGGCTGGAGGCGTTGTTTCAGTAGAGTTAGCGGAAGATAAATATAATGCTTATATAAAAGTATCGGATACTGGAATTGGTATTAGTAAAGAGGAAATTCCGCGTATTTTTGAACGTTTCTACCGGGTGGATAAAGCAAGAAGTAGAAATACTGGTGGTACCGGCCTTGGATTGTCGATCGTAAAGCATTTAGTTGAGGCGCATCAAGGTACGATTACAGTAGATAGTGAAGTTGGAGAAGGGACAACGTTTACAGTTGTTTTACCGAAATCAGCAACTGAAAAATAGGATGAAGGATGTTTACAATATATTAACAATGGCTTAATTAAATATTAATAAAGCTCTGTTAATATAATACATGAAAACCCCTTCATCCAAGGAGTAATTTTGGACGAGAATAGTTAAGCTGTTCTCGTCACTTCCCTTTATGCCAATATAAGTCTGTTTTATATATGAAAGAAAATAGCCGTTATTTTTCTTCTCTCTATTAGTCATGTTAATATAGAGAGAGGAAAGGAACGGTTTTTTTCTGTGAAAAAAATCATTTCAAATTTGTATGGGGAGGTTTCAATTTTGGAAAAAAAAGTCGTATTAGTAGATGGTAATAATATCGCGTATCGTGCTTTCTTTGCACTACCGCTTTTAAATAACGACAAAGGTATACATACGAACGCAATTTACGGTTTTACAATGATGTTAATGAGAATATTAGAGGAAGAAAAGCCAACTCATATGTTAGTGGCATTTGATGCAGGCAAAACAACGTTCCGTCATAAAACGTATAGTGAGTATAAAGGAGGACGTCAAAAGACTCCACCTGAATTATCAGAGCAGTTCCCGTTTATTCGTGAGATGCTGGATGCGTTCAATGTACCGCGTTATGAATTAGAAAATTATGAAGCGGATGACATCATGGGAACGTTAGCGAAAGAAGCGAGTGAGCAAGGGGCAAGTGTAAAAGTTATTTCAGGAGATAAAGATTTACTTCAACTCGTTTCTGATAACACGCTTGTATGTATTCCGCGAAAAGGGATTACAGAAGTGGATGAATATACGAAAGAAGCTTTATTTGAAAAATACAGCTTATCACCAAAGCAAATTATCGATATGAAAGGTTTAATGGGAGACCAGTCAGATAATATACCGGGTGTACCAGGAGTTGGTGAAAAAACGGCAATTAAATTGTTAACACAGTTTGGAACGGTTGAAGCGGTGTATGAAAATATAGATCAAGTAAGTGGGAAGAAATTAAAAGAAAAACTGGAAGAAAATAAAGAACAAGCTCTTATGAGTAAGGATCTTGCAACTATTATTACAGATGCGCCGATTACAGTTCATGTGGATGATATGGCGTATAAAGGATATGAAGCAAGTGATGTCATTCCAATGTTCGAGAGTTTAGGATTTACATCTCTTTTAAATAAATTAGGCGTTACGCCAGAAGAAACAGCTCCAGCTGAATTAGATGATATTACATTTGATATTGTGGAAGAAGTTACAGAAGAAATGCTTCAGCAAGATAGTGCGCTTATCGTTGAAGTACAAGAAGATAATTATCATAAAGCAGACATTCAAGGTTTCGGTATTCAAAATGAAAATGGATGTTACTTTATTCAGACAGACATTGCTCTTAAGTCAGATGCTTTTAAAGAGTGGCTTGCAGATGGAGAAATGAGAAAGCATACATTTGATGCGAAGCGTGCAATCGTTGCACTGAAATGGAATGGGATAGATATGCAAGGGATTGACTTCGATCTATTAATCGCTGCTTATTTACTTGACCCGGCTGATACAGATAAAGATTTCCGTACTGTAGCGAAAATGAAAGAAACGCATGCTGTGAAATCAGATGAAGAAGTTTACGGAAAAGGTGCGAAGCGTGCTGTTCCAGAGTTAGAGGTAGTAGCGGAGCATGTGGCTCGTAAAGTGCATGTATTATATGATATAAAGCAAACATTTGTGGAAGAGTTAAAGAAGAATGAGCAATATGAACTGTTTACAGAGTTAGAATTGCCGCTTGCACGTGTATTAGCTGATATGGAAGTAAAGGGTGTAAAAGTTGATACAGATCGTCTTCGTAATATGGGGGAAGAACTTGCGGGTAGATTAAAGGAAATGGAACAGGAAATTTATAAGCTTGCGGGAACAGAATTTAATATTAATTCACCGAAACAGCTTGGTGTTATTTTGTTTGAGAACTTAAACTTACCGGTTATTAAAAAGACGAAAACAGGCTATTCTACGTCAGCTGATGTACTAGATAAGCTTATGAATCACCATGAAATTATTCCAAATATTTTACATTATCGTCAATTAGGGAAGCTAAATTCAACTTACATTGAAGGTTTACTGAAAGTTGTACATGAAGATTCATCTAAAATTCATACGCGCTTTAATCAAGTGTTAACGCAAACAGGTCGATTAAGTTCAACGGATCCGAACTTGCAAAATATCCCGATTCGATTAGAAGAAGGAAGAAAGATTCGTCAGGCATTTGTTCCATCAGAAGAAGGATGGATTATGTATGCAGCTGATTATTCACAAATCGAACTGCGTGTATTAGCTCATATTGCAAATGATAAAGGGCTAGTTGAAGCGTTCCAACATGACATGGATATTCATACGAAAACAGCTATGGATGTATTTGGCGTTGAAAAAGATGAAGTAACTTCAAATATGAGACGACAAGCGAAAGCTGTTAACTTCGGAATTGTGTATGGTATTAGTGATTATGGTCTTTCGCAAAACTTAGGAATTACAAGAAAAGCAGCAGCGGAATTTATTGAAAAGTATTTAGAAAGTTTCCCTGGTGTACAAGAATACATGGAGGACATCGTAAAAGATGCGAAACAAAAAGGATATGTGGCTACATTATTAAATCGTCGCCGTTATATTCCAGAAATTACGAGTCGTAATTTCAACTTGCGTAGCTTCGCTGAACGTACAGCGATGAATACACCAATTCAAGGTACTGCAGCAGATATTATTAAAAAAGCGATGATTATTATGGCAGATCGTTTAGAAGAAGAAGGATTACAAGCGCGTCTTCTTCTGCAAGTACACGATGAATTAATATTTGAAGCACCAAAAGAAGAGATTCAAAAATTAGAGCAGCTTGTACCTGAAGTAATGGAACATGCAATTGAACTTGCAGTTCCGCTGAAAGTTGATTATTCTTACGGTCCAACTTGGTACGACGCAAAATAAGGAAGTGATGAAATGCCTGAATTACCAGAGGTTGAAAACGTCAGACGGACACTTGAAAATCTTGTAACAGGAAAAACGATTGAAGATGTTATTGTTACTTATCCAAAAATAGTGAAAAGACCGGATGATGCAGAAATCTTTAAAGAAACGCTAAAAGGCGAGAAGATTGAAAATATAAAGCGAAGAGGAAAGTTTTTGCTTTTATATGTAACGAATTATGTCATTGTTTCACATTTGCGTATGGAAGGTAAGTTTTTACTACATCAAGAGGATGAGCCAATTGATAAACATACGCACGTCCGTTTCTTATTTACAGATGGAACGGAATTACATTATAAAGATGTGAGAAAGTTTGGTACGATGCATCTCTTTAAGAAAGGTGAAGAAATGAACCAAATGCCTCTTGCTGACTTAGGTCCGGAGCCATTTGATGCTGAAATGACACCGCAGTATTTGCAAGAAAGATTGCAAAAGACAAATCGTAAAATAAAAGTTGTGCTACTGGACCAGCGTCTTTTAGTAGGGCTTGGAAACATATATGTAGATGAAGTTTTATTCCGTTCTCAAATTCATCCGGAACGAGAAGCTTCGTCTTTAACAGTAGAAGAAATTGAGCGAATTTATGAGGCTACAGTTACCACGCTAGGTGAAGCAGTAAAGCGTGGCGGAAGTACAATTCGGACGTATATCAACTCACAAGGGCAAATTGGTTCGTTCCAAGAACTCCTAAATGTATATGGGAAAAAAGGAGAGCCGTGCGTAACTTGTGGCACGATATTAGAAAAAACAGTTGTTGGCGGGCGAGGAACGCATTACTGCCCGATTTGTCAGCCTAGAATATAGAAAAGAGATAACATCGGATAGGCATTTGTCATATACATACAGCAGAGCTATGTATAAGGGAGGAGCTTACCGATGTACCTTTATTTATCTCTTATTTTATTAGCTTTTACATTAAGCTTAGACAGCTGTAGTGTAGGGCTAACATATGGTTTAAGAAGCGTAAGAATACCACTAAGATCAATAATAATTATCGGAATGTGTTCAGCGGCTGTTATGCTTGTTTCAATGGGAATTGGACATATGATCGCGAAAGTATTTTCACCTGTTATCGCAACGCGTATCGGTGGGCTTGTTCTTATTGGAATAGGGATTTGGGTATTATATCAATTTTTTCGAAGTGAGAAAAAAGAAGAACCGAAGCAAGAGGAGAAGGTCTGGAAATTAGAGATTGCCTCGCTAGGGCTAGTGATTCAAATTTTACGGAAACCGACTGTAGCAGATTTTGATAAATCAGGCACCATTTCTGCAGGAGAAGCATTGCTTCTTGGTATCGCTCTTTCTGTAGACTCATTTGGTGCCGGAATTGGTGCATCTTTATTAGGGTATGCACCCGCTATGATGGCGATATTAGTTGCAGTTATGAGTTCTTTGTTTTTATTTATTGGAATGAAACTTGGAACGGTTTTATCGAATATGAAGTGGTTACAAAAATTTACATTCCTGCCTGGAGTATTACTCATTATTATTGGAATTTGGAAAATGTAAGTATGGGCGTGGAACATTAGTTTCGCGCCTTTTATTATGAGGAGGATTATGATGACAGTAGTAATTGGATTAACAGGAGGCATTGCAAGCGGAAAAAGTACAGTATCTCAAATGTTTCGCGAGCTCAGTATACCAGTTATTGATGCAGATATTATTGCACGAGAAGTTGTAGAGCGAGGAAAACCAGCATATAACAAAATAGTAGAAGTATTTGGAACGGAAGTTTTACAAGAAGATGGAGAACTAAATCGTCCAAAAATAGGAAATGTCGTTTTCTATAATGAAGAAAAACGATTGCAGTTAAATAAAATTGTTCATCCTGCAGTGCGTGAGGAAATGAATAGGAAAAAGGAAATGTACATAGAAGAAGGTATGCAAGCGGTTGTGTTAGATATTCCTCTCTTATTTGAAAGTAAATTAACAAGTCTCGTTGACCGCATTTTAGTTGTAGCGGTTAAGCCGCATACGCAATTAGAGCGTTTAATGAAACGAAATAACTTTTCAGAAGAAGAAGCAACAGTTCGTATTCAATCTCAAATGCCGTTAGAAGAAAAAGTGAAAAATGCAGATGAAGTGATAAATAATGATGGCACAATTATGGGAACGAAAACACAATTGCAGGTAATTTTAAAGAAGTGGAACATTATTGACTAAAAAATTGTGAAATTAATGAAAATGCTTAGTGACATATCTCCTTTTTGTGTTATACTATTATTGGGATTGGAGATAAATAGTATAACGCATTCAAGGGGGATAACATATTATGACTCGTGTGGCAATTAATGGATTTGGACGTATTGGGAGAATGGTATTTCGTCAAGCAATAAAAGAAAGCGCATTCGAAATTGTAGCAATCAATGCAAGCTATCCATCTGAAACGTTAGCACACTTAATTAAATATGATACAGTTCATGGCAAGTTTGACGGAACAGTAGAAGCATTTGAAGATCACTTATTAGTTGATGGAAAAATGATTCGCCTTTTAAACAACCGCGATCCAAAGGAATTGCCTTGGACAGATTTAGGTGTTGAAGTTGTAATTGAAGCAACTGGTAAATTTAATTCAAAAGAAAAAGCAATTCTTCACGTTGAAGCTGGAGCGAAAAAAGTTATTTTAACGGCGCCTGGTAAAAATGAAGATGTAACAATTGTAGTTGGTGTGAACGAAGACCAATTAGATATTACAAAACATACTGTTATTTCAAATGCATCTTGTACAACAAACTGTTTAGCGCCTGTTGTGAAGGTGTTAGATGAGCAGTTTGGAATTGAAAACGGTTTAATGACGACAGTTCACGCTTATACAAATGACCAAAAAAATATTGATAACCCACATAAAGATTTAAGAAGAGCACGTGCTTGCGGACAATCAATCATTCCGACAACGACAGGTGCTGCGAAAGCGCTAGCAAAAGTTCTTCCGCATTTAAACGGAAAACTTCATGGTATGGCACTTCGTGTACCAACACCAAACGTGTCTCTTGTTGACTTAGTAGTAGATGTAAAACGCGATGTGACAGTTGAAGCTATTAACGATGCATTCAAAACTGTTGCAAACGGTGCTTTAAAAGGTATTGTAGAATTCAGCGAAGAGCCTTTAGTATCTATCGACTTTAATACAAATACGCATTCAGCTATTATCGATGGTTTATCTACAATGGTAATGGGTGATCGTAAAGTGAAAGTACTTGCTTGGTATGATAACGAGTGGGGCTACTCTCGTCGTGTTGTAGATCTTGTAACGTTAGTTGTTGAAGAGTTAGCGAAACAAGAAAATGTGCAACACATTTAAGTGAATAAGGGAGGAGAGGGCAAGGCAATATTTGCCCTCTTTTTTTATTTTTTTCTGAAAAGGAAAAAAATTATATGAGTATATTTTAAAAAGTGGACATACCACGAAACGTTGTGATTACTGCATTTGTGAATCGTTTATTTTTTTTAGGGAAAAGTAAAGAGGAAAATATGACAGAAAATCGAAAAAACTGTTGTTGCAAAATGAAAATAAACAAAGTATACTAACACTCGTAAACTTAAGAGCTGAGGTACGTAGTCACTACTTAAAGGGTTAGGACCTCTCTGGACTAACTTTCCCCCGTGGTAGTGGAGCAAGCCAAATTGCAAATTAGTTTTCAATTCGAACAGTTAGAATAAATTTACAAGGGGGAACTGTAGAATGGATACTATGGATACGATGGGTCGTCACGTGATCGCTGAACTTTGGGATTGCGATTTCGACAAGCTTAATGACATGCCGTATATTGAACAATTATTTGTGGATGCAGCACTAAGAGCTGGTGCTGAAGTGCGTGAGGTTGCTTTCCATAAATTTGCACCACAAGGTGTAAGTGGAGTAGTAATTATCTCAGAATCACATTTAACAATTCATAGCTTTCCGGAGCACGGTTACGCGAGTATTGATGTTTATACTTGTGGGGATCGTATTGATCCAAATGTTGCTGCAGAATATATTGCAGAAGGTTTAAACGCGAAAACGCGTGAGAGCATCGAGCTTCCTCGAGGCACTGGTAGCTTCGAAATTAAGCAGAGAGAAACAAAAGCTCTTTAAAAAAGAACATAATTGATTTAAAATGTAAAGAGGTGTATAATGCACCTCTTTTTTAGTTTATAAAAAAGGAAAAATATAACGTAATCGTTAGTTGAATAAATTGGACTCTTGCAAATGAGGTAGTGCTCTCTATATACCATCTTATTTTTAAGGATGAGATGATAAAATGATGCGCTGAAACTTAAAGTGGTAAGAGAGTTAGAATGAGTTATATAATATTGTATATATATTTTAGGTGAAGTGAGTAGAGAAAAATAAAGAGTATAGTGTAAAGGAGTGAATGAATTGCGTTGTCCATCCTGTTCTCATAATGGTACAAGAGTGTTAGATTCGCGTCCGGTAGACGAGGGGCGCTCTATTCGAAGAAGGAGAGAGTGTGAAAGCTGCTTAAGTCGCTTTACGACCTTTGAAAGGGTAGAAGAGTCACCTCTTATCGTTGTAAAAAAAGAAGGCACACGAGAAGAGTTTAATAAAGAAAAGATTTTACGCGGTTTAATTAAAGCGTGTGAAAAAAGACCAGTATCTTTAAGACAATTAGAAGAAGTAACACAAAGCGTGGAACGTGAACTGCGTAATTTAGGTATATCAGAAGTGAAAAGTGATATGATTGGTGAAATTGTTATGGAAGAACTGCGCGATATTGATGATGTTGCTTACGTACGTTTTGCTTCTGTATATCGTCAATTTAAAGATTTAAATGTATTTATTGAAGAATTAAAAGATATACTGCAAAAAGAAAGAGAGTAGAAGTTGTATTTTATTCTCTTTACATACCGTAAGTAATAGGATAAGAGAGCTAGAAGCGCAAGCTAATAGCTCTTTTTCACTAAGAATTTATATAATGAAGATAGAACGAATGAAGTAGAGGATAGATTGGATGAGAGAAAGGAAAAGCAAGAATGGAAAAACAGTCATGGATGGAGCTATTGCCGATTGATCGTTATAAAGTAAGTGCGAAAGGGCTACTGCACAATTACGACCGAAAAGTGTTAACGATGTTGTATCAGCCGTTAATAGGTAGTAGAGCTTTTAGCTTATACATGACACTATGGGGAGAGCTAGAGCAAGATCGTGTATTTGGAAAAGAGAATACGCATCATTCCCTTATGGTGACTATGCAAATGCAACTTCCTGAAATATATGAGGAACGAGTAAAGTTAGAGGCAATTGGGCTATTGAAGGTTTATATTAAGAAAGAAAAAGATATTCGAATGTTCATATATGAGTTGCAACCACCTTTATCTCCGAAGCAGTTTTTTGATGATATTGTTTTAAGTATCTTTTTATATAATCGATTGAGCCGGACAAAATATAATCAAGTAAAGCAATATTTCTTAGAAGAAGAATTTGATTTTGCTTCTTATGAAAATGTTACGCGTTCTTTCAATGATGTGTTTGGTTCGTTTAATCCAGGACAGCTTGAGCATGCGCAAGAAGACCTTCGTATTCCAAAAACGACAACTATGCCAAGTAACGAGAAGGGAGACGCTCCGAAAGTTTGGAATGATTTCTTTGATTTCTCTTTATTTGTAGATGGATTGTCCGCTCTTGTTCCTAAAAAGGCGATTACAGATCAAGTGAGAGACTGCGTTATAACACTTGCTTACGTGTATGGTGTAGATGTGTTATCGATGCAAAATATCGTTCTTGGTGCAGTGACAGAGATGCAAACAATTGATATGGAAAGGCTTAGAAAAGGAGCGCGCGATTGGTATCAATTTGAAAATGGTCAAGCATTACCGGTATTAAGTGAAAGAGTACAGCCTCATGCTGCACGTACGATGAAAGAGAAAGAGCCTTCATCGCAAGAGGAGATGCTAATAAAGCAGCTAGAGGAAATCTCGCCAAAACAACTATTGAAAGAGATTTCTGGTGGTGCAGAGGCAACGAAAGCGGATTTGCAGATCGTTGAAGATGTCATGATTAATCAAAAATTGACACCAGGAGTTGTGAATGTACTTATTTATTACGTTATGCTACGCTCAGATATGAAACTTGCGAAAACGTATGTCGAGAAGATTGCTGGGCATTGGGCACGTAAAAAGGTCGGGACAGTAGCGGAAGCGATGGCGTTAGCGAAAGAAGAGAACCGTCAATATCAAGAGTGGGCTGAGACGAAGAAAAAAGGCCGTACGGTGAAGAAAACGGTGCGGAAAGAAATGGTACCAGATTGGCTTAAGGAAGAAGAGCCGAAAGAACAAGAGAAAGAAACAGTGAAGAAAGATGTAAGTGTAGAAAAAGATGCAAGTACGCTAGAAGATGAACGAAAACGACTAGAAGAAGTGTTAAAAAAATATAAGCGTGATTAATAGAAGAGAATGAACGCTCTTTGAGGTGAGAAAATGGAGCATATTCAAAATTCATTTGCAAAATTAATGGAAAATGAAAACTTTAAAAATAGATATGAAGTATTAAAGGCAGAAGTAATGGCGCATCCGCGTGTGAAAGAATTTATAGACGAACATAAGGGTGAAGTAACGACTTCTATGATTGAGCGCAGTCTTGTGAAGTTATATGAATATATTGGACAAAGTGTAGGTTGCGTGGATTGTCCGGATTTAGGTTCATGTAAAAATATGCTGCAAGGTTACGAGCCAAAGCTTGTTATTCAAGGGAAGATGATTGATATTCAATACGATCGCTGCGTTAGAAAAGTAGCGCATGACGAGAGAAAGAAATATGAAAAACTCGTTCAAAGTGTATATATGCCAACGGATATTTTACAGGCAACTATGGAAAACTTAGACCCTTCTGATTTAAATGCACGTATCGATGCGATTGGTGCAGCGAATGAATTTTTAAGTACATATGAACCAGGTAAAAAAGCACAAGGTTTATATTTGTACGGTAAATTTGGTGTAGGAAAAACGTACCTTTTAGGAGCAATAGCGAACGAGCTTGCTCGAAAGAAAATAAGTTCGATGCTCGTATACTTCCCGGAATTTTTACGTGAAATTAAAAGTTCAATTCAAGATAATTCGATTGGTGAAAAGATTGATGCGGTTAAACGCGTACAAGTTTTAATGTTAGACGATATCGGGGCAGAAGCGATGTCAAGCTTTGTGCGTGACGATGTGCTTGGTGCAATCTTGCAATTCCGTATGTTAGAAAACTTACCGACGTTCTTTACGTCTAATTTTGATTTTAAACAACTGGAACACCATTTAACGTATACGCAGCGTGGTGAGGCTGAAGAAATGAAGGCAGCACGTATTATGGAGCGAATTAAATATTTAGCGAAACCAATTCCAATTGGTGGGAAAAACCGTCGTCATAAGTAAAAGAGCAAGCTGAGAAGCTTGCTCTTTTGTATTATAGTGATATTTTCTTTTCAAATATGAGGTCGAAATATTCAGGTTGTCCAGAACTGCCAATCGTAGGGGCAACAATCTGTACGAACCTCCAGCCATCTCTAGCATGTTCTTGAATAATTTCTTGGTAGTCTTCAGCTGGTTTTGAGCGAGTGCCCCCAATGTAATTCGACTTTTACGAATTTATATTCAATCATTCAGATGCATAATTTTATTGATAAGTAAAGTATACAATAAAAATTCATAGTAGCTTGTATCATTTTTTTCTCCCTCCCTTAATATATATAAAATTAGCAAGCCATATTGAGTGGATTTTCTAACAATAGGAAATGTGATTCTACTAAGAGTGAACTTCACGCGGGACGGACTCTTATAGGATTTGTAACGTATAGATACAGTCCTTTAGAGCGGGGATAAAAGGGGGGACAAAAGTGATTGAAATTTGCTTCGAAGAAAAAAATGATGCTATGCACGTATATAGACAATTGCTGAAAAGAGCGGAAGTATTATATAAGGAAACGAGTGTGTATTTACAGGAACAAAAAGTGGTGATTCACATACCAGTACGTGAATCGAATTATATTGAAAAGATCTTATTGCCAGTAATGGTGTATTTCATTGTGAATGTGAAACAAAATGAGTGGATTTATACGATTTTAAAAGAAAAGTTTTTTTATGAAGAACAAGAAGAGTGTCATCAAATATTGCACATGGCACATGAGATTTTAAAGGGAAGAAGAAAAGGTGTAGCTCAGGATTTAACGCGTAACGCATTTGAGTCATATATTAAGTCTTCTTTAAACAATTGGCTTTGTGATCCGCTCTCATTCTCGTTTTCATCATATATCCGTTTTCGTCTTCGTACATATAGGGAAATGGTGGCTAAACTTGCGGAAGTGGCAATTGATGAATATAAGATGGAGCAAGAATACCAAATGTTCATTGAGACGCTTCGGCAACAAGTAAGCAGCCGTAAATCACGTTTGTCTTGTGTGCATCTTATTTTTGATGAAAGCTTTATCTTTTATGATGATAAAGGTAGACGTTTAAAACAGGAGAAGTTGGTCCAATATATAGATGAGGAATTGTTAAAGCAAAATGATGTATATATTGATACGAAAGTAATTGCGCCGCTTCTTTCTATTTCGCCCAAAAAGATTTATTTATATACGAAAGAACAAGATCATAATATGATTATTACTTTGCGAAATGTGTTCCAAGAACGGGTCCAATTACATGGATTACATGATTTTGAGCGCAATGTGAAAAATTTAAAAAATAAAGGTAACGCCCTTGATTTTCTAAGTTTTTGAGCATATAATTACCTACATAAATGAAATATATTGAAATGTCATGATGAGGACATGAGTAGTTTTCTACGATTTTCAGAGAGGGAAGCCTTAGGGTGTGAGCTTCCTAGTACGGGATTATTACTTACCACCTCTAAACTTTAGCAGTGAACGGTTTTTCTAGTAATTGCTAACGGACAACACCGTTATGTTGAACTTGAGCAATTAACAATTATGTTAATTGGAACAAGGGTGGAACCACGAATTCAACACTCGTCCCTTTTTACGGGATGAGTGTTTTTTATTTTGAGAAAAAGAGGAGTGACCAGTGATGGCAGATGTAGTTAAAATTACTTTCCCTGATGGAGCTGTGAAGGAGTTTCCAAAAGGCGTAACAACTGAAGAAATCGCAGCTTCTATTAGCCCAGGCTTAAAGAAAAAAGCTGTAGCTGGAAAATTAAATGATGAGATGATCGATCTTGTTACACCAATCGAAGAAGATGGTGCAGTTTCTATCATTACATTAGATTCTGAAGATGGCCTATATATTTTACGCCATTCAACAGCCCACCTTTTAGCACAAGCGTTAAAACGTTTATATAAAGATGTTAAGGTTGAGCTTGGCATTGGTCCAGTAATTGAAAATGGCTTCTACTACGATATTGATATGGAAGAAGCAATTACAGTTGAAGACTTCAAGAAAATCGAAAAAGAAATGCAAAAAATCGTGAACGAGAACTTAGAAATCGTTCGTCATGAAGTACCACGTGCAGAAGCAATTCGTCGCTTTGAAGAAATCGGCGATGAGTTAAAATTAGATTTAATTAACGATCTTCCAGAAGATGCAGTTATTTCAATCTATGAGCAAGGCGAATTCTTCGACCTTTGTCGTGGTGTTCACCTTCCATCTACAGGAAAAATTAAAGTGTTTAAATTATTAAGCGTTGCAGGTGCTTACTGGCGCGGCGATAGCAATAATAAAATGCTACAACGTATTTACGGTACTGCATTCGTTAAGAAAGCAGAATTAGATGAGCACTTACGTATGCTTGAAGAAGCGAAAGAGCGCGATCACCGTAAATTAGGTAAAGAATTAAAACTATTTACTAATAGCCAAAAAGTAGGACAAGGTTTACCACTTTGGTTACCAAAAGGTGCAACAATCCGCCGCATTATCGAGCGTTACATCGTTGATAAAGAAGCAAGCTTAGGCTATGATCACGTATATACTCCAGTACTAGGAAGCAGAGAGCTTTATGAAACTTCTGGTCACTGGAACCACTACCGTGATGGCATGTTCCCATCAATGGAAATGGATAACGAAGAATTAGTTCTTCGTCCAATGAACTGTCCTCATCATATGATGGTTTATAAAAATGATATTCACAGCTACCGTGAATTACCAATCCGTATTGCAGAACTTGGAACAATGCACCGTTATGAAATGTCAGGTGCGTTATCTGGATTGCAACGTGTACGCGGAATGACTTTAAACGATGCGCACATTTTCGTTCGTCCAGATCAAATTAAAGAAGAGTTAAAACGTGTTGTAAACTTAACTCTAGAAGTGTACAAAGATTTCGGTTTAGAGAACTACTCATTCCGTCTATCTTACCGCGACCCAGCAGATACTAAAAAGTATTATGCGGATGATGAGATGTGGGAAAAAGCACAAGGTATGTTAAAAGAAGCTATGGATGAAATGGGTCTTGATTACTATGAAGCTGAAGGTGAAGCGGCATTCTACGGTCCAAAACTTGATGTTCAAGTTCGTACTGCTCTTGGAAAAGACGAAACACTTTCAACTGTACAATTAGACTTCTTACTTCCAGAACGCTTTGAATTATCATACGTTGGTGAAGACGGTAAACAACATCGTCCAGTTGTAATTCACCGTGGTGTTGTATCAACTATGGAACGTTTTGTAGCCTTCTTAATTGAAGAATACAAAGGTGCATTCCCAACATGGTTAGCTCCAGTTCAAGTACAAGTAATTCCAGTTTCTCCGCAAGTACATTTAGACTATGCGAAGAAAGTACAAGACGAATTGCGTCGTGCTGGTATCCGTGTTGAATTAGACACTCGTGAAGAGAAGATCGGTTACAAAATCCGTGAAGCACAAATGCAAAAAATTCCGTACATGCTTGTAGTAGGTGACAATGAAGTAACTGAAAACGGCGTAAACGTACGTAAATATGGTGAACAAAAATCAGAAACAATCGCATTAGATGCTTTTGTTGACATGATTAAAGTAGAAGGAAAACGATAAGAAAAAGCCGCGGTATACCGCGGCTTTTTTATGTAATATACTTGAGAAAAATTAGAAAAAATAACCATGTAACACTTATCATAAAAAAGTATTGCAAGTATGTTAGTTGTTTGTTACAATGTTTCTTGTTGTTAGTAAAACACATCGCGTCTTCTTGACAGACGTCATGTCCTATGATAAACTCATCAAGGATAATAGAATATTGTTTTGTGGAACAAGTAGAAGCACCCGCTTCTCACCTGATGGACGCATTCGCAGTTAACAGGTAAATGTATTTCTTACTTAAGATTTTACAAGTGTGGGTGTCGTATGCCCGCACTTTTTTTGTTCGGGTTCTATGACTACAAAATATGTTCTGAGAAAACCTTGGAGGTGGCTTACTATTAGCAAGGATATGATGATTAACGAGCAAATTCGTGCACGTGAAGTACGTTTAGTTGGCGCAAATGGCGATCAACTTGGAATCAAGTCTCGTAATGACGCTTTAGACTTAGCTGCAAATCTTAATCTTGATTTAGTATTAGTTGCTCCAAATGCGAAACCGCCAGTATGCCGCATTATGGACTACGGTAAATTCCGCTTTGAGCAACAGAAGAAAGAAAAAGAGCAGCGCAAAAATCAAAAAGTAATTAGCATGAAAGAAGTTCGTTTAAGTCCAACAATTGATGAACACGACTTTAACACAAAACTTCGTAATGCTATCAAGTTTTTAGAGAAAGGCGACAAGGTTAAAGCGTCAATTCGCTTTAAAGGACGTGCCATTACTCATAAAGAAATCGGTCAACGTGTTTTAGATCGCTTCTCAGAAGCTTGTGCTGAAGTTAGTACAGTTGAATCTAAGCCTAAAATGGAAGGACGCAGTATGTTCTTAGTTTTAGCACCGAAAAACGATAAGTAATAGATAGAGGAGGAAATACCTATGCCTAAACAAAAAACTCATCGCGGCGCTGCAAAGCGTTTCAAAAAGACTGGATCAGGTAAACTGAAACGTTCTCACGCTTACACAAGCCATTTATTCGCTAACAAATCTACAAAAGCTAAACGTAAACTACGTAAAGCTGGTGTAGTAAGCGCTGGTGACTTCAAACGCATTCGTCAAATGCTTGACAACTTAAAATAAGTTCGGCTGATATATAGAACAATTAGGAGGTAATATTATGCCAAGAGTAAAAGGTGGTACAGTTACTCGTCAACGTCGTAAAAAAGTAATTAAATTAGCAAAAGGTTACTACGGTTCAAAAAATACATTATTCAAGGTTGCTAACCAACAGGTTATGAAATCTCTAATGTATGCATTCCGTGACCGCCGTCAAAAGAAACGTGACTTCCGTAAATTATGGATTACACGTATCAACGCAGCAGCTCGTATGAATGGTCTTTCTTACAGCCGCTTAATGCACGGTCTTAAAAATGCTGGCATCGAAGTTAACCGCAAGATGCTTGCTGACTTAGCTGTTCATGACGAAAAAGCTTTCGCTGAATTAGCAACAGTTGCAAAAAACAACATTAACTAATTAATTAGTTGAAACCTTAGAAGAATTTTCTTCTAAGGTTTTTTTATTTGTATTCAAATAGAAGTTAGAAGTGAAAGAAATTCTAAAGATTAACGGCTATGTCGTTATCAATATGACAAAATCAATATAAAAGTTATAGCAGTATAGAAGAATATACATATGAAGTCAGGAGAATACTCCTGGCTTTTTTCAATTCTGCTCGTTTGGAAAGAAGAGTATCTTTCCTAGCCGAAACGACACTGCTATAATGGAAAGATGATATGGAACTTTCATCAGATGAACAATTTAAGAGTGATGACTGAAACGTATTTGTAAATTAAGGACAAGCTATTTTATAAAGAGGTAGATAGCTGACTTATTCATAAGAACTGAAACATAATAATGAACTTTGAGATGAAACAACATTGTTGCGTAAAATGCGATGTTGGAGGAGGACAATAGAATGGACTTACTACAACTATTTAAATTACAAAAAGAATTAGATGACCGTATTGCAAAAGAACATGACTTACAACCGAAAAAATTGTTAAAAGAAAAAATGTTAGCTCTTCTTGTAGAAATTGGAGAACTTGCAAATGAAACACGTTGTTTTAAATATTGGAGCAACAAACCAGCTTCGGAACGTGAAGTAATATTAGAAGAATACGTAGATGGTTTGCATTTTATTTTATCAATCGGCATTGATTTAGGTATTGATAAAAACTTCCTATTCTATAAATGTGCACAAACGAATAAAACACAAGTGGAAATTTTCTTAGACACATATGCGAAAGTAATTCGTTTTACAGATCAACCATCTATTACAAACTATATTGAATTATTTACGAGCTACCTTCGACTCGGACAAGCACTTGAATTTGAGCAAGAAGAGATTGAAAAAGCATATTTAGATAAAAATGAAGTAAATCATCAGCGTCAAACACAAGGATACTAATTTAATTTTTGAATATTTCAATTTAATTATTGTATAATGAATTGACTGAAGAAAAAGGAGGGTGTTGGCAATGACAAAATTAGACGCGACATTGACAATGCTAAAAGAATTAACGGATGCACGTGGTATTGCTGGTAACGAACGTGAACCACGTGAAGTAATGAAGAAATATATCGAGCCGTTTGCGGACGAACTTTCTACTGATAATTTAGGGAGTTTAGTTGCGAAAAAAGTAGGGGAAGAAAACGGCCCGAAAATTATGGTTGCAGGTCATTTAGATGAAGTTGGATTTATGATTACACAAATCGATGACAAAGGTTTCCTTCGCTTCCAAACGGTTGGTGGCTGGTGGTCACAAGTTATGCTTGCGCAACGCGTGACGATTGTAACGCGTAAAGGAGATGTAACAGGTGTAATTGGTTCAAAACCACCGCACATCTTACCTCCAGAAGCTCGTAAAAAGCCAGTTGAAATTAAAGACATGTTCATCGATATCGGTGCTTCTAGCCAAGAAGAAGCGATGGAGTGGGGCGTACGACCAGGAGATCAAGTTGTACCTTACTTTGAATTCCAAGTGATGAAGAATGAAAAAATGTTACTTGCAAAAGCATGGGATAACCGAATCGGTTGTGCAATTGCAATTGACGTATTAAAACAATTAAAAGATGAAAAGCATCCAAACGTTGTATACGGCGTTGGAACTGTACAAGAAGAAGTCGGTCTTCGTGGCGCAAAAACATCTGCGAATTATATTAAACCAGATATCGCGTTCGCAGTAGATGTTGGTATCGCTGGAGATACACCGGGTGTAACGTCAAAAGAAGCGCAAAGTAAAATGGGCGATGGACCACAAATCATTTTATATGATGCTTCTGTTATTGGACATACAGGTTTACGTGATTTCGTAGTTGATGTTGCTGATGAATTACAAATCCCGTATCAATATGATTCGGTAGCGGGCGGAGGAACGGATGCGGGTGCGATTCACATTGCTATAAATGGTATTCCTTCTATGGCAATTACAATTGCAACGCGCTATATCCATTCTCATGCGGCAATGTTACACCGTGATGATTATGAAAATGCAGTGAAGTTAATTGTAGAAGTTATTAAACGTCTTGATAAAGAGGCTGTACATAACATTACATTTAATTAATAGAAAAAGCGAAGGAGATTCTCCTTCGCTTTTTTATGTTTTAAAAAGGCCGTTCTAATCCTGCTGCAGTATGAGCGCCTAAAATAATTAAACGAGTTAATTGCATCGCCATAAAATGCGGAGTATATATCATTCCTCTTTTTAACCATGACATAATCATTCCGATGTGAGCCCCTGTCACATAACTAATCAAAATATCACGAGGAACCATAAGATCTTCATCATCTGGTTGTGAAATAGACAAGCTTAATGTTAAATGCACTTGTATTGTTTTCATCATTTTATAAGAGTAGTTTCCGGCAGCTTTATCCCCAAGCATAACGTTATAAAAGTTTACATTCTCTGCGATATGTTCGAATAAAGCCAAAAATGTAGGGTGAGGTGAATCGAATGTAAGTTGAAAATCTTCTTTATTTCTATTTTTCGGTTTAATTACTTCTGCTAGCTTCTCTAACATTTCTTCAATACTTTTGTCTAATAGGTCATATTTATCATGGTAATGGCTATAAAATGTAGCGCGATTTACAGGAGCGCGTTCTGCAATATGTTGAACAGTTACATTTTCAAAGCCTTTTTCGCCTACTAAAGCGACAAAAGCATCCTGAATGAGTTGTCTCGTTCGCTTTACACGTGGATCATTTGTATTTTTAATAGACATTTTTCTTCTCCTCGTTTAATTTTCTATACTTAAACAACATATTGGTATTATATTGTTGTTTAAGCGACATTTCATACGTAAATTGTCGGTTGTAGATTCAAAATAATTATTTATAATTATAAACGATAGTCCTTCAGAAATCAGCACCGCTCGCAGGTAGATAAATTTCGATTTATGCTGCAGATGGTGTGATTTTTTTGTTAAAAGGTTAATATAATTAACAATTAAACAATCTAAACAATAAGGACATAAATAGTTTAGAAAAAAATTATATGCGATATAAGGAGAGGAATGCAATGAATCAGTTTCGAAGAATGGTAATTATCAACATTATCACATTAATTGTACTAGTTGGCGGCGGTATTGGCGGTTATTACTATTACAACCAAACGGAAAATTACTTAAAAACAGACAATGCAAAGATTGATGGAAAGGTAATTCCGGTTGCTTCACCAGTGGCAGGTAAACTAACTGACTGGAAAGCTGAAGTAGGAAAAAATTATAATGAGAACGATAAACTAGGTACTGTTACTGTAGCGGCAGCTAATGGAGAACAAACAGTAGATGTAACAATTCCACAAAATGCAACGGTTGTACAATCAAACGCAACAACAAATGCTTTCGTTGGAGCTGGTAGCCCGATTGCTTACGCATTCGATATGAACAATTTATGGGTAACAGCAAACATTGAAGAAACAGATGTTGATGATGTTCAAAAAGGTCAAGATGTAGATGTGTATGTAGATGCATACCCAGATACAACGTTAACAGGAAAAGTAGAACAAGTTGGCTTAACAACAGCGAATACATTCTCTATGTTGCCATCAAGCAACGCAACAGCGAACTATACGAAAGTAACACAAGTAGTACCAGTTAAAATTTCTTTAGACCATAGCAAATCAGTAAATATTGTTCCTGGCATGAATGTGACAGTTCGTATTCATAAGTAAGGGGGAGATGAGATGTCCTCAATTGTAATTGCAGGATATGCACTATTTTGTATAATCGTCTTCTTCCTTGTAAATCGTCTTTTACGAAAGAAAAAAACGAAAATGGGAGAAGAACAAGTCCCAACCGTAAGTAAAATAGAAGTAAGTAAAGTTGAAACAGAAGAGAAAGAAATTGAACGAAAGCAAGAATCGGAAATTTCTAATGTAGTTGAGTTAGAAACAGGAAAGCAAGAAGAAGGAAAGCAAGAAGAAGTAAAACAAGAAAAAGAAGTGCCGAAAAAACAAATGTCTACGCCTGTAGAGAATGTGAATGTAAAAGCAGTTGTAGCTGTATTAATTCTCGGCATGTTCGTTTCTATTTTAAACCAAACAATCATTAACGTTGCATTACCTCCGTTAATGAATGAATTTAACGTATCAACTTCAACAGCACAATGGTTAATTACAGGCTTCATGCTTGTAAATGGTATTTTAGTACCGATTAGTGCCTTTTTAGTTTCACGATTTACGTATCGTAAATTATTCGTAGCCGCAATGTTATTCTTTACGGTAGGATCTATCATTTGTGCTACTTCAGGAAACTTTACAATGATGATGACAGGCCGTGTAATTCAAGCAGTTGGTGCGGGTATTTTAATGCCGGTTGGTATGAATATCTTCATGACATTATTCCCGCCTCATAAACGCGGAGCAGCGATGGGGTTACTAGGTGTAGCAATGATTTTAGCACCAGCTATCGGACCAACTGTAACAGGTTGGGTGATTGAAAATTATAGCTGGAATGTAATGTTCTATGCGATGTTTATTATCGGTTTAATTATTACGTTCCTATCTTTAAAATTCTTTACACTAGCTCAGCCAGTGTCTAAAACGAAATTAGATATATTCGGTGTGGTTAGTTCAAGTATTGGACTAGGAAGCTTATTGTACGGATTTAGTGAAGCTGGAAATAATAGTTGGACTAGTGCAGAAGTCATTATTTCACTTGTTATCGGTGTAATTGGTTTAGCGTTATTTATTTGGAGAGAGTTAACAACGGACAATAAAATGCTTGATTTACAAGTATTTAAATATCCAGTATTTACTTTTACTTTAGTAATTAACGCAATCGTAACGATGGCACTATTTGGAGGTATGTTATTACTTCCAGTATATCTGCAAAACATTCGTGGCTTTACGCCAATTGAATCTGGTTTACTACTTCTTCCAGGATCATTAATTATGGGAATCATGGGACCAGTAGCGGGTAAATTATTCGATAAATATGGCATTCGTCCATTAGCGATAATTGGATTGGCAATTACGACGTATGCGACATATGAATTTACAAAATTATCGATGGATACACCGTATAGCGTTATTATGACGGATTATATTATACGTTCAATTGGTATGTCATTCATTATGATGCCAATTATGACAGCTGGTATGAACGCACTGCCGATGAAATTAATTTCTCACGGTACAGCAACGCAAAATACGTCAAGACAAGTAGCAGGTTCAATCGGAACAGCGATTTTAATCACACTTATGACGCAACAAACAACTGCTCACGTAGCAGATTACGGCAATATGTTAACAACATCCAACCCAATTTTAGTTGATAAAGTACACGGCATGGGCCAAAGCTTAGCGGCCTTAGCTGGATCGGCTCAAGCAGGAGATGCGATGAGCACACAACTATTATATGGACAAATTTCAAAGCTATCTGCAATTAACGGTATTAACGATGCCTTCTTAATCGCAACGATACTAGCAGGTATCGCTTGGGTGTTATCGTTCTTCTTACAATCAGGCAATAAACCAAATAGAAAAGCAGGGAATTAATTTCCCTGCTTTTTTGTGCTTTTTTATGCAGTAACATATAAAAGATGATAACCAGTTATGGAGCACAGCCCTGTTATAAACAAAATCGTCCCCATAGAACAAATACTCGATATTTGCCTGCCGCTTATAATAGCTAATAGTCCAGCTAAAGAGAACAGGCACCAATATAAAGTTCCCGAAATTGGAACCACCTCCTCTAAATCTATTCCAGAACCTATACAAACGATAGGAACAACGATAAGCGATATGCTAATGAAACCAGCAATAATTAAAAAAATACCAATGCTGAATTGGCATAACATTAAAGTAAGAGCTAAAATCATCCAAGTTAATATTCCGAACACTTCTGTATTACCTGCGATTTGTGGGTTTCGAAAAAAGTTATATATAGAATCAATCACCTACAGACATGAGTACCCAGAAGATAACCCCTAATATTCCAATGGTAAAAATAATGAATCCCATATTACGTATACTTTTAATTTTTGCTTGGAATCCACTTATCCCTGCTAATAATCCAGTTAAAGAAAATAGGGCCCAGTAAAGAGCAGTTGGAATGGGGAAGATTGTATCCATATTAATTCCTATACTTAAAAAAACAAAAGGTAGTGTGACAAAGGATAGGCTAAGTAGCCCCATTAAACCAACGAGTAATTTCCGATATTTAATTCCTGTTACTATTAAAAAAATACCACCAGCAATCCCGCATAGTAAGAGAAGTGGCGTGAAAAGCATCCAAATAACACTGAACATATGTAAACTCCTTTATATGAATTAAGTTATATTTTACTACATGAGGTTTATTTTGGATATTATTAATAAATATGTATAAATTGATAGAGATGAGAAGTGATCATACGAATTAATAAAAGAGGTATCGTGAGGATACCTCTTTCTAATTCAAGAATGCCAACAAATTATTCATAATATGAAATAACATAGCTGGAATAATGGATTTTGTTTTTTTACATAAAATAGCCATTAATAATCCCATGAAGAAAGTAATGACCATTACCCCAAGTGAGTATGTATGAGCGATACCGAAGAAGAAGCTTGTTATAATCGCTGCAATCCAAAATGGAAAGCGTTCTGAGAAAAAGCGAAGTATAAAGCCACGGAAAATAAGCTCTTCAAAAATTGGTGTGAGTATTGCAAAGCCGAGAAGTAATAATATTTCATATTGCTTAAAGACATCTAAGTTTAGTGCGGAAGATTGCTGCTTTGTTGCGTCTTGGAACACATAATTTAACAAGATGTAATTGAGTAAAATGTTTATAGCGAAGAAAAGAAGTAAGTATACGTATGTACGCCATTCTTTCAGTGCTTTAAAGTTAAATGATTGTAGTAGTAATTTTTTTGCGGGTTCGAATTTAAAAATGAAGAATAACAACACGGCTAGCTGTAATACAATACTTGCAGTATTTACGATAGATTCATACAGGGCAATTTGTTTTTTATCTGTAAGACCGGCTGTATAAATTGTTAAGGGCATTGCGAGGAACACAGTAATAAGTCCGGTTCCGAAAAAAGCGAATACAACGGAGCTAATAAATTGTCCCCATGACATAGAGTATTTCTGTTCATTAGAAAGTTGTGTAGCGGGTTGCATATGTAGAATCACCTCTTTATATTTGTATATTTAATTATAAGGCATTTTGTTTTCAGGCGTAATATTTAAATATTACATATAAAGGTGTATTTTCCACAAAATAATAAAAGAGGTATCACCCTGTAGTGATGC
This sequence comes from Bacillus cereus group sp. BfR-BA-01347, assembly GCF_022663835.1. Classification (NCBI taxonomy): domain Bacteria; kingdom Bacillati; phylum Bacillota; class Bacilli; order Caryophanales; family Bacillaceae; genus Bacillus; species Bacillus cereus group sp. BfR-BA-01347. The sequence goes on along the minus strand of NZ_JAKUGG010000002.1, from coordinate 433,221 downwards.
CTCTTTCTCATTGATAACTATGTTCTGTCTTGTTATTCAATTTTGCTTGCTCTATTTGCAATTCACGCTCTACCAATCGATCTAATTGCTGAATTGCTTTAAGTGCTTTTTCATAAGAAATTGTTCGATAATGATGCGCTCCGCCCGGTTCTTCATCTGCTTCATCTGCCCATTTAATAATATTTTGAAGAGATGTTCTTTCAATTTCTTGTTCCACTAAGAAAGAATCTGTATGAAGAAGAATTGCAATAGAAATTTCTTTTGCTAGTTTTGGATGTTCTCCTAATCTAATAAGTAATTTATGTGCTCTTTCAGCGCCTTTAATTGCATGGATATCATTCTTTTTATATAAGTCATAATCCCATTCGCCGCCTGTGTACCACGTATGATGTCCGATATCATGAAGGAAGCCAGCTTTTGTGGCAGCATCGACTGAGGCGTGATGCTTTTTGGCTAGGTGAAACGCATGGTAAGCGACAGCGATCGCGTGGACCATTCCAGAACGGTTTACGTATTTTTGTGTAATGTGGTGTTTAAAAATTTGTTCAAGCGTAATACGGTGCATAAAACATTCACTCCTTTTATCTTATGGTGTATATGAAGAAAAATCGATCGGTTTAAATGTATTTTGAACATTGTACTCCATCATAGTTCGTTAGTAAAGTAGAAATGTTTAGGAGAAGAAAAAAATTTTCCGCAAAAAAATCACCTTAGCTGATGCAAAGGTGATTTTCAAATTGCTTATTTTTTTAATCCTTGCTCTAGTGTTTCTAACATTTCGTGCTTTTCATTTTCATCAGCGTTTTTCCAAATGACTTCAAATAAAACGCCAAGACCTGGAAGCATTTTTTCTTCACCGCTTTGAATTGCATCGACGATTGTTTCTTGTAATTGATCTTGTGAATTTCCAGATACATTCGCTAATACGGCACCGCGTAAATTAAAACTCATTGCTTTCACCTCTTCTTCAGAATTGAAACTGACGTTAGTTTTTGTTCTTTTTTATGTAAATATGTATGAAAAATAGGCTATAATGATAAGACAAGAAGAGAGGGAAATACATATTATGAAAAACATTGATTCAGTACAAAATCCGCGTGTAAAGCAGTGGAAAAAGCTGCAAACGAAAAAAGAACGCGATAAAAAAGGTTTATTTTTTGTAGAAGGATTCCACTTAGTCGAGGAAGCTTTGAAGGCAGGAATTGTAACGGAACTTATCGTTTCAGATCAGACAGACCTTCCGAAAGATTGGACAGTTAATGATGTGGAAATGTATATTGTACCTGAGGCGATTGTCAAAATACTTCGTGAAACAGAAACGACACAAGGTGTATTTGCTGTTTGTGAGAAGCATGAGAAAGAAGTAGCTCTTACTGATGGGAAATTCCTTTTATTAGATGGCCTGCAAGACCCAGGTAATTTAGGAACAATTATTCGTACAGCTGATGCAGCTGGTATTCACGCCGTTGTGCTTGGAGAAGGTTGTGTTGATGTTTATAATAGTAAAGTACTCCGCTCTACACAAGGCTCTATTTTCCACTTACCAATTGTAAAAGGGAACTTAGAAGAATGGGTAGACAAGTTAAAAGAAAATAACGTTCCTGTATATGGAACAGCTCTTGAAAATGGAGTTCCGTATGGTGAAGTAACGCCGGCTGGCAGTTTTGCATTAATTGTAGGAAATGAAGGGAACGGCGTACGCCAAGAAATTCTTGCAAAAACGGATCAAAACTTGTATATTCCGATTTACGGCGGGGCAGAATCATTAAATGTTGCGGTTGCAGCAGGGATTTTAACGTATTATTTGCAAAGCCCGGTTGCGAACAAATAAAAAACTTCTTATAATAAGTTGAAGTACATTATATTAAAAGTTAAATAACGAAAAACGTTGATAGAGAAGAGTAACTTACAAAATCGCCATATAGGGAGAGAGTGCCGTAGACTGAAAGCATTCTTATGGTAGACGGAAGTGAATTCACCTCTGGAGTTGACGCCAGGACCATGTATATGTAAAGGCGTTCCGGTCAGAATTGATCGTTATAACTAATGAGTGGGCAGACTTGTTCTGTCAATTTAGGGTGGTACCGCGAATTTACCTCGTCCCTTTTTGGGAGCGAGGTTTTTTTATTTTTAAAATTAGGAGGGTTCCAAAATGGAAGCACGTTTAAAAGAGCTAAAGCAAAAAGCGTTAGAGCTTATTGAAGAAGCGAAAGAGCTAAAGAGCTTAAACGACGTACGCGTAGCGTATTTAGGAAAAAAAGGCCCAATTACAGAAGTATTACGCGGCATGGGAAAATTGTCAGCAGAAGAGCGTCCACGTATGGGAGCATTAGTAAATGAAGTGCGTGAAGCGATTCAAACGCGTTTAGATGACAAAATTAGTAACTTAGAAAAAGCGGTAATCGAAGCGAAATTAGCTACTGAAACAATCGATGTTACACTGCCAGGTCGTCCTGTTGAAACAGGTTGTCACCATCCGTTAACAGCTGTTGTTGAGCAAATTGAAGATGTATTCATCGGTATGGGTTATGAAGTAGCTGAAGGAACAGAAGTAGAAAAAGACTACTACAACTTCGAAGCACTAAACTTACCGAAAGATCACCCAGCACGTGATATGCAAGATACATTCTACATTACAGAAGAAACGTTACTACGTACACATACATCTTCTGTGCAAGCACGTACGATGGAAAATAATAAAGAAAAAGGCCCGATTAAAATTATTTGTCCTGGTAAAGTGTATCGCCGTGATGACGACGATGCGACGCATTCACATCAGTTCATGCAAATTGAAGGTCTTGTAATTGATAAAAACATTCGTATGAGTGACTTAAAAGGTACACTGCAAGTATTCGTGAAAAAGATGTTCGGTGAAGATCGTGAAATCCGTCTTCGTCCAAGTTTCTTCCCATTCACAGAGCCATCTGTAGAGATGGATATTTCTTGTATGATGTGTCATGGCAAAGGTTGCGGCACTTGTAAAGGAACTGGCTGGATTGAAATTCTAGGCGCAGGTATGGTTCACCCGAACGTACTTGAAATGGCTGGTTATGATTCAAAAGAATATCAAGGTTTCGCATTCGGTATGGGCGCAGAGCGTATCGCAATGTTGAAATACGGAGTAGATGACATTCGTCATTTCTATACAAATGATGTACGTTTCTTACAACAATTCAAACGAGCGTAAGGGAAGGAGAGGATAAATATGTTCGTATCATATCGTTGGTTACAAGAGTATGTAGATATTAAAGATGTAACAGCACAAGAACTAGCAGACAAAATCACGAAAAGTGGTATTGAAGTAGAAGGCGTTGAAGTATTAAATAAAGGTGTAAAAGGTGTTGTAGTTGGTCACGTATTAGAATGTGAAAAACACCCAGAAGCTGATAAATTAAGCAAATGCTTAATCGATATCGGTGAAGAAGAGCCAGTTCAAATTATTTGTGGAGCTGCTAACATTGCAAAAGGTTTAAAAGTACCAGTTGCAAAAGTTGGAGCTGTACTTCCTGGTAACTTCAAAATCAAAAAAGCAAAACTACGCGGTGAAGCTTCTCATGGTATGGTTTGTGCTCTTCAAGAGCTTGGTATTGATGGAAAGTTAGTTTCAAAAGAATACGCAGATGGTATCTTCATCTTCCCAAGTGACGCTGAAGTTGGTGCAGATGCACTTGAAATTTTAAACTTACACGATGAAGTACTTGAGCTTGGCTTAACACCAAACCGTGCAGATTGCTTAAACATGTTAGGTGTTGCTTACGAAGTAGCTGCTATTTATGGCCGCGAAGTAAAACTTCCAGCTATCGACTTACAAGAAACAGCAGAAAAAACTTCTGATTATATTTCTGTAAGCGTAGAAGCGAAAGAAGAAAACCCATTATACATTGCAAAAATGGTTAAAAACGTAAAGATTGGTCCGTCACCAATGTGGATGCAAACTCGTCTTATGGCAGCTGGCATTCGTCCAATTAGCAACGTAGTTGATATTACAAACTACATTTTAATGGAATACGGTCAACCGTTACATGCATTCGATTACGATAAATTAGGTTCAAAAGAAATCGTTGTTCGTCTTGCAAAAGAAGGCGAAAAAATTGAAACGTTAGATGATCAAGAGCGTACATTACAAAGCCACCATCTTGTAATTACAAACGGCACGAAAGCTTTAGCTGTTGCTGGTGTAATGGGCGGGGCGGATTCTGAAGTTACAAATGAGACAGTAAACGTTCTAATTGAGTCTGCATACTTTGCAGGTCAAACAGTACGTCGTACATCAAAAGACTTAGGTCTTCGTAGTGAATCAAGTGCACGTTTCGAAAAAGGAATCGACCCAACACGTACATTTGAAGCAATTCAACACGCAGCTGCTTTAATGGCGAAATATGCTGGTGGTGAAGCACTTGAAGGTGTGGTAGAAGCTGACAACTTACAAGTACAAGAGCGTACAGTATCTGTTACTGCTGAAAAAGTAAACCGTGTATTAGGTACAAATATTTCTGCGAGTGAAATGGGTACAATGTTCACAAACTTGAAATTCCCATTCACAGAAGTAGAAGGAACATTCCATGTAAATGTACCAGCACGTCGTCCTGATATTACAATTTCAGAAGACTTAGTAGAAGAAGTGGGCCGTTTATACGGTTATGACCATATTCCAGTTACATTACCTTCTGGAACGATGACTCGTGGTAAATTAACATCAGCACAAACGAAACGTCGTAAAGTACGCCGCTTCTTAGAGGGTGCTGGTTTATATGAAGCAATCACGTATTCATTAACAAGCGCTGATAAAGCGAAACAATATATGGTTGAGCCAAACGAAAAGGCGCCTGTAGGTCTTGCACTTCCAATGAGTGAAGAACGTAGCCAACTTCGTTTAAGCTTAGTACCGCAATTACTAGAAGCAGTTTCATACAATGTCGCTCGTAAAAACGACAACGTTGCTTTATACGAGGTAGGTTCTATCTTCTTACCGACAGAAGAAGGAGAACTTCCGAAAGAAGAACAACATCTTGCAGGTGTTATGACAGGTCTTGCTCTTCACCATGCATGGCAAGGTGAGAAGAAAGTAGTAGACTTCTTCGTTGTGAAAGGTGTACTAGAAGGACTATTCGACGTGCTTGGCGTTTCAGACCAAATCACATATGCACCAGCAAAACGTGAAGGTATGCACCCAGGCCGTACAGCTGACATCGTATTGGATGGCGAAGTAATTGGTTTCATCGGTCAATTGCACCCAGAAGCAGAAAAACAATTAGATGTGAAAAATACATTCGTATTCGAACTATCTCTTGTAAAAGTATTCGGTGCAGACGCAGAAGAAACTTACTACGCAGCAATTCCACGTTTCCCATCTATGACGCGTGATATGGCTGTTGTAGTAACAAAAGAAACAAAAGCTGGTGAAATGAAGCAAGTCATTGCTGAAGCTGGCGGAGAACTTCTGAAAGATGTAACATTATTCGACTTATACGAAGGTGAAAAAATGGAAGAAGGCAAGAAATCACTTGCATTCTCTATGACTTACTTCGATGCAGAACGTACATTAACAGACGAAGAAGTAACAGAAGCACATAACCGTGTACTAACAACGGTAGAAGAGAAATTCGGTGCGGAGTTACGTAAGTAATTAGAAAATTGCCGGATTCATTCCGGCAATTTTTTTATTGGATTGGTTGTCGGACACTATCGGTAAGTCAATATATTACAAAAATCGCTCATATATTTTTTGGCATCTTGCATCTTTCTCTCGAATGTAGTACATTAATTTTAGTTTAACAAAATGAAAGACGATGATAAGGAAAAGTAGTATATACTATAATCCAAAGCGAGTCAGGGACGGTGAGAGCCTGATGAGGCGGTATATGTGAAGAACACCTTGGAGTTGCTAACCGAAATTGAATCTTATATTCAAGAGTAGGCTTAGACGGGAATCCGGCCTGTTATAAACCGGGAAGTATGTATTACATACGAGTTAAAGTTGGTCTTTATGACAAATTGGGTGGTACCGCGAAGTTTAACCTTTCGTCCCTTTATGGATGAAAGGTTTTTTTGTATTTAAATATATGAGCAAAGGAGAATTTCACTATGGAAAACACATTAGTAAAAAGTCTGTATAGAGATACAGAAAAGTATGCAGATCAAACAGTACAAGTATCAGGGTGGATTCGTAACTTACGTGATTCAAAAGCATTTGGTTTCATCGAATTAAACGACGGTAGCTTCTTCAAAAGCGTTCAAATCGTTTTCGATACAGAATTAGAGAACTTCAAAGAAATTGCAAAACTTCCACTTAGCTCTTCAGTTAAAGTAGAAGGTAAAGTAATTGCAACGCCTGGAGCGAAGCAACCATTTGAAATTAAAGCAGAAAAAATTGATATCGAGGGTTTATCAGATTCTGATTACCCACTTCAAAAGAAACGTCATACGTTTGAATACTTACGTACAATCGCTCACTTACGTCCAAGAACAAATGCATTCTCTGCAACGTTCCGCGTACGTTCTATCGCAGCATTTGCGATTCACCAATTCTTCCAAGAGCGTGGATTCGTACATGTTCACACACCAATCATCACTGGTAGTGATACAGAAGGTGCTGGCGAAATGTTCCGCGTAACAACGCAAGATTTAAATAACCTACCAAAAGGTGAAGACGGAAAAGTTGATGAGTCAAAAGACTTCTTCGGTAAAGAAACAAACTTAACAGTAAGTGGACAGCTGAACGCTGAAGCTTATGCATTAGCATTCCGTGACGTATACACATTCGGACCTACATTCCGTGCAGAAAACTCAAACACAACTCGCCACGCTGCTGAGTTCTGGATGGTTGAGCCTGAGATTGCATTCGCTGAACTAGGGGACGTAATGAACCTTACAGAAGATATGCTGAAATATGCAATGAAATACGTATTAGAGCATGCACCAGAAGAAATGGAATTCTTCAACAGCTTCGTTGATAAAACAGTTCTTGAGCGCATGAACAACGTAATTAACTCTGACTTCGGTCGCATCACTTATACAGAAGCAATTAAAGTGCTTCAAGAATCAGGTGCTGACTTCAAATACCCAGTAGAATGGGGAATTGACTTACAAACAGAGCACGAAAGATACTTATCAGAAGAAATCTTCAAACGCCCTGTATTCGTAACTGACTATCCAAAAGACATTAAAGCATTCTACATGCGTTTGAATGAAGACGGTAAAACAGTAGCTGCTACTGACCTTCTAGTTCCTGGCATCGGCGAATTAATCGGCGGAAGCCAACGTGAAGAAAGAATGGACGTTTTAGTAGACAGAATTAAAGAATTAGGTATGAACGAAGAGGACTACTGGTGGTACTTAGAACTTAGAAAATACGGCGGTACAAAACACGCTGGATTTGGTCTAGGTTTCGAGCGCTTCCTAATGTACATCACTGGCATGGCTAACATCCGTGACGTAATTCCATTCCCAAGAACTCCAGGTTCTTCTGAATTCTAAAATATGAAAAAAGCGAGAGGATTTCCTCTCGCTTTTTTATTTTGTATAGTTTATTCTCCCGTAGCAAAAAGTAACGCGAAGGGGTGAATATAAATGAGTAAAAAAGTGAAAAAAGATCATTCAAGATCAAGCCTAGGTTCTCCAGAAGTTGAAGGACAAGGAACGACGACACATGAAACAGGTTCTCATAAAGTATCTTCATCAAATAAGAAGCAGAAACGAAGCTAACATAACAAAGGAGAGTCTTAAGGGCTCTCCTTTGTTATGTGTTACATCTTATTATCGTTAATTTCTTTTGTAATCTTATTTATGTCTTTGTCTAATCGATCTAAATAGAAAAACCACAGTAAACTCATGAACACGTAATAGATGGCCATCATGCCAAGATTATCAGATATATTTTCGAATGTGGATTTAGTAGTGAAAAAAGCTCCCCAAATGGTAGAAATAGTGAAGTAAGAAAGTGGGCCTACGAGGTGTACGAAAACATATAATATCTTTTTAACTTTTACAGCGTTCATATGAAAAAACTCCTTTTTCTAATCATACATTCAAGTTCTTCACAGAAGTGTTGTAGTTTTGTTGGATTATGTATTAACAAGCGTGCATCGTGTTTCCCGATAAATCTTCGAATCCGAAAGTTTAATAAGAAAGATCGACCATAACGCTCTATTAAATCGTTGAACGCTGGTTGTTCACTTAGTAGCTGAATGTTTTCTCTAATTTCGAACTGTCTTTCGTGTGGATCGCCTAGTAAAATATTTAGAATCATTTGTAGAAGTAGCAATGTAGATCTCCTCCTATGTTAGAATAATCTGCATATTATAATTATAACAAAACTATAAGGACAATAGTAGGATGAAACAAAAAACAGGAGTTTGTAGGCTCCTGTTTTTGTCGATACTATTTTAATAAGCGAAGCGCCTTCTCCGTATTAGCGAAATGCAGTTTCACAAACTCAGGTAATCGTTCTTTACCAAGCTTTTGAATTAATTTAGCAGCAGCGATATCAACTTGTTTACTAGCACCTTTTGGAAGTGGCATACCAGCTTTTTTACTTAGTTCGTCAAACTGTTTTACGAATGAGTAGCGAGCTAAAATAGAAGCAGCGGCTACTGCTAAATGGACGCTTTCACCTTTCGTAGCGAAATAAACATTTTCACGCTGTACCTGTTTTTGTTTTGCTAAATATTTATAGTATGTATCAGGTTGTGTGAATTGATCGATTAAGACGCCTTCAGGTTTTGTAGGTGCCATTTTCGCTAATAAGTTTGTAATAGCTTTATTATGTAGCAAGGCTTTTAGCTTACCTTGGTTGTTTCCTTTATCAAATAGCTCGTTATATTTTTCATTATGAAGGACAAGAGAGCTGTAAGGAACAACGTGTAGAAGTTGTTTCGCAATGGCAGTAATTTGATCGTCATTTAAGTTTTTAGAGTCTTTTACACCAAGTTCTTTTAGTAGTGGAATTTGCTTTGCATCCACATATACAGCAACGACTGTCATCGGTCCAAAGAAATCTCCCGTACCAACTTCATCAGACCCTACAATAGACATTGTACTGATGGAAGCAGGCGGCGCATAACGATGGGAATCGACAGGTTTTTTTACAGTTGTTTTTGGTCTTTGAGAGACAGTTTGCCAACGAGAAGCTTCTGCTTCAGCGCGGCCTCCTTGGAACATTACTTTTCCAGATTTATATGCTGTAATCGTGCAAGATGGCACCTTAGCCATAAAGATACCGCCTTGCGGAATTTTCGGGCTAAGCGAATGTTTATATTGTTGTTTCATGTCTTCAATTACTGTAGAATTTGTTTGAATTACGATAGAATTTGACATAATGGTCGCCCCTTTTTTTATATTGTTATTTTTATCATATCGGATTGTTCTTTCTGTTTCCATATTATGAAGGTTCATGGTATGATAAACTTTAGGATTCTGTACGTGATTGGAGGCCGGTGAGTTGTCACAACAAAAGGGAAAGAAAAGTCGAATTAATGTAGAAATCTATGGTCAGCAATATTCAGTTGTTGGCGATGAAAGTACAAGTCATATCCGCATGGTAGCAGCGATTGTGGATGATAAAATGCGCGAACTCAATGCCAAGAATCCTTCGCTTGACACGAGTAGACTAGCGGTATTGACGGCGGTAAACGTCATACACGATTACATAAAATTAAAAGAAGAACATGAGAAATTGAAAGAAAGTATGACAAAAAAAGGAATGGAATAACATGATTGATATTATTATCATTTTACTGCTTGTTATGGGATTTTTCCTCGGCTTACGCAGAGGGTTTATTCTGCAACTTGTAAAGTTAACAAGCTTTATTATCGCATACCTTGTTGCATACTGGTACTGTAAAGATTTAGCGCCAGCACTTGCGAAATTTATTCCGTATCCATTTGATAAAAACGTATCTGTTCCAGAATGGATTGATGCAAATAATATTGAGACAGTATTTTATCAAGCGCTTGCGTTTATCATATTGTTTATTATTACAAAAATAGCACTTTCATTACTTGGTAATTTGTTAAATATGTTTGCAGAAATACCGGTTTTAAAGCAAGTAAATGCGTTTGCCGGGGCAATCCTCGGATTTTTAGAAGTATATATTGTTTTGTTTGTCTTAATTATCATTGGAAACATTCTTCCGATTGAACAAGTACAAACACCATTACAAAAATCATCAATTAGCAAAATAATTGTAGACGATACACCGATTCTATCTGAAAAGGTGAAGGAACTATGGCAGACAGGTAGCAGAGTATAACTTCTCTTTTTTCGGAAAGAGAAGTTTTTTTCTATGAAAGAAAGGCGGGGTAATGATGAAAGTAAATAAAAAACAAGTTATCAAATTATTAGAGACAATCGGGCTTTTTATGGAACTAAAAGGCGCGAATCCATTTAAAATATCTGCATTTCGTAAAGCGGCAGCAGCATTAGAAAGTGACGATCGTAGTCTTTCTGAAATTGAAGATTTCACGAAGATTCCGGGCATCGGAAAAGGAACAGCAGCAGTTATTCAAGAATATATAGAATCGGGAACATCTGAAGTATTACAAGAACTTGAAAAAGAAGTACCAAGTAGCTTATTGCCGTTATTAAAACTACCAGGTCTTGGTGGTAAAAAGGTGGCTAAGTTATATAAAGAGCTAGGCGTTATTGATATGGAGACGTTAAAAGCTGCTTGTGAGGAAAATAAAGTACAAGCTTTAGCTGGTTTCGGTAAGAAGACAGAAGAGAAAATATTAGAAGCAATCGATCAAGTAGGCTCTCGTCCAGAGCGTTTACCAATTGCGATGGTATTGCCTATTGCCGGGGAAATAGAGGAGAAATTGTCGAATATTGCTGAAGTAATTCGTTTCTCTCGCGCTGGTAGTTTGCGCCGCGCGAGAGAAACAGTGAAAGATTTAGATTTTATCATTGCAACGACAGAACCAGCAGCGGTACGTGAGCATTTACTACAATTCGATAATATGATTGAGGTAATCGCAAGTGGGGATACGAAAGTTTCTGTTCGTCTTCAATATGAATATGATATTTCAATCGATTTCCGCTTAGTAAAACCAGAAGAGTTTATTACAACACTTCACCATTTCACAGGATCAAAAGACCATAACGTAAAAATGCGTCAAATCGCAAAAGATAAAGGCGAGAAAATTAGTGAGTACGGTGTAGAGAACTTAGAAACAGGTGAAGTGAAAACATTTGAGACTGAAGAAGACTTCTTTGCTCATTTCGGTCTACCATTTATTCCGCCAGAAGTGCGTGAAGATGGAAAAGAAATTGAATTAATTAAAGAGTATCCGAACTTAATTCAGTTTTCCGATATACAAGGTGATTTACATATGCATACAACTTGGAGTGACGGTGCTTTTTCTATTGAAGAAATGGTACAAGCGTGCCGTGCTCATGGATATAAGTTTATGGCGATTACTGATCACTCGCAATACTTAAAAGTAGCGAATGGTTTAACGAAAGAGCGTCTTCGTGAGCAAGCGAAAGAAATTGAACGTATGAATGAAAAGTATCCAGACATTACAATTTTACGCGGAATTGAAATGGACATTTTACCAGATGCCTCGCTTGATTTTGATGATGAAGTATTAGAAGAATTAGACTATGTCATTGGAGCGATTCACTCTAGCTTCTCACAAGACCGTGAAACGATCATGAAGCGTCTGCGTACTGCACTTGAGAATAAACATGTCACAATGATTGCTCATCCGACAGGACGTCTTCTCGGGCGCCGTGAGGGTTATGATGTAGATACAGATTTATTGATTGAACTCGCAAAAGAGACAAATACAGTTTTAGAATTAAATGCGAATCCGAACCGTCTAGATTTAAGCGCGAAATTATTAAAACAAGCACAAGATGCTGGTGTAAAAGTAGCGATTAATACAGATGCTCATACACTTGAAATGTTAGAAGATATGGAAACAGGTGTAGCAGCAGCACGTAAAGGTTGGATTCAAAAAGATAACGTGATTAACACATGGGATATTGAACGTTTATTAGACTATATTAAACGTAATAAGTAACACAAGGGGGACCTGCAACATGTTAGAAAGAACGTTGCGTGTATTAGAATACAATAAAGTAAAAGAACAATTACTTGAACATACAGCATCTTCACTTGGTCGTGACAAAGTGAAGCATTTAGTGCCGAGCACTGATTTTGAAGAAATTGTAGAAATGCAAGATACAACGGATGAAGCTGCGAAAGTTATTCGTTTAAAAGGTAGTGCACCATTAGGTGGTATTACAGATATTCGCTCCAATGTGAAGCGTGCAAAAATTGGGAGTATGTTAAGTCCAAATGAATTACTTGATATTGCGAATACGATGTATGGTAGTCGTAATATGAAACGTTTCATTGAAGATATGGCTGATAACGGTGTCGAGCTTCCGATTTTAGAAACTCACGTCGCTCAAATTGTATCTTTATATGATTTAGAAAAGAAAATTACAAATTGTATCGGTGACGGCGGTGAAGTAGTCGATAGCGCAAGTGATAAACTGCGTGGTATTCGTACTCAAATTCGTACGGCGGAAAGCCGTATTCGTGAAAAGTTAGAAAATATGACGCGCTCTTCAAACGCACAAAAGATGCTGTCTGACTCGATTGTAACGATTCGTAACGAACGTTACGTAATCCCAGTAAAACAAGAATACCGCGGCGTATATGGCGGTATTGTTCACGATCAATCAGCTTCTGGACAAACGTTATTTATTGAACCGCAAGTCATTGTAGAATTAAATAACGCGCTTCAAGAAGCACGTGTGAAAGAAAAACAAGAAATCGAACGCATCTTATTGATGTTAACAGAAGAAGTGGCAGTAGAAGCCGATATCGTTTTATCTAACGTAGAAGTAGTTGCGAATCTTGATTTCATCTTTGCGAAAGCTTTTTATGCGAAGCGTATTAAAGCAACAAAACCAATCGTAAACAATGAGCGTTACATGGATTTAAGACAAGCACGCCATCCGCTCATTGATCCAGAAATTATCGTGCCAAATAACATTATGTTAGGTAAAGATTTCACGACAATTGTTATTACAGGACCGAATACAGGTGGTAAAACAGTTACGCTGAAAACAGTTGGTATTTGTGTATTAATGGCGCAATCTGGTCTTCACATTCCAGTAATGGATGAGTCAGAGATTTGTGTATTTAAAAATATATTTGCTGATATCGGTGATGAGCAATCGATTGAACAAAGTTTAAGTACGTTCTCCTCACATATGGTGAACATTGTTGATATTTTGGAAAAAGCTGATTTTGAAAGCTTAGTTTTATTCGATGAATTAGGTGCTGGAACAGACCCACAAGAAGGTGCTGCACTAGCAATTTCGATTTTAGATGAAGTATGTAATCGCGGTGCTCGCGTTGTTGCAACGACGCATTATCCAGAATTAAAAGCATACGGATACAACCGTGAGCAAGTTATTAATGCGAGCGTTGAGTTTGATGTAAATACATTAAGCCCAACGTATAAATTATTAATCGGTGTACCAGGACGTAGTAATGCCTTCGAAATTTCGAAACGCCTTGGGCTATCTGATCGCGTGATTGATCAAGCTCGTAATCACATTAGTACAGATACGAATAAAATTGAAAATATGATTGCGAAGTTAGAAGAAAGTCAAAAGAACGCAGAGCGTGACTGGAACGAAGCAGAAGCACTTCGCAAGCAATCTGAAAAACTTCATCGCGATTTACAACGTCAAATCATTGAATTTAACGAAGATCGTGATGAACGATTATTAAAAGCGCAAAAAGAAGGGGAAGAAAAAGTCGAAGCTGCAAAGAAAGAAGCGGAAGGCATTATTCAAGAACTTCGTCAATTGCGTAAAGCACAACTTGCAAACGTGAAAGATCACGAGCTAATTGAAGCGAAGAGCCGTCTAGAAGGTGCAGCGCCAGAGCTTGTGAAGAAACAAAAAGTAAACGTGAAAAACACTGCGCCGAAACAACAGTTACGCGCAGGTGATGAAGTAAAAGTATTAACATTCGGTCAAAAAGGTCAACTACTTGAAAAAGTAAGCGATACAGAGTGGAGCGTACAAATCGGTATTCTGAAGATGAAAGTAAAAGAATCTAATATGGAATACATTAACACACCGAAGCAAACAGAGAAAAAAGCAGTTGCAACGGTAAAAGGTAGAGACTATCACGTTTCATTAGAACTTGACCTTCGTGGTGAACGATTTGAAAATGCAATGGCGCGCGTTGAGAAATACTTAGATGATGCCCAGCTTGCAAGCTATCCTCGCGTATCAATTATTCACGGTAAGGGGACAGGAGCACTTCGCCAAGGTGTACAAGATTACTTGAAGAAGCATCGCGGCGTGAAAACCTTCCGTTACGGTGACATGGGCGAGGGAGGCCTAGGCGTAACAGTTGTCGAATTAAAATAGAAAACAACGAAACAAAGGGGAAACCATTATATGTTTATGGACAAACTTGCAAAAGTATTGTTAGCTTGTTGCGGAATATTTTTGGTGATTGGGGTTATTTATTTAGTTGTTTTTGCGAAGTGAAAAAGCGTCAATCGTGGCATAATGATATTGCCATAGATTGACGCTTTTAATATATATGAAAAGGAATAGAATATGAAAATCAACCAATACATAAGCGAAGCAAAATCATGCTCCAGACGTGAAACAGATCGCCTCATTAAAGCTGGACGCGTGGCTATTAACGGCGAAATATGTACGCACGGTACACTTGTGAGCGATGGTGATAGGGTAACGATTGATGGGAAAGTTATTGTAAAAGAAGAGAAAGAAAAGGTGTACATCGCCTTCCATAAACCAGTCGGCATTATTTGTACAGCAGCTGATCATATTGAAGATAATATAATTGATTATATCAATTACCCAGAGCGAATCTTTCCAGTTGGACGATTAGATAAAGCATCGGAAGGACTTATTTTATTAACGAATGACGGCGGCATTGCGAATCAAATTTTACATGGTGATCATGAGCACGAGAAGGAATATGTTGTCACAGTCGATAAACCTTTTACGGACTGGTTTATTGATGAGATGTCCAGTGGTGTAAAGATTAAAGATGGAATGACGAAGCCGTGCAAAGTGACAAGAGTCGATCAATCAACATTTCGTATCGTTTTAACGCAAGGAATGAACAGGCAAATTCGTAGAATGAGTCGTGCTTTCGGATTTACTGTAATAAAGCTAAAGCGAGTACGCATTATGAATATAGAGCTAAATGAGCTTGAAGTTGGAAAGTGGCGGAGCGTTACAGCTGAAGAGTTAGAAATTTTAATAGGGCAGTTATAGGGAGGGAAAATTTTCTTCCTATATTTTTTTGTCAGAAAAAATAAAACTATTGATTTTTTAAAAAATAGCCCATATAATAAAAAACAACAAGTTTCGACAAGATATTTTATAAAAGTAATGATGAGGACATGAGTTGTATTTTACGATTCTCAGAGAGGGAAGCCTTAGGCTGTGAGCTTCCTAATACGAAAAGACAAGCTTACCACCTCTAAACTTCAAGAGTGAACTGCATACATGATGCATTGTAATTCTTGGCGGATAAAACCGTTATCAATTTACACGAGCTATAAAATGAGCTTATTTCGTTATAAATTCATTTTATTAGAATAAGGGTGGAACCACGATTTCAACACTCGTCCCTTTGTTAGGGACGGGTGTTTTTTGCGTTCTTTTACGGGGAAGTATGCTTGAAAGAGAATATGTGACGGATTTTAATTCAGAATATTTTGTCAATTATATATTTTAGGAGGTTAGTAGAAATGAAATCATCTTTAAAGTTTTCAGAGATGTTTGCAATAAGTTTAATGTTATTTGCACTGTTTTTTGGTGCAGGTAATATGATTTTTCCACCAGCGTTAGGGCAAGGTGCTGGAACGGACGTATGGATCGCGCTGTTTGGTTTTATCGTAACAGGGGTTGGACTACCTTTATTAGGAGTAATTGTTATAGCTTTAAAGGGAGATATTAATGAGCTAGCAGGACGTGTACATCCTATATTCGCACTTGTTTTTATCACTGCAATTTATTTATGTTTAGGCGTATTCGTAAGTGTACCGCGTACAGGAACAGTAGCTTATGAGATGAGTGTTGCACCGTTTTTACCAAGTGAGATAGCTGGTCAGTCATATCCACTTGTTATCTTTACACTTATTTTCTTTGCAGTCACTTTCTATTTAGCTTTAAATCCTTCGAAATTAGTGGGTCGTATTGGTAAGGTGCTAACTCCAATATTATTAGCTGTTATTGCAATTATCGTAGGTAAAGCACTTATTACACCAATTGGAGAATTTGGTGCACCGACAGAAGCGTATAGTGCTCCTCTCTTTAAAGGATTTATTGATGGATATTTAACTTTAGATGGACTTGCAGCACTGGTATTCGGAAATGTTGTAATTCATGCGTTAAAAGAAAAAGGCATTACAAATAAAAACAGTATTGCAAAAGTAACAATCTTTGCAGGATTTATTGCAGCGCTTGGTCTACTACTTGTGTATTTAGCACTTGCTTATCTTGGAGCTTCTAGTGTGTCACTTGGAATGGGCGCAAACGGAGGAATTATTTTAACAAATGTCGTGAATCATTTATTTGGTAGCTACGGAACTTTATTACTAGGGATCGCAATTACAGCAGCATGTTTAACAACTTCTGTAGGTATTGTTGCAGCTTGTGGTGATTACTTCTCTTCCTTATTACCAAAGCTTTCTTATCAAAAAGTCGTTTTCATTTTCTGTGTATTAGCATTTATGGTAGCAAACCTTGGGTTAACTCAGTTAAATGCATTAGCGTTACCAATCTTAATCGCAATTTATCCAATTGGAATCGTACTTATCGTATTATCACTTGTTGAAAACTACGTTCGTCTTCCATTAGCGATGTATGTGGGCGGGATTGTAGGAGCATTTGCAATAAGTTTCTTTGATGGATTACACAATGCAAACCTTCAAATTGCAGCGCTAGCACCTATTTTAGATAAGATTCCATTATATAGTGTAGGAATTGGTTGGTTAGTTCCAGGGATAATCGGTATAGGATTTGGTTATATAGTTTCTAAGTTTCAAAAGCAGGAAATTGCTGTAGAGAAATAGAGAAAAGAGACTTTCTATTATAGAAAGTCTCTTTTTTTGTAAAAAAAGCCGCATATAGAGAAATTCAGATATTAAAAATTTTATACGTAATATAGTTGACAAAAAATTTATGAGTAGGCTAAGATTGACTTAGTTGTGGAAATATTGGAAGGGAAGTGAGGGAAAAGGGGTTTCTATAACTATAGTGTTGTTATGGGAAGAGGTGAAAGAAGAGGAGAAGAGATAGTTTATTTTTTTTGATTCGCATTGAGAATGATAATCAATAAATACGTTTTATAATTTTTTCTCAGTTTCTATGCCTTCGTATAAGGAATAGGGTGAGATATTATTTTTAATATTAAATGAGAATGATAATCAATAATACTTATGTTACATAAAAGAATGCTAATTAAATAATAGGTAGAAGAGATTATTTTTTTCTTATAAATTGAGAATAATTATCATTTTCAAAAAGTGAAATGAAAGATAACCAAGGAGGAAACAAGAAAAATGAAAAAGGTTTCTGTATTACCCGCTTTTATTATAACGTTCGTATGTATGCTAGCTTTTCTTGTAATGCCATACGGGAATGCTTCAGCAAAACTAGCTGATGGTACTTACGATATTAATTACGTAATTCAAAAAGCGGAAAATGATTCAGCTTCAATGGCAAATGACTATTTTGAAAAGCCGGCAAAATTAATAGTGAAAAACGGTGAGATGAGAGTACAAGTTCCGATGAATCATAGTGCTTGGATTACAGAATTTAAAGCACCAGAGAATGGGAATTTTGTTGATGCGAAAGTTGTTAGTAAAGATGAATCGGCAGATAAAAGAACAGTAGAGTTTAAAGTAGATGATTTATCCAAACCGGCAGCTGTAAAAATTCATGTTGTTGTACCAAATGCAAACTATGACCACCACTACACAATTCGTTTTGCTTTTGATGCAAATGTAAAAGCTGTAGGTGGCGATAACGGCGTAGCTGCTACAACAAAAAATAATGATCAAGCGAAAACAGATACACAAGTAAAAGAAGAGAAAACAAAAGTAGAGAGTAAGGAAACAGCTAAAGAAGTGAACAAAGAAACAAAAAATGAAAATGGAAAAGCTGAAAAAACAGATAACCCAAAAACAGGCGATGAAGCACGTATTGGATTGTTTGTAGCGTTAATTCTTATTTCAGGTGCTTTCTTAATTCGTAAAGTGAAGTTGAGTAAATAAATCTTTTGAAGGGTGATGAATATATGTTTAAACAATTTAAAATGATTATTGCCGTATTTGCTGTTTTATTTACGTTTATCGCAACACTAGGTTTACAAGATGCAAAAGCTGCTACAAAACTAGCTGATGGAAAATATAATATTGCTTTTACTGTATGGAAAGGCGATAAAGATGAATCGTCTAGAATGAATAGTTATTTTGAAAGCCCAGCAACATTAACAGTTAAAAATGGAAAACAATATGTTTCATTTAAAGTGAAAGATAGTGCTTCTATTAAAAGTTTCCAAGTAGAAAAAGATGGTCAATTTGTAGAAACAAACGTGTTAAGTGAAAACAAAAAAGATAATACTAGAGTAGTAGAATTTGAAGTTGCTGACTTGTCAAAAAAACTAAATGGAAAGGTGAAAATTAATATTCCAATTATTAATTATAATGCTTCATATGATATTCGCTTTGTATTTGATGGGAGCAGTATTAAATAATTTTCAAAAGGGAGAGTCGTTCCATTGAACAGGTATACAAAAATTATTGTTGCTATGTTTTTAATGATATTTACATTCGTATCAACATTACAACCACTTGCAGTTCAAGCAGCTACCAAGTTGGCTGACGGTGAATATTCAATTGGCTTCAAAGTTTTAAAAGATACATCAGATGAAGAATCGATGATGAATCAATATTCAGTAAGCCCAGGGACTTTAAAAGTGAAGGATGGGAAAAAGAAAGTATCCTTTACATTAACAAATAGTTCATGGATTACGAAGTTTGAAACAGAAAAAGCAGGTAAGCTAGTTGCGACAAATGTAATTAGTGAAAATAAAGAAAAAGATACAAGAGTAGTAGAATTTGATGTAGAAGATGTAGAGAAGGTATTAAATGCAAAAGTAAAAGTAGATATTGATTTTTTAAATTATCATCATGAGTACGACGTTCGTATTGCATTTGATCAAAATAGTATTACACCAATTCATGTGGAACAACCAAATGAAAAAGAGGACCCAGCTAATAAGCCAGATCCAAATGAAAAACCGGATCCAGGTCAGAAGCCCGACCAAAAGCCTGACCCAGATCAACAACCAAATTCTAACACAATTACAGATGGTGCGTACAGCATTCCATTTAAAGTGTTAAAAGATCAAACAGATGAAGAATCTAAGATGAATACTTACATGGTAAATCCAGGAGTATTAAAAGTAGAAAACGGTAAGAAAAAAGCAATTGTAACATTGAAAAGTAGCTCATTAATTAAAAATTTCCAAACGGAAAAAGATGGCACATTTGTTGATGCAAAAGTAGTAAGTGAGAATAAGGAAAAAGATACAAGAGTAGTAGAGTTTGAAGTAAACGATTTATCTGAAAAACTAAATACAAAAGTATTTATCGAAATGGCATCAAGAAATTATAAGCAAACGCATGATGTACAACTTTTATTTGAACAAGATAAACTTGAACAAATTAAAAATGAAGAGAAACAACCAGAAGTAGAAAAACCAGAAGTAGAAAAACCAGAAGCAGAAAAACCAGAAGCAGAAAAACCAGAAGCAGAAAAACCAGAAGTAGAAAAACCAGAAGTAGAAAAACCAGAAGTAGAAAAACCAGAAACAGAAAAACCAGATGAAAATAAAAAAACAGATGCTGAGACAATTAAAGATGGTGAATACAGCATCAATTTCAAAGCATTAAAAGATCAAACAGACGAAATTTCAATGATGAACACATATACAAAAAGTCCAGGTGTGCTAAAAGTAAAAGATGGTAAGAAGTATGTATCATTTACGTTAACGAACAGTTCTTGGATTACAAAATTTGAATTTGAGAAAAATGGTTCGTTTGTTGATGCAAATGTAATAAGTGAAGATAAAAAAGCTGATTCACGCGTAGTGGAAGTAGAAGTACCAGATTTATCGAAAAAGTTAAATGCAAAAGTAAAAGTAGATATCGATTCAATGAATTATCACCATTTTTACGATATTCAATTTGCATTTGATAAAGGTAGCATTAAGCCGTTAGATAACCAAGGCGGAAATGACAACCAAGGTGGAAACGACAACCAAGGTGGAAACGACAACCAAGGCGTGAATGACAACCAAGGCGTGAATGACAACCAAGGTGGAAACGACAACCAAGGCGGGAATGACAACCAAGGTGGAAACAACAACCAAGATGAAAATAATAAACCGAGAGTAATAGTTGATCCGAAAAATTTAGTAGATGGCCAATATGATATTACATTTAAAGTATTAAAAGATAAAACAGATGAGATTTCAAAGATGCATGACTATGTTGTAAATCCAGCGAAATTAATCGTAAAAGATGGTAAAAAATATATTGAGATGACGCTGAAAAATAGTGCGTGGATTACGAAATTCCAAACGGAAAACAATGAACTATTCGCTGATGCGAAAGTAGTAAGCGAAGATAAAAATGCAAATACACGAGTAGTACAGTTTGAAGTAGAAGATCTATTTAAAAAATTAAACGCAAAAGTAAAGGTAGACATCGATGAGATGAACTACCATCATTTCTACGATGTGCAAATTCAATTTGATACAAATAATATCGGCGCGTTAGGAACTCTTAAAGAGGAACCGAAAAATGAACCGAAAAATCCAGTGACTACACCGAAAGTAGATAATGTAAAAACAGTAGGTACTCCTGATTTTAACCGAAATGCAGATGGTCAGAAGAAAAAAGAAGATACAAAAAATGATTCAAAAAAAGAGAAAAACTCAAAAACTGCAGATACAGCACAACTTGGTTTATACATGGTGTTACTGCTAGGTTCACTTGCTTTACTAGTTCGTAAATATAGAGCAGGTAGATTGTAATTTTTGGAGTCTTGATGCATATTCGCGTGCATCAAGACTTGTTTCATATTGTATGGAAAGGAGTTGTGATTGAGAGTGAAGAAAATTGTAAGTGTACTAATGGCTATCATTTTGTTAATGAGTATAGCCGGGTGCTCATCACCAAAAAAAGAATCAGCAAAGCAGGTAAAGAGTGAAAGTAAAGAGCGCGTCGTTGCAACAACAGTGGCTGTTACTGAAATTATGGATGCGTTAGAAGTAGATTTAGTCGGCGTTCCAACAAGTTCTAAAACTTTACCGAAGCGATATAAAGGTTTACCTGAAGTTGGGAATCCAATGAGTCCAGATATGGAAAAGGTAAAGTCATTAAAGCCTTCAGAAGTGTTATCTGTGACAACACTTGAATATGAATTAAAGCCAGTTTTTGATGGTGTGGGTATGAAAGCAAACTTTTTAGATTTAACGAGTTTGAAAAATATGCAAAGTTCTATTAGCGATTTAGGTAAGAAATATGGGCGTGAAAAACAGGCCGAAGCAGTAGTAACTAAATTAGATAAAAAGGTTTCTAGCATTCAAAAAGAAGTAAAAGGAAAGAAAGAACCGACAGTGCTTATTTTATTAGGTGTGCCTGGAAGTTATTTAGTAGCAACAGAGCATTCTTATATTGGAGATTTAGTGAAACAACTAGGTGGTAAAAATATTGTGCAAGGTGAACAAGTAGAATATTTAGCTTCTAATACAGAGTATTTAAAGAAAGCTGATCCAGATATTATTTTACGAGCAGCTCATGGTATGCCTGATGAAGTTGTAAAAATGTTTGATAAAGAATTTAAAACAAATGATATTTGGAAACACTTTGCTGCGGTTAAAAATAACCGTGTTTACGATTTAGAAGAGCGTTTATTTGGAACGACAGGCAATTTAGCAGCAATTGAAGCGTTAGATGAATTGAAAAAAATGATGTATCCGTGATGCATTTTAATATAAAGGAAGAGTAGAATGAATAAAAAAACTTGGAGTTTCCTCATTGTTACTGCATTGCTTATTGTTATGACATCATTGTCAGCGATGAAAGGGAGTTTAGAAGTAGGTATTGTTGAACTTGTACAAGGGATATTTACAGGTGGAAATGAAGATGTTGAAGTCATTAAAGATTTACGTTTTCCGCGTATTATTATTGCGTTGTTCACTGGAGCGGCTCTTGCTGTTTCAGGTGTGCTTTTTCAAGCTGTTATGAAAAATCCACTCGCCGATGCTGGGGTAATCGGTATATCTTCAGGAGCTAGTTTTATGACACTTATTATTATTACGTTGTTCCCGCAATTCTTTTTCTGGACACCCGTATTCGCCTTTTTAGGTGGTGCGCTTGCATGTTATCTCGTTTATTCGTTTTCATGGAAATCAGGATTAAGCCCGCTTCGCATTATTTTAATTGGTATTGCCATTAATGCAATGTTTACTGGGTTAAATGAATCATTCGTTACGATTTGTGGGTATTTTATTAAGAGTATTAAGCAAACGACGACTTCTAACATAACAATGAAGACGTGGGGCGATGTAGAAATAATGGTGACTTATGGAACGGTTGGTCTTATTCTTGCTCTGTTCGTAGGAGCTTGGTGTAACTTATTATCGCTACAAGATAAGACTGCGAAAAACTTAGGCTTGCACGTGACGAGAGTTCGTCTTATTATTTCTGCCATTGCAGTACTCTTAGCGGCAGTATCAACAGCGATTGCAGGTGTTATTGCTTTTGTAGGATTACTAGTTCCACATATTTCAAGACAATTAGTCGGTTCAGACCATAAAGTATTAATTCCATTTTCTGCTCTTGCAGGGGCGTTATTAATTTTGACGGCAGATACGATTGGAAGGTTAATTGTGCCACCTAACGAAATTCCAGCAGCAACAATTATGGCGGTTATTGGTGGTCCATTCTTAATATTCTTGCTTAGAAAGAGTGATAAAGTTCATGGAAATTAAAAATGTAACCTTTTCATACGATAACGTAACAAATCGATTAAAGTCTGTTAGTAGTGAAATAGAAATTGGAAAAATTACAACAATCATTGGACCGAATGGATGTGGGAAATCAACATTACTTAGTGTCATGTCTAGAAACCACGCTCCTAGCAGTGGAGAAGTAATACTTGATGGAAAAGCGATTAGTGAATATAAACCGAAAGAGTTTGCTAGAAAGCTAGCGGTTGTCCATCAACAAAATGAGGCTCCAGCAGATATTACAGTGGAAAAGCTAATAAGCTTCGGGCGTATGCCATATAAAAATATATTCTCTCCGCAAACAGATGAAGATAGAGAAGCGATTGAGCGTGCACTAGTATGTACGAATTTACAAAGTAAGCGTGATAAGCCAATTTATGCTTTATCTGGTGGAGAGAGGCAGCGAGTTTGGATCGCAATGACATTAGCTCAAAATACACCAATGCTCTTCTTAGATGAGCCGACCACATATTTAGATATTTACTATCAGCTAGAAATATTAGAGTTAGTGAAAGAGTTAAATGAAGTTCATGGACTAACGATTGTAATGGTATTACATGATATTAATCAAGCCATTCGTTATAGCGACCATATTATCGTTATGAAAGATGGAGAAATCATTACGAAAGGTAATCCTAATGATGTAATAACAGAAGAAATGGTTAAAGCAATATATGGTGTAGATGTCATTGTAAAGCAGGATGAAGATACCGGATTGTACATGGTACCTATGGGAATCTAAAGGCTGAGCATAATCCGTTTTGAGGTGATAATTTGAATAGTAAGAAAGGACGGAAAAAGAATTCTTTTTTTCAACGCATACTTACAATTGTGTTTTTAGGAATCTTTTTCTATTCAATGTATGAGTTGGGCGGGATTTTCATGGATTATTATGAAAATCGTAAAGTAATGGCTGAGGCACAACATATTTACAAAAGAAGTCCAATGGAAGAAAAATCAGAAGATGGAGAGGTACGTAAACAGTTTCAGGATCTCCAGAAAATTAATCCAGAGATAGTCGGATGGATTACGATGGATGATACACAAATTAATTATCCAATCGTTCAAGCAAAAGATAATGATTACTATTTATTTCGTAATTATAAAGGTGAAGATATGAGAGCGGGAAGCATTTTTATGGACCATCGTAATGATGTGAAATCTCAAAATCGAAATACGATTTTATATGGCCATCGTATGAAAGACGGTTCTATGTTTGGTAGTTTAAAAAAGATGTTGGATGAAGACTTTTTTATGTCTCATCGTAAATTATATTACGATACATTATTTGAAGGATACGACGTGGAAGTTTTTTCAGTATACACGACAACAACGGACTTTTATTACATTGAAACGGATTTTGAAAATGATGCAGCATATACATCGTTCTTAAAGGAAATTCAAGAAAAATCACTGTACAAAACGGATACGGAATTGACGGCTAATGATGAAATCGTAACACTTTCTACTTGTGATTATGCGCTTGATCCAGAGGCTGGGAGGCTAGTTGTACATGCAAAATTAGTAAAAAGAAATTAAAGAAAAAAGTATAGAATATGAGAAGTGATAGATAACGCTTCTCATATTCTATACTTTAAAAAAGGACTGTTTTTACTGTGCTGCGGCCATTGGCATACGTACAACTTTTACATCATAGTAAGCAATTTTATTATCAAGAATATATTCTGGCATTCCGCCTTGATGTGAGTGAGCATCTTTAAATGCAGCGCTCTTTGTCCAACCTTGGAAATCTTCTTTTGCATTCCAGCGAGTGCTAATTGTTACTTCATCATAATCAACTGTATTTTGCGTTAAAAGAACTTCTAGACCTAAAAAGCCTGGCATCGTTTCAACTTTACCTACTTTATTAAAACGCTCAATTAATTTATGTCCATTTCCCTTTGTAATTTTAGCTGTATTTGTAACAATAATCATGTTTATTCCTCCTATAAATGTAGCTATATTTTCAAGAACTCATATACATTAAATGATAATGAAAATCATTATCATTGTCAATGGTAATCTTAGTTTATGATAATATTTTTTATCCCGCTATTTGCCGGTCAGTAAGACCCCCACCTCAAAATTCAGCGAAAGCAAAGAAGTTAGGTGAGGGCTGATTAAAGTTTCCCTTTATGTAAGTACAGTGTTCTTTTTTTGAATGGGTTGACTATATATTTAACTTGGTTATATATTATGTAAATAGAATTGATTGAAAATATATAGAAGCAAAGTATGGTTTATACTTTGCTGTCGCAATACTATGAATAAGGAGGGTATTATGGTTGAATCACTTTTACTTAGTATCGTTATTATTATTACGTTAGGTATTGCTTCACAATGGACTGCATGGCGCTTCCAGCTTCCTGCCATTGTTGTTATGGCAGTTGCTGGATTATTAATTGGTCCAGTTTTCGGTATTATTAATCCAAAAGAGGTGCTTGGAGATGTTTTTAGTCCACTCGTATCACTCTCTGTTGCAATTATATTGTTTGAGGGTAGTTTAAGTTTAGATATACGTGAACTGAGGGGACTATCAAAACCAGTATTTCGTATCGTTACGTTTGGTGCGTTTATCGCGTGGATTGCTGGCTCACTTGCAGCTCATTACGTCGCTGGATTAGATTGGGCGGTTGCATTTATTATTGGAGGACTTTTTATTGTGACAGGTCCAACGGTAATTATTCCGTTGTTACGCCAAGCACGATTAAAACCAAGAACAGCTGCAATTTTAAAATGGGAAGGGATTATTGTTGATCCATTTGGAGCTTTACTTGCTGTATTTGCCTTTCAAATTGTAAATTTCTTAACGAAAGATAATGTACAATTACATACGTTGCTGTATTTCTTTGCAGGTTCATTATTTGCAATGGTGCTCGGTTATGTATTTAGTATTTTTATGAGTTATATGATTTTAAAGGGAAAAGTACCAGAATATTTAAAAGCACCAATTTTGTTAGTTACGGTATTATTATGCTTCGGCATTGCGGATGAAGTGATGCATGAAACAGGTATGCTAGCTGTAACCGTAATGGGGATTACGCTTGCACGGATGAAGAAATATATTTCTTCTATCGGTGATATTCGTCATTTTAACGAAAATATTTCAGTACTACTAACGTCGACTGTTTTTATTATATTAACAGCATCGCTTCCAAGAACAACTATTATGGAGATTTTCAGCTGGCCTATTATAAGTTTTGTACTTATGATGTTGTTTGTTGTACGTCCTTTATCGATTTGGATATCGACAATTGGAACAGAGTTAACAAAAGCAGAACGGGCGCTAGTTGGCTGGATTGCACCGCGAGGTATCGTTGCATTAACGGTTTCAAGTTACTTTGCGACGGAGTTATTACAAGAAGGTTATAAAGACGCTGCTATATTAACGGCACTTACATTTGCACTCGTTATTACGACCGTGTGTGCTCACGGATTTTCAATTGGATTTTTAGCGAAGAAATTAGGATTGGCAAATACGGAGCCACCAGGAATCTTAATTTCAGGTGCGAGTACATTCTCATCTGCTTTTGCATTGCACTGTAAAGAGATGGGTGTTCCGAGCTTAATTGTAGATGTATCTGAAGAACATTTGCAATGTGCAAAGGTGAAAGGGCTTAATACATATAATGGCCAAGTACTCTCTGAACAGTTACAATTTGAAGTTGATATGAATCAGTATGAATACTTAATTGCAGTTACAGATACGGATTCTTATAATGTATTAGTTGCAAATACATACGTACCGCAGTTTGGACATCATAATACATTTTTACTTCCAATCCATGATGTGGAAAAGATTGAACAAGAACGCATTTCTCTTTCAAAAAAAGCTCATTTACTGTTTGGTCAAAATGAAATTTATGAAGAGTTAAATAGAAAAATTGAAGATGGTTATATTTTTAAAACGATACAAGTTGCAGAAGAACAAAAAATTAATAAAGAAGAAAGCGATTCAGAGGATTTAATATTATTTATTCGCCATCGAGATGGTAGTCTTACTTTTTCAACATTGTATAAATATATAGCTGTTATGCCAGGGGATGAGCTAGTTGTACTAGCAAAGCAATAATATGGTATAGTGAAACGGGGCTGTTTTTTCAGGCTCGTTTTTAAATGCTTCCTGTAGAGAAAGCATGCAAATGGAAAGGAAGTTATTATATGCGATCAGAAGTAACTGTAAAAATAAAACCGAAATTTATAAAAGAAATTAAAAGTGGATATCCGCTTATTTTAAAAGATGCGATTCAAAATTTAAATGATGTTCGTGAAGAAGGAACAATCATCAAAGTAGTAGATGAGAAGAACAACTTTGTCGGAAAAGGTTATTATGGAAAACAAAATAAAGGATATGGCTGGATTTTAACGAGAAAAGAGAGTGAACAAATTAATCAATCTTTCTTTGAAAGTAAAATCAAATCTGCCTTACATAAACGAAAGCAATTTTACAAATCAAGTGATACGACAGCATTCCGTGTGGTGAATGGTGAAGGTGATGGTCTTGGAGGACTAATTATCGATTATTATGGTGGCTACTACGTAGTAAGTTGGTATAGTGAAGGGATTTACACTTTCAGAGATGAGATTATAGCTGCTCTTCAAAAAGTAGCAAACTTTAAAGGTATTTATGAGAAAAAGCGTTTTGATACGAAAGGGAAATATATTGAGGGTGATGATTTCGTAGCAGGAGAGCGCGGCGAGTTCCCACTTATCGTAAAAGAGAACGGTGTAAACTTTGCGGTTTATTTAAATGATGGGGCAATGGTTGGGGTATTTTTAGATCAACGTAACGTTCGAAAACAAATTCGTGATAAATATGCAAAGGGAAGAACAGTGTTAAATATGTTCTCTTATACAGGTGCTTTCTCTGTATTTGCAGCGCTTGGCGGAGCGAGTAAAACGACGAGTGTTGACCTTGCAAATCGTAGTTTAAGTAAAACGATTGAGCAGTTTAGTGTAAATGAAGTTGATTATGAAGCGCAAGATATTATTGTAGAAGATGTATTTCTTTACTTCAAATATGCAGCGAAGAAAAAAATGAAATTTGATATGGTCGTACTTGATCCTCCAAGCTTTGCACGCTCAAAAAAATATACATTTAGTGCAGCGAAAGATTATAAAAACTTATTAAAAGAAACAATTGCCATTACAGAAAATAACGGAATTATCGTTGCTTCTACAAATTGTAGCGCATTCGATATGAAAAAGTTTAAAGGCTTTATCGATACAGCATTTAAAGAAATGAATGGCAAATATAAAATATTAGAAGAACATTCTTTACCAGAAGATTTCCGTACCATTGATCAATTTAAAGAAGGAGACTACTTAAAAGTAGTTTTCATCGAGAAAATTAAAGGTTAATAAAGAAAAGGAGCTCGAGTTTACTTGAGCTCCTTTTCTTATTGAACGATATTTTGTACTCTACCGACTTGCCCGTCCTGCAATCGTACTTTAATGCCATGCGGATGGGAAGGGGAGTTTGTTAAAATATCTTTTACAATTAATTCCACGTGTTAATTTGCCTGTTCGTTGATCTTGTTTTAATACAATATCAACTTCAAGACCGGGCGCGATATTAGAACGTTTTTGTCCGTTCATTTACACACCTGTACGTCTACGTTGGTTGTTTGTTTTCTTTGTTTGTTGGTTTTGCAATTTTTTCGTTTCTTGGCTTTGATTTTTTGCATTTTGACCATTTCCATTTCCTTGCTTTTTCTTTGCAAGTTGTTCGCGCATTAAATCAGCTAAGCTTACTTTTTTGTTTTCTGACATGATAAGTCTCCTTTATATAAAGTTAATTATGAACAATCATAGTGAATTTCATCATATCATTGTTAAGGAAGGAAGGGAAGTTGGTTTGAAAATTCATATATTTGTTTCAAGTCTGTAGTAGTTAGGATACAATTGAGTTGTTAACGTTTGTAAAAAGGGGATAGACATATGTCACATCATATTTTATTAGTTGAAGATGATATCTCAATTCAAGAGATGGTGGAAAAGTATTTGATAAAAGAGGGCTTTCAAGTAACAATTGCGTCTGATGGAGAAGAAGGCGTGAACACATATTTAAAAGGTTCATTTGATTTGATTATCCTCGACATTATGATGCCAAAGCTAGATGGCTTAGAGGTTGTACGAATTATTCGAGAAAAAAGTGCTGTTCCGATTTTAATGATGTCGGCAAAAGATACAGATGTTGATAAAGCTGTTGGATTAGGACTTGGAGCAGATGATTACATTTGTAAGCCATTTTCTATGATTGAATTAGCTGCACGTGTAAAGGCAGGTATTCGAAGATCTACGAAATATTCGACTACAGAAGAAACAGAAAAGATGATTCAAATTGGCGATTTAACAATCGATCCAATTAATTTTACCGTAGAAAAAAACGGGAAGCCTCTCAAACTTACTTTAAAAGAATTTGAGATTTTAAAACTGTTCGTAAAGAATCAAAATCGTGTATTTACAAAATCGCAAATATATACGTTAGTTTGGAACGAAGAGTATTATGGAGATGATAACGTTATTAATGTTCATATGAGGAGATTGCGTGAGAAAATCGAAAGTGATCCATCTAATCCAGAATATATTAAAACGTTATGGGGCATCGGCTATAAGTTGGAAGTGATGTAATATGGTCAATTTGTTAATAAGTATTATTTTTATATTGTTATGTGTCATTTACATACAATATAAAATGAGAAAAAATAGTAGTAAAAATCTACGATACACATATGAAAAGTTGGAAAGTATTGTAAATGTACAAACAGGCGAGAAGTTACTCGTTATGACAGATGATCTAGAATTGCAAAAATTATTAGTGGCAATTAATCAATTATTAGATGCAAAACAGAAAACGAATGCAGATCATGCAAAAGTAGAAATTTCGATGAGAAAAATGCTTTCAAATATTTCACATGATTTAAAGACGCCGCTAACAGTTATTCTTGGATATACAGAAATGTTAAATAAGGATAAAACGATGAATAAAGAAGAACAGCAAATATTACTTGAAAAGGTGCATGTGAAAACACTAGAAGTAATGGAACTGATTCATAAGTTTTTTGATTTAGCAAAACTAGAATCTGGTGACAAGGCAATTGAGATGACAAAAGTAAATATGAATGAAGTTTGTCGTGAGAAGATTTTATCTTTTTATGATTTAGTGACGGCGAAAGGGTTTCAAGTTCATATTGATATACCAGAAAGAAATATATATGCACTTGGAAATGTAGAAGTATTAGGTAGGGTATTGAACAATTTAATATCAAATGCAATTACATATGGAGACGATGGAAAGATACTGGGTATGACGTTAAGAGATGATGAAACGAATGTGTATATATACGTATGGGATAAAGGAAAAGGGATTGATGAATCTCATATTGATAAAGTGTTTGAGCGTATGTACACACTTGAAGATTCGAGAAATAGATTGTACCAAGGAAGCGGTTTAGGGTTAACGATTACGAAAAGACTGGTGGAAGCGATGGATGGAAAAATTCATCTTTCTAGTAAGCCGTATGAAAAAACAATTTTTACAGTTGCATTAAAAAAGATGCAGTTTTAGCTTGTAGAGAAGTAGATTCTACAAGCTTTTTTTTCAGCGTAAGGAATTTGTAAGAAACGGGTAAGAAAAAAGAGATTTCCGTTGTCTATTATAAAAATATAAAGTAGTGCGAAAGGGGAAAGTGACATGACCTATATATTAAAAACGAATCAGTTAACGAAAGTGTTTAAAGGGAAAGAAGTTATTTCTAGCGTTAACATGCATGTGAAAAAAGGAGAGATATACGGTTTCTTAGGACCGAATGGTGCTGGTAAAACAACGATTATGAAAATGATTACAAATTTAATAAAACCGACGAGCGGTGAGATTGAAATTTTCGGTGAGAAGTTAACAGACACATCTTATGAAGTATTAAAAAGAATGGGGACAATTATTGAATATCCAATCTTTTATGATAAATTAACGGCGAAAGAAAACTTAGAATTACATTGTGAATATATGGGCTATTACGATAAAAATGAAATTGACCATGCATTACATTTAGTGAAACTGCAAGGGATAGATAATAAAAAAGTAAAAGATTTTTCATTGGGAATGAAACAACGACTTGGTATTGCAAGGGCAATCGTAACAAAGCCAGAACTGCTCATTTTAGATGAACCAATTAACGGTTTAGATCCAATTGGTATTAAAGAGTTACGAGACTTATTTAAAATGCTCTGCAAAGAATATGGCATTACATTATTAGTTTCTAGTCATATTTTAGGTGAGATGGAACTAATGGCGGATACAATTGGTGTAATTCAAAATGGAAAACTAATAAAAGAAGTTTCAATGAAGAGTATTAACGGAAAACAAACAGAGTACATTGAAATTACTGTTCCTGATGTGAAGCGTGCAGCTTATATTTTAGAAGATAAACTTGCCATAAAAAATTATAAAATAATGAGCGGAAATATGATTCGTGTGTATGATACGGCAGTGTCTCAGCAAGCCATTTCAAAAGCACTTATTATGAACGATGTGGAAATTGAAAGTATTAATAAGAAACATAGTTCCTTAGAGGAATATTTCTTAAATGTAATGGATGGAGAGGGCATTCATGCTTAATGGATTGTTAGTAAATCTAGTAAGTGGATTGGTCGTAATGTTCATAAGTGGGATTTTATATTATAGGAAACCAGGGCGGAAATGGTTGTTAATTCTACTAATGATAGGAATGTTAAGCTTCGTTACTGCTGGAATTAGAATGTTAGCAGCGTAGAGACAGGTATATAAAGAATGGAGGCGTGGTTTATATGTTTAAATTAATGAAGCTCGAATGGAAGAAACATCAATTATCTAGTTACTTTAAAAGTGTAGCAATTTGTATTATAGCAATTTTCGCTGTAGTAAGCCTTATGGCATGGGGAATGAAAGCCGAGGGAGACGTACTCTTCTTTGACTTCACACAGAATATGGCTTTAGTAAATATTTTTATTAGGATAACATTCATTATTTTTAGTTCGGTCATTTTATCACGTTTAGTAATTGATGAGTATAAGAATAAAACGATACAACTATCATTTATGTATCCGCTTCAAAGGAAAATGCTAATGAGTGCGAAATTAACAATTGTTTTTTGTTTTTGTTTTGTGAGCACGATTATCGCGACTTTCATTATTAGTTTGCTCGTATATTTTGTGAGTCCAATGATGGGACTGATTGAAACACCTGCTACGATAGGTGAAATAATAGCTATCGTTCCAGGTACTTTTATAAGTGCATTTATGATATCTGGTATAAGTTTAATTCCTTTATTTTTTGGAATGAGAAAGAAATCGACACCGACAACGATTACTTCGGCAGTAATAATTGGCATGCTGATTAGTGGTAACTATGGTCCTGGAAACGGTCAAGTAAGTATGTTTGATTTTATAGCTATCCCAATCGTGCTCTGTTTATTAGGAATTTTCATTAGTTATCTATCGTTTCGTAAAATCGACAAGATCGATGTGGCGTGAAGCAAGCCTAAAACAACAACGAACTGGGGTATGACTGGTGAAAAAAATAATAGTAATTGCAATATTATTCATTACAATTGCTAGTGCGGTTTTTGGTTTTAAGATATTTCAGGGGAAGGATTTTAAGAAAGAAAAGTCTTTTGAGATAAATAATATAAAAGAAATAGAAGTAGACAATGAAAACTGGGATATTGAATTTAAAAGTACAGACGCTAATAAAATAGTAATTTCCGCTCAAGGTGAACAAGTAGATAAAGAGATAGATCCCGTCAAGATAGAAAATGAAGAAAATAAAATTGTGATTAAGCAAAAACAAAAGGCAGCCAAATTTTTAATGGTTTTACGTTTAGAAAGAAAAATAGTATATGTATAGCTATTCCGAAGAAAGAGATAGATAAAATTGTATTAAATAATAAATCGGGTGATGTGAAAATAAACGATATAGTAGTAAAAAGCATTGTGACAAAAGGGAAATCTGGGGATGGAATGATTGTAGGACTATCAGCGGAGAAAGGTGAATTCATATCGCAAAGTGGAGAGGTAGTTGTAAAAGATAGTTCAGTACAAGAATTAAATATAAAGTCTGCGACTGGTGATAACTATATAACAAATGTAAGTAACTCAAATATGAACATCACTTCAACATCTGGGGAAGTCTTACTGAAAGATATGACAGAAGGAAAATCATTATTTGTAGAAACAAAATCAGGGGATATTGGCGTACGGTATAAAGGTGTCCCGGCATCATTGAAGCTTATGGCTAAAAGTAATTCGGCTGACGTAATAGTGGATTTAAAAGGACTTAAGAAAGATAAAAATACAGAAAAAATAAAAGTAGGAACGATTGGTGATGCAAAAAATGAAGCGAAGATTTTAAGTGAAACAGGAGTCATTTATATTGATTAAATCTTAGGAGGAAGGAGGACACTATCATGCTACATTTAATGAAGCTAGAATTGAAAAAGTTTAAGCTTGGTTGGTACGTGAAGAGAGCAATTATTGCAAATGTTGTTATACTGGCATTAATGATCTTTGTGAGCATCATCGCTCAAGTAGAAGGTGATGCAGAAATAAGGAATCCAGAGACGATATTGTTAATGGCTAGCACAATAGTAAGAGCAACGTTTATTATTTTTGGTAGTGTATTAATCGCAAGGTTAATAATTGGCGAATATAAAAACAAAACAATACTACTTATGTTTTCTTATCCTATTAACCGAAAGGAAATGATGGCTAGTAAGTTGACTATTACAGCGATAGTAACATTTATAACAGTTATTGTATCTAACATTTTAGTAGTAGGAGTTTTCTTTGGGATAGATAGTTATTTTTCAATTCTTCCTAATTCATTCACAGTAGATCAATTGATGCAAGAAGGAATAAAACTAGTTCCTTTAGCCATTGCAACTGCGGGAATGAGTTTAATCCCATTATATTTCGGAATGCGTAAACGTTCCGTGCCAACTACAATTGTTTCATCTCTTATCGTTGTCTCAATTGCAATGAATGGCAACCCAGCGTTTTCTATAGCAACTTTTCTTCCCCTTCAACTAGCATTGGCGACAATTGGAGTTGTGATTGCATATTACGGCATTAAAAATATAGAGAAGGAAGATATAACTGTATGATAAGAATATGTGAAAAAGAGTTGGCGTTACACCAACTCTTTTTTGTATATGTACGCTTCGTTACTACTCTATAAATTTAGAGTGTGTGCTTAAATACTTTTGCACTTCTGGAGAAATGTTAAAGTTATTAGGATTTTTATATTCGATAGTAAACTCGCCGTCGGTACTTGTTTCAAAGGAGATTGCATAGCTATTCATTTTAGCATCGTAAGAAGTATTTTTGACTTCTGCATTTAGGTTAAAATATTTTGTAATATACTCTTTTGATTCCGTAATTGCTGCTTGTTTTCCCCAAGGGGTACCATAATAGGTGAAATAAAGAGATACACTAATAACTCCAATAAGAGAAGTTAGTAAAATAGTTCCCATAACTATTTTTTTATTTTTTGTATTCAATTTGGTTACTCCTCTTCATAATATGTATTTATTTTAACCTATCTTTTCCATAAAACAATCATTTAGTAAAAAATAGTTTCACATGAAACAAGTTACAGAAAAAGACCAGATGTGTAAACACCTTGTCTTTTTTGTTGTTACATTTTAGGAGCTTCCATTCCAGCCGCAGCCCATTCTTCTTTTGAAGGACCATATATGCCAGGGACTGTTAAGGCAGCTTGTCGCATTAAAACTGTCATTTGCCCGCGGTGATGATTTTGATGATTAATAAGTGTCATTAAAAATATAGAATTCGGCATAGGACGACCAAAGAAGTCGTTAATAGTAGCTAAGTCTTTATCAGTCCATTTATTTTGAAGTGTTTCAACGAAAGCCGCGTTCACTTTACGGTATTCATCTGCAATTGTTTTTGCAGAAGTTGGAACAGGATAATCTTTTGTTTCTCCTTCAAACTTTAGCCCTGTGCCAGATAGTATAACAGGAATTGCCGTCACGATATGCCAAGCAACCCTGCCTAACGTCCAGTGCCCAGGTGCGATTTCTTGTGACAAAGATTCATCTGTTAATGCATCGAGCATCTTTTGAGTAGACTCAGCCTCGTATGTCCATGATTGCAAGAAGCCTTTAAGTGTTTGATACATTGTTATCCCCCCTAGTTATGTTCATAGGTTAAATTCGTGAAAAAAAGATAGTTTCCTTTAGGCTTATGAGAATGAATTAAAAAAGAGGCTTCTCACATAAGAAGCCTCTTTTTTAATTAACCTTCTTCCCGCTCTGCCTCATCAACCATAAGAAATAAGGTGCTCCAAGTACAGCAACGACAAGTCCAGAAGGAATTTCTTTTGGGTATGCAATTGTTCGGCCGAGTAAGTCAGCGATGGCAAGAAGGATTGCTCCAAACAGTGCTGAGCAAACGAATAGTCTTTGATGATTTATACCAACAACAATTCTTGCTAAGTGAGGTGCGACAAGGCCTAGAAAGGCAATCGTACCGACAGCAGCGATATTTACTGATGCAAGTAGTGTCGCTAGCACAATTAGAGCAAGCCGTGTTTTATTTACTGGTTGCCCAAGTCCAGTTGCTAAATCGTCTCCAAGTACGAGAACGTCAAGTTGTTTTATTAAGAAAAAGATAATGAATACAAGAATTAGAGATGGATATAGAATGATATTTTCTAAGTGATTCCATCCTCTTGCATACGTGCTGCCAGATAACCATGTTAAAGCAGCGGCAACATTCAAATTGGCTCTAACGATAAAGATTTGAATAATTGCTGAGCCAAGTGCAGAAATACCAATTCCTATTAAAGCAAGAGCTGTTGGGCTAAACCCTGATTTCCATGAGAAGAAGAGGACAATTCCTACTGCAAGTAGTCCTCCGATAAATGCACCAATTGGTAGGAAGAAACCAGGAAGTGTAGGAAAGACATACATAATAGTTAAAGCACCGACACCAGCTCCCGATGAAATACCAATAATAGAAGGATCGGCAAGTGGGTTTCGTAATATAGCTTGGAAAACAAGCCCACTTATTGCAAGGCATGCGCCAGCAATAGCAGCAACGAGCATTCTTGGTAAACGAAGATTTATCATCATGTTTTTGTCAAATTGTGTTAATTGACCTGATATAACATTTGTAATGCTTTCGATATAAGTGTTACTACCGATTGTAACACCAAGAGCAATCGTCACAATACAAAGTGTGATAGAAATAAGGATTACCTTTTTATAAGAGTAATAGCGGGAACTAGCTCCAGCTGCATTCGCACCGTTATCATTCATATATTGTTTCGACTTCATCATTCGATACACTAAGTAAATAAGCCAAGGAGATCCAATCATTGCTGTGACTGCCCCAACAGGAAGTTCTGCACCGGTTGGATCTATTAATCTACCGACAACATCTGCTCCAAGCAATAATACTGCCCCCCATAAGAAAGAAGAGAGAAGAAGAGTAAAGTGTTGACGGTATCCGATAAGGCGCATTA
The DNA here is from genome assembly GCF_022663835.1 of Bacillus cereus group sp. BfR-BA-01347. Classification (NCBI taxonomy): domain Bacteria; kingdom Bacillati; phylum Bacillota; class Bacilli; order Caryophanales; family Bacillaceae; genus Bacillus; species Bacillus cereus group sp. BfR-BA-01347. The sequence continues at coordinate 396,591 of NZ_JAKUGG010000002.1, read as the reverse complement.
AATGAGGTGCAACTAAGCCGACAAAGCCAATTGGTCCAACAACAGTAACAATTACTGCTGTTAAAAAGATTGCAGCAATGAAGGCGATAAGACGTGTTACTGCTGTTTTTTCACCAAGAGAAATAGCAACATCATCACCAAGTAAGAGAATGTTGAGTTTACGAGACATAAATAGTAAAACTAGGAAAGAAATAATGATAAATGGAAAAGCAAATTGAACGCCATCCCAGTTATTTTGAATAAGAGAGCCAGCTCCCCATAAAAATAAACCAGCTGTTTCATTTTCATAGAAAAGCTGCATCGTTCCGGTAAAGGCAGAAAGCATTAATGTAACGACCATACCAGCTAATGCCATTCTAAGTAGGGTTCCCTTTTTTCCACCAGAAATACGGTATACAAATAAAGCAGTAATAGCACCGCCGATAAATGTGAACAGAAGAGAATTAATTTGTAAACCTTTCGGTAAGAAAATTGTAGCCGCTACTAGAAAGAAATATGCGCCAGAGTGAATACCCATTGTACTGGATTCAGCGAGTGGATTTTTCGTTAACGTTTGTAAAATAACCCCTGATGCAGCAAGAGCGCCTCCAGCTAAAATGGCAATTACAGCTCTAGGTAATCGAAGCATGATTAAAGTTTGATGTTCTAGCGATTGGTTCGGTGAGATAAGAGCATCAATAATCATACTATAGGAAATGTTTGCTTGACCTTGTCCGATATGAATAAAGAAAAGGAGGAGCAAGAGAGCTGCTCCTCCTCCGAATACAAGACTTGCTCGAAGTGTATGTTTTAGGCTATTCATCGTGTAATCACTTCTTCGCTGTCATGACATCTGCTACTTGTGTTGCTAAAGATGTTGCAGACTCAGGACCACCGAAAATCCAAGTGTCGCCTTTTAATTTATACATTTTGTTTTCTTTTTTGAACTTTAATTCTTCCCAAGCAGGGTTGCCTTTTAGTTGCGTGTCAAAAATGTTATCTTCATCCGCTACAATGTAAATGAAGTTTGAATCTTGTACACTTTGTAATGATTCTACAGTTGTTTGTTTGAAACCATCTGGCTCAGATTTCCCTGCTTCAAAAGTATTTGTTAAACCTAATTTTTTTGTAACTTGTAAAGCTAAAGAATTGTCAGTTAAGATACGGAATGTTGGTACGTTTTTAGCAGTAAATGCTTGTGCCATTGCTATGTTTTTATCTTTTAAGTCTGCTTTCTCAATTTTTGCTTTTGCATTAGCAAATGCTTTATCCATATCAGCTAATACTTTTTTACCTTCTTCTTCTTTCCCAACTGCTTTTGCAATTTGTTTAAATGTTTCTGTCATTTCAGCAAAGTGATCGTTATTACTTGTTGATGGATCAAACATAACTGTTGGTGCAATTTGCTCTAATTCATTTTTAATTGCTTTACCACGGAATGAAGCTGTGATAATTAAGTCTGGTTTTAAACGGCTAATTTCTTCTAAGTTTGGTTGTTGACGTGTCCCTACATCTACAACATCTTTACTCGGTTTTGTTTTTGTATTTACCCATTTATTATAATTCTTAATGTCTGCCATCCCTACTGGCTGAACACCAAGTGCTAATAAGTCTTCTGAATATACCCACTCAAGTACAACTACTTTTTTCGCTGGTTTATCTAACTTCGTTTCCCCTTCAGCGTGTTTAATTGTTATAGCTTGATTTTTATTGTCCGCTTTTGTTTCTTTTTTCTCCTCTTTTTGCTGTCCGCATCCAACAGCGAATAGAAGAACTACTATGAAAATACTGAGAATTTTCTTCATCTTCTGCCCCCAAATTAAGTGTTTTTTGTAACTAGCACCACAAGTGAAAATGGTTATCAATTACAACACCAAAATCATACTATGAGGGTATTTTAAGTGTCAATATATTTTTAAAATTTTGACGAAAAATAACAGATTATACGGATTTTTATATGTTACAGTCGCTATTTATGAAGAATAAGCCTCTTTACTAAAAATATTGGCGAATGTGGAAAGTTTAAATGGGAACTTGGCTGTGTACGAAAGTGTAATGTGTATGGTTAATAATCTGTGGAGATGAGGCGAAAGTACAAGCAAAAGGAGAGTGAATCGCATGTAATAATTACTAGAATGTATGGAAGAAATCTGTGTTTTATCCCCGACTAGGCAAAGTATTTCTTTGTCATTTAGATAGGTGTTTTTTAATTCGGTGATTGCGCTAAAAAGATCGAATGTAAAGGAAGTGATCAACATGTCTTCATGGAGCAATAACATAAATGGATATTGTGGGTGTAATAATCAAAATGGTGTACATGTTGATTCATGCTGTTTTAGTTGCGATGGGACAGTCCCTAAAGTTGGTCCAACAGGTCCGACGGGGGCAACAGGAGCAACAGGCGACACAGGTCCAACGGGAGCAACAGGCGATACAGGTCCGACGGGGGCAACAGGAGCAACAGGCCCGACGGGAGCGACAGGAATAACAGGAACAACAGGCCCAACGGGAGCGACAGGAATAACAGGAGCAACAGGAATAACAGGAGTAACAGGCCCAACGGGAGCGACAGGAGCAACAGGAATAACAGGAGCAACGGGTCCAACGGGAGCGACAGGTTCAACCGGAGTAACGGGAGTAACAGGCTCAACAGGAGCAACGGGAGCAACAGGCACAAGTATAACGGCAACGTACGCATTTGCAAATAATACGTCGGGTACAGCAATATCGGTACTACTAGGTGGAACAAATGTCCCGCTTCCAAACAATCAGAATATCGGTCCGGGTATCACAGTGTCTGCGGGGAACACAGTATTTACGGCTGCAAATGCAGGGAATTATTATATTTCATATTCAATTAATATAACGGCTTCATTATTAGTTAGTTCACGAATTACAATTAATGGGGCACCGCTTGCTGGGACTATTAATTCTCCTGCATTAGCAACGACATCATTTAGTGCGACAATTATTACGACTCTTGCGGCGGGGAGTGCAATTAGTTTGCAATTATTTGGTTTGTTAGCTGTTGCAACATTATCAACAACTACTCCAGGAGCAGTGTTAACGATAATAAGATTGAGCTAAACCATAACTCTCTTACTCTTTTAAGATTAGGAGAGTTTCTACATATAATAAGAAGTTAATGAAGTAAAGCATAGTTATAAAAAAGTCAGAATATTATGATTGTAACGCTATGGTGACTATAATATAATGAAAATAACCATCATGAATGAACATTCATTTATCCCGCTATTTGTGGGCAGTAAGATCCCGCCTTAAAATTCAGCGAAAGTAAAGAAGTTAGCTGGGTGATTAACTGTCCGTAAAAGCCCGATTGGTGTGGGCTAATAATCAGTGGGGCTGAACAAAACCTCCACTGATTAAAGTTTCACTTTATTTTTTATGTATTTGAAGGGGGAATGAAGGTGGAAAAACCATGGTTGAAAAGTTATCCAGAGGAAATTCCTAGTACGATTTCTTATGATATTCAGCCGCTTCATAGATATGTAGAACAGATGGCTTCTCGCTACCCAGAAAAGAAAGCGCTTCACTTTTTAGGGAAGGATATTACGTTTTCGGACTTCCATGATAAGGTAAAGAGGTTTGCAAATTATCTTCAAAAGCTCGGTGTGGAAAAGGGTGATCGAGTTGCTATTATGTTGCCGAATTGTCCGCAAGCTGTAATTGGTTATTACGGTACATTACTTGCGGGAGGTATCGTAGTACAAACAAATCCACTGTATACAGAAAGAGAATTAGAATATCAGCTTCATGACTCGGGAGCAAAAGTAATTCTTTGTCTCGATTTAGTGTTTCCAAGAGTAACGAATGTTCAATCTGCTACAAAAATTGAGCATATTATCGTAACTCGTATTGCGGACTTTTTACCATTCCCTAAAAATCTATTGTATCCATTTGTGCAGAAAAAACAGTCGAATTTAGTTGTGAAAGTATCAGAGAGTGAAACGATTCATCTTTGGAATTCAGTAGAAAAAGAAGTGGATACGGATGTTGAGGTGCCTTGTGATCCTGAAAATGATTTAGCTCTTTTACAGTACACAGGAGGAACAACTGGATTTCCGAAAGGCGTTATGTTAACGCATAAAAACCTCGTCTCTAACACGTTAATGGGAGTTCAATGGTTATATAATTGCAAAGAAGGAGAAGAAGTCGTTCTTGGGGTTCTTCCATTTTTCCACGTGTACGGCATGACGGCTGTTATGAATTTGAGTGTTATGCAAGGATACAAAATGGTCCTTATTCCAAAGTTTGATATGAAAATGGTCTTTGAAGCGATTAAGAAGCATAAAGTGACACTATTTCCAGGGGCACCAACTATTTATATCGCTCTTTTAAATAGCCCACTTTTAAAAGAATACGATATTTCTTCTATTCGTGCTTGTATTAGTGGATCAGCACCACTGCCAGTAGAAGTACAGGAAAAGTTCGAAACAGTTACAGGTGGTAAACTAGTAGAGGGATATGGTTTAACAGAATCCTCTCCGGTTACACATAGTAATTTTTTATGGGAAAAGCGAGTGCCAGGTAGCATTGGAGTTCCGTGGCCAGATACAGAAGCAATCATTATGTCACTTGAAACTGGTGAGGAATTACCGCCAGGAGAAATAGGGGAAATTGTAGTGAAAGGTCCTCAAATTATGAAAGGGTACTGGAATAAGCCAGAGGAAACAGCGGCTGTATTGCAAGATGGCTGGCTCCATACAGGTGATGTTGGCTACATGGATGAGGATGGATTCTTCTATGTAAAAGATCGCAAGAAAGATATGATTGTCGCGAGTGGATTTAATGTGTATCCTCGTGAAGTTGAAGAAGTATTATATGAGCATGAAAAAGTGCAAGAAGTAGTGACAATTGGAGTTCCAGATCCGTACCGAGGAGAGACAGTTAAAGCATTTGTTGTGTTAAAAGAAGGTACGGAGTGCTCTGAGGAAGAATTAAATCAGTTTGCACGTAAATATTTAGCGGCTTATAAAGTGCCGAAAGTATATGAGTTTAGAGATGAATTGCCGAAAACGACAGTAGGGAAAATTTTACGACGTGTTCTAATAGATGAAGAGAAGAGAAAGAATGAGGATGAGCAAACGGGCTAAGGCCCTTTCTTTTTGAAAAAATAGGATTGACACTTTTCTAAATAGTCAGTATTATAAGAATATGAATGACTATTCATTCAGTCATCTTCTTGAAGGGGACAGTAAAGTGAAGAAAAATAGACCGAAATACAATCAAATTATTGATGCGGCAGTCATTGTGATTGCGGAAAATGGGTACCACCAAGCGCAAGTTTCTAAAATCGCAAAGCAAGCTGGGGTAGCTGATGGCACGATTTATTTATATTTTAAAAATAAAGAAGATATATTAATATCCTTATTCCAAGAGAAGATGGGAGAATTTGTCGAAACAATTCGTCAAAAAACAGCAGGAATTGAAAGCGCTGTATCGAAGTTATTCATGTTGGTAGAAACGCACTTCTTGCTGTTGTCGCAAAATGATCCTCTTGCTATCGTTACGCAATTAGAGCTGAGGCAGTCCAATCAAGACTTGCGCCTTAAAATAAATGAAGTATTAAAAGGCTACTTACAAGTTATGGATGAGATTTTAGAGACTGGTATAAAACAAGGTGAATTTCAAGCAGATTTAAATGTTCGCGTGGCAAGACAAATGATCTTTGGAACAGTAGATGAAGTTGTGACCAATTGGGTAATGAGCGATCATAAGTATGATCTGGTCGCACTTTCAAAAACGGTACACGGGCTACTTATTGCAGCTTGTGGCTATCGTCAATAATGGGAGGGATCATGTTGAAATTCCTATCTGTAAGAGTTGAAGATCATATCGCGGTGGCGACGTTAAATCACGCACCAGCAAATGCGATGTCTTCACAAGTTATGCATGACGTTACTGAATTAATTGATCAAGTGGAAAAGGATGATAACATTCGTGTTGTTGTTATTCACGGTGAAGGACGTTTCTTCTCAGCGGGAGCAGATATTAAAGAATTTACATCTGTTACTGAAGCGAAGCAAGCAACAGAATTAGCACAGCTTGGACAAGTTACGTTTGAGCGTGTTGAAAAATGTTCAAAACCAGTTATTGCGGCAATTCATGGAGCGGCACTGGGCGGCGGCCTTGAGTTTGCTATGTCTTGCCACATGCGCTTTGCAACTGAAAGTGCAAAACTTGGTTTACCCGAATTAACACTTGGATTAATTCCTGGCTTTGCAGGTACACAGCGCTTACCACGTTATGTTGGGAAAGCGAAAGCTTGTGAAATGATGTTAACAAGTACACCAATTACTGGTGCAGAAGCGTTAAAGTGGGGACTTGTTAACGGATTGTTCTCTGAAGAATCACTTTTAGATGATACGCTTAAAGTCGCAAAACAAATTGCTGGAAAAAGTCCAGCAACAACTCGTGCTGTACTAGAATTATTGCAAACGACAAAATCGTCTCATTACTATGAAGGTGTACAACGTGAATCACAGATTTTTGGTGAAGTATTTACGAGTGAAGATGGAAGAGAAGGTGTAGCTGCATTTTTAGAAAAGCGTAAACCTTCATTTAGTGGCAGGTAGTTCAATTATTTTTTGATATAAATTAACAGAAAATTAAAATTGATAGAATCTTTCTGAAAAACAAGGGGGTAAATGGAATGAACATCTACGTACTCATGAAACGAACATTTGATACAGAAGAAAAAATCGTAATTAAAAACGGTGCAATTTACGATGGCGAAGCGGAATTCATCATCAACCCTTACGATGAATATGCAATTGAAGAAGCAATTCAAGTAAGAGACGCACAAGGTGGAGAAGTTACAGTTGTAACAGTCGGTGGCGAAGATAGTGAGAAAGAACTTCGTACTGCATTAGCAATGGGCTGTGATAAAGCGGTATTAATTAATATTGAAGATGATGTAGAAAATGGTGACCAGTTCACGACAGCAAAAGTGCTTGCTGAATATTTAAAAGATAAAGATGCAGATTTAATTTTAGGCGGAAACGTTGCAATTGATGGTGCATCTGGACAAGTAGGACCACGCGTAGCTGAAGCGTTAAATATTCCGTATGTAACGACAATTACAAAACTTGAAATTGACGGTACAAATGTGAAGATTGAGCGTGATGTTGAAGGGGATACAGAAGTGATTGCAACTTCATTACCAGTTTTAGTAACAGCACAACAAGGTTTAAATGAACCGCGTTATCCATCGCTTCCAGGTATTATGAAAGCGAAGAAAAAGCCACTAGAAGAATTAGAATTAGATGATTTAGATTTAGAAGATGATGATGTGGAAGCAAAGACAAAAACAATTGAAATCTATTTGCCTCCTAAGAAAGATGCAGGAAAAGTGTTACAAGGCGAGCTGCAAGATCAAGTAAAAGAACTTGTATCGTTGCTCCATACAGAAGCGAAAGTAATCTAATAAAATACGAAATTATATATGCAGGAGGGAAAATCTATGGCTCGTAAAGTATTAGTAATGGGTGAAGTTCGTGATGGATCGCTACGTAACGTTTCGTTTGAAGCGGTAGCAGCAGCAAAAACAATTGCAGAAGGCGGTGAAGTAGTAGGTCTTCTAATTGGAGACAGCGTTGCCTCTTTTGCAAAAGAATTGATTCATTACGGTGCAGATCGCGTTGTGACAGTTGAAAATGATAAATTAAAATCATATACATCTGATGGTTATGCACAAGCGTTTTTAGCTGTACATGCTGAAGAAAATCCAGAAGGTATTGTCTTTGGACATACAGCACTTGGTAAAGATTTATCACCAAAATTAGCAGCGAAGCTTGAAGCTGGTTTAGTTTCTGACGTAACTGCTTTAGAGGTTGAAGGTGGAAATGTTATCTTCACTCGTCCAATTTACTCTGGTAAAGCATTCGAGAAGAAGATTGTAACAGACGGCATCTTATTTGCGACAGTGCGTCCAAATAACATTGCAACTCTGGAAAAAGATGAGTCTCGCAGCGGTGACGTATCTTCTATTACAGTTGATGTGAAAGATTTACGTACAATCATTCAAGATGTTGTCCGTAAAACGGCAGAAGGTGTTGATCTTTCTGAAGCGAAAGTTATTATCGCTGGCGGACGCGGTGTAAAGAGTGAAGAAGGCTTTAAACCATTAAAAGAGTTAGCTGACGTACTAGGCGGCGCTGTTGGGGCATCTCGTGGTGCTTGTGACGCTGAATACTGTGATTATTCATTACAAATCGGTCAAACTGGTAAAGTTGTTACGCCAGACTTATACATTGCATGTGGTATTTCTGGTGCGATTCAGCATTTAGCAGGTATGTCTAACTCAAAAATCATCGTTGCGATTAATAAAGATCCAGAAGCAAGTATCTTTAAAGTAGCTGACTACGGTATTGTCGGTGACTTATTCGAAGTTGTACCTCTTTTAACAGAAGAGTTTAAAAAGTTAAAAGTACATTCATGATTTAAGTACCCTTGAGTTCCAAGTGAAGTACCCCTATATATAGAAAAAGGTGAGAGATCCCCTGTCTCTCATCTTTTTAGTTTTTAATCCGTATTTTTATATAGTATAAAGGAACATTTTTTTGTTACAATACATAACGATACATATTATTCGCCACGTATATAAGTTAATGATATACTCTTGGTAGAATATACTTGAAGGAGGAAATAAAATGGCAATTGTAAACGCAAATGACCAAAGCTTCGCAGCTGAAACTAGCGAAGGTGTTGTATTATTAGATTTCTGGGCACCTTGGTGTGGACCTTGTAAAATGATCGCTCCTGTATTAGAGGAAATCGATGCAGAACTAGGCGAAAAAGTAAAAGTAGTAAAAGTAGACGTTGATGAAAACCAAGAAACTGCTCGTCAATTCGAAGTAATGAGTATTCCAGCTCTTTTCGTATTAAAAGACGGTAAAGTAGTTGATCAAGCGTTAGGTTACAAACCGAAAGAAGCGTTAGTAGAATTAGTTTCTAAACACTTCTAAAATAAAGGGGCTACCATTTGGTAGCTTTTTTTATTTTCTTTTTTACAGTCTTTCCGTTACAATAAAAGAACGTATGTTGGGTGTTTGGGCATAGTATGTTTTCAAGGGGAAATAAAAATGCTAAGTATGTAGAAATGGAGGGAGACGAGTGCACGAACATTTGAAAGAGAAGTTGGCCATTTTACCAGATCAACCTGGTTGTTATTTGATGAAAGATAAGCAAGGAACGGTTATATATGTCGGAAAGGCAAAAGTGCTTAAAAATCGTGTGCGCTCGTACTTTACTGGTTCACATGATGGGAAAACACTGCGGCTTGTAGGAGAAATTGTTGATTTTGAATATATTGTAACCTCTTCGAATTTAGAAGCGCTTATTTTAGAGTTAAATCTAATTAAAAAATATGATCCGAAATATAATATTCAATTAAAAGATGATAAAACATATCCCTTTATTAAAATTACGGCGGAGAAGCAACCGCGCTTACTCATTACTCGAAACGTAAAAAAGGATAAAGGGAAATATTTTGGTCCTTATCCAAATGCACAATCTGCTCATGAAACGAAAAAACTGCTAGATCGTATGTATCCACTTCGGAAATGCACGAATATGCCAGATAAAGTTTGTTTGTATTATCATATGGGTCAATGTTTAGCACCTTGTGTGAAAGAAGTGACGGAAGAACAAAATAAAGAAATTGTAGATGAAATTATTAAGTTTTTAAATGGTGGACATAAAGAAGTTCGTTCAGAATTAGAAACAAAAATGTATGAGGCCTCAGAGAAACTAGAGTTTGAACGTGCAAAAGAGTTGCGTGATCAAATTGCTCATATTGATGCGATTATGGAAAAACAAAAGATGATTATGAGTGACTTAGTGGATCGTGATGTGTTTGGATATGCAGTGGATAAAGGATGGATGTGTGTTCAAGTTTTCTTTGTTCGAAAAGGAAAGCTAATTGAACGCGATGTTTCTATGTTTCCAATTTACGATGAACCAGAAGAGGGTTTTTTAACTTTTATCGGCCAATTTTATGAAAACAGTAGTCATTTTAAGCCGAAGGAAATTGTCGTTCCAGGAAGTATAGACTCGGAATTAGTAGAGCGGTTTTTAGAAGTAGAAGCAACACAGCCGAAACGTGGTAAGAAAAAAGACCTTGTAGAATTAGCAAATAAAAATGCGAAGATTGCTCTTGAAGAGAAGTTCTACTTAATTGAACGTGATGAAGAACGAACGATTAAAGCGGTAGATCATTTAGGGAAGCAGCTTGGGATTGAAACACCGTATCGTATTGAAGCGTTTGATAACTCAAATATTCAAGGAACAAATCCCGTTTCTGCAATGATTGCTTTTATCGATGGGAAACCGGCGAAGAAAGAGTATCGAAAATATAAAATTAAAACGGTTCAAGGACCAGACGATTATGAGTCTATGAGGGAAGTTGTGAGGCGCCGTTATACAAGGGCGCTTAAAGAAAATTCACCTTTACCTGATTTGATTATTATTGATGGAGGAAAAGGCCATCTAGCGGCTGCAAGTGATATTTTAGAGAATGAGCTCGGATTATATATTCCGATGGCAGGTCTTGTAAAAGATGATAAACATAAAACCTCCCATTTAATTATTGGGGATCCACCGGAACCTGTGATGCTTGAGAGAAATAGCCAAGAATTTTATTTATTGCAGCGTATTCAAGATGAGGTGCATCGATTTGCGATTACATTCCATCGTCAATTACATGGGAAATCTGTCATTCAATCAGCGTTGGATGATATTCCAGGAATCGGTGATAAACGGAAAAAGGTATTGTTAAAACATTTTGGTTCATTAAAGAAGATGAAAGAAGCTTCTATAGAGGAATTTGTCGAAGCGGGTATGCCAAAAAATGTCGCGGAGACGATTTATACGTATTTAACAGATAAGAAGACGTTGTAGTTTACAACGTCTTCTGTTTTTTGATATAATTTCTGAAGATTTAAAATAAACACATCTGAATGAAAATACAAAAAAGTCAACTAAACTGATATGTCTAGTTGACTGTAGGTAATGCTTACACTTCAATGAGATCTTTTATATCCCATTTTACAAGAAATGTAATAGAGTCAGAACGTTTTTTCTTTTCTTCGTATGACTCTGCAACGACGTTCCGTTGCTTTTGGATTTGTTCAGCGATGAATCCGGCTTCTAGTTGATAAGAAGAATGTCGTTTTTGTTTTTGACGTTCTGCAATGAGTGTACCTTTAAGTTGGAACTGCATTTCACGACGCTTATGTTCAACAATGCTTAAAGTGCCCCAGCCAGCCTTTTCAAAGAACTGAATGACTTCTTCAATTGTTTCTAGCGGATATTTTCTTGCAAGGTTTCTACCAGACCAGTATAAAATACCATCTAAATCGTTGCCGATTAAATCAGGTAGTAATTCTTCACGTAGCAATTCATAAGCGAAGGCGTTCAATGAAACATCTTCTAAAGATGTTGTATCGATTGTATTTTTGCTCACAATATTCCCCTCTTTCTATAGGGATTATTATATAACATTTCACATTTATAAAAACAGATTTTTCTTTAGGAAAATCTGAATATATAAGAAGAAAAAAAGAATTGGCAAATTATATGCAAATTATGTATACGTTTTCTTGACGCTTCGACAAAAATAGGAGTAAAATGAACTTGGTATCAAATTATGCTGAAATATTTCGAATAATTTTTTCAGTTTTTCTTATGCCAATAGTGAAAAAACATTATTGTTGTAAACTAATCTGAAAACAGCAGTCAAACATTCAAGGGGGGTAATGGGGACATGAAAGGCCGCGAGTATACGTTTCGTAAGTGGCACTCATTAATGGGGGTCATCCCGGTTGGTGTCTTTTTGACGCAACATTTAATTGTAAACAACTTTGCAACACGAGGAGCAGAGGCTTTTAACAAAGCTGCAGGCTTTATGGAGCTCCTTCCATTCCGGTATGCGCTAGAAATTTTCATCATCTTTTTACCGATACTGTACCATGCTATATATGGCTTATATATTGCATTTACAGCTAAGAACAATGCGGTTTCTTACGGTTATTTCCGTAACTGGATGTTCGTCTTCCAAAGAATTTCAGGTATCGTTACGCTGATCTTCATTTCTTGGCACGTCTGGGAAACTCGTATTCAAGCAATGTTAGGTAAAGAGGTAAACTATGATATGATGGCAGATATTTTAAACAATCCAGCTATGTTTGCATTCTACTTAGTTGGTGTTGTTTCAACAATTTTCCACTTTGCAAATGGACTATGGACATTCTGCATCAGCTGGGGAATTACAGTATCTCCACGTTCACAAAGAATCTCTACTTATGTAACATTAGCTATTTTCTTAGGTTTATCTTATGTAGGTGTGAGTGCATTATTAGCGTTCATCGATCCACAGCTAGCAAACCAGTAAGGAGTGGGAGAGCATGAAAGGGAAACTTATAGTAGTCGGCGGTGGCTTGGCTGGCTTAATGGCAACGATTAAAGCGGCAGAAGCAGGAGTAAATGTTGAACTGTTTTCTTTAGTACCAGTAAAACGTTCACATTCTGTATGTGCTCAGGGCGGAATTAACGGTGCCGTAAATACGAAAGGTGAAGGGGATTCTCCATGGATCCACTTTGACGATACAATTTATGGTGGGGACTTCTTAGCGAACCAACCACCAGTTAAAGCAATGTGTGAAGCAGCACCTGGTATCATTCATTTAATGGACCGTATGGGTGTTATGTTTAACCGTACGGAAGAAGGACTTCTTGATTTCCGTCGATTTGGTGGAACGCAACATCACCGTACAGCATTTGCTGGTGCAACAACTGGACAGCAATTACTTTACGCATTAGATGAGCAAGTACGTCGTCACGAAGTAGCAGGACTTGTAACGAAATATGAAGGTTGGGATTTCTTACGAGCTGTTGTTGATGATGAAGGTGTGTGCCGAGGAATCGTTGCACAAGACTTACAAACTATGGAGATTAGAAGTTTCGGAGCAGATGCCGTGATTATGGCAACAGGGGGCCCTGGTATCATTTTCGGAAAATCAACAAACTCCATTATCAATACAGGTACAGCAGCTTCTGCTGTATATCAACAAGGCGCATACTATGCAAACGGTGAGTTCATTCAAATTCACCCAACGGCAATTCCTGGAGACGATAAATTACGTCTTATGAGTGAATCTGCACGTGGTGAAGGTGGACGTGTTTGGACATATAAAGATGGTAAACCATGGTACTTCTTAGAAGAAAAATATCCGGCTTACGGAAACCTTGTACCTCGTGACATCGCAACACGTGAAATCTTTGATGTTTGCGTAGAGCAAAAACTAGGTATTAACGGTGAAAACATGGTGTATTTAGATCTTTCTCATAAAGATCCAAAAGAACTAGATATTAAACTAGGTGGAATTATTGAAATCTATGAGAAATTTACAGGGGATGATCCTCGTAAACTACCAATGAAAATCTTCCCAGCTGTTCACTATTCAATGGGCGGACTATGGGTTGATTATAAACAGATGACAAATATTCCAGGTTTATTTGCAGCAGGTGAATGTGATTATTCTATGCACGGAGGTAACCGTCTTGGTGCGAACTCACTATTATCAGCAATTTATGGTGGTATGGTAGCGGGACCAAACGCAATTGAATATATGAAAGGTCTTTCTAAATCATCGGATGCTGTTTCATCTACTGTATATGAACAAAATGAATTAATCGAAACAGAGAAATTTAACAATATTTTAACGATGGATGGTAACGAAAATGCGTATGTTCTTCATAAAGAGCTTGGAGAATGGATGACAGATAACGTTACAGTAGTTCGTGAAAATAAAAAATTATTAGAAACAGATGCGAAAATTGAAGAATTAATGGCTCGTTACAAACGTATTAACATTAACGATACAGCAAGATGGAGTAACCAAGGTGCTTCATTTACACGCCAACTTGCAAATATGTTTGAGTTAGCACGTGTTATTACAATTGGCGCATATAACCGTAATGAGAGCCGTGGGGCGCATTACAAACCTGAATTCCCAAATCGTGATGATGCAAACTTCTTAAAAACTACGATGGCAAAATTTGAGGGAGAAGGAAATGCACCAGCATTCCATTACGAAGACGTTGATATTTCATTAATTAAACCGCGTAAACGTGATTATTCTTCAAAACACGATGTAGCTGCTAAGGGTGAAGAGAAGGGGGATAAACAACATGTCTGAGAAAACAATCCGCCTCATCATTACGAGACAAGACGGGCCAGATGCGCAAGCGTTTGACCAAGAGTTTGAAATTCCATATCGTCCGAATATGAATATTATCTCAGCACTTATGGAAATCCGTCGTAATCCTGTTGATTCAAAAGGGAACCAAACAACTCCGATTGCATGGGATATGAACTGCTTAGAGGAAGTATGTGGTGCATGTTCGATGGTGATTAACGGAAAACCACGTCAATCATGTACGGCACTTATCGATCAATTAGAGCAACCAATTCGCTTAAAACCGATGAAGACATTCCCGGTTGTACGTGACTTGCAAGTTGATCGTAGTCGCATGTTTAATGCTCTAAAACGCGTTAAAGCGTGGATTCCAATTGATGGTACGTATGACCTAGGGCCAGGACCAAGAATGCCTGAGAAAAAGCGTCAATGGGCTTATGAGCTTTCAAAATGTATGACATGTGGTGTTTGCTTAGAATCATGTCCAAACGTAAACAGTAAGTCTGACTTTATTGGACCAGCACCGTTATCACAAGCTCGCTTATTCAACTCACATCCAACGGGTGAAATGCATAAAGCAGATCGCTTACGTGCAATTATGGGAGATGGAGGACTAGCAAACTGTGGTAACTCTCAAAACTGTGTGCAATCATGTCCGAAGGGTATTCCTTTAACAACTTCAATTGCGGCATTAAACCGTGATACAACAATTCAATCGTTCAAAGATTTCTTTGGTAGCGATAATAACTATTAATAAATATTGCCTCTTCATATCGAAGAGGCAATATTTATAACTGTATTTTTCTGTTTATTCTGTTTATTTAAAGGTGAAAAGGAGAGATAACAATGAAGAGGATTTCTTATATTGAAGACTTTGAGCAATGGGAAAGTGGTTTTTCGTTTTACAACCCTGTAAAGGTTCGTTTTGGTGAAGTAGATATGTTTGGACATGTAAATAATGTCGTTGCTTTTACTTATTTTGAAGAAGCTCGTATTGCGTTGTTTAAAGAACTTGGATTTATGCAAGAGTGGACACATGCATCATCAGAAACGATGATCGTTGTTGCGGATTTACAATGTAATTTTATTAAGCAAATATATTTTGATGAACAGCTGAAGGTGTATGTAAAGGCAGGATCGGTCGGGAATTCTTCTTTAGATTTACATTATATGGTGAAGAATGCAGCAGGAGAGGTTTGTTTAGTAGGTCGTGGAATGATGGTTCAAGCGTCGAAAAAAACAGGAAGAGGCGAACCATGGCCTGAAGAATGGAAGAAGAAATTAATACAATAATAGAGTGAAAGAAAAATAAGAGAGCAATTTGCTCTCTTATTTTTTGTCTTCCATCGCTTCTTCTAATGTTAAGTGATGTTTATATAGGTATGTAGCGTATGGATTACCAACGTAGCGTAAGTGCCATGGTTCATATGCATATTCTGTTGTATCTGTTTTATCTTCTAAGTAACGAATGACAAAGCCGAATTCATGAGCGTGTTCTGCGACCCATTTTCCTTCTGCTGTCTCCCCGAAGATAGGCTCTAATTGAAATTTAGCTGATTTTGAACTAATATCCATTGCTAAACCCGTTTGGTGTTCACTTGTACCAGGAATTGCGCTTACCGAATTAGCTTCGGCTTTTCCTTGACGTCTAACGTATGTATCATGCAACGATTTTTGGCGTTTGTATGAACGATAACCAGATACAGCTGTAAGATCAAGCCCTTCTTTTTTCGCAGCTTTAAACATGTTTTCAAGTGCCTCTGCAGCATCTTTTCGCAGCAATGTTTTTTCTTTATCTTTTGGACTAATAAATGGTACATTTGGTCTCGTTAAGTCTTCAGGAATGTATCCATCTGGTAGTTTTCGATGTTTATTAATTAAGACAAGATTAGATTTTGGATTTGTTACAACTGAAAAGTCATTGTCTATTTTCTTTGCATTATGATCAGCTTTTGGAAAAGCAGGAATCTCTTCTTTTTTATGGTTATTATGCTTTTGACTTTCGACAGCTTTTGCTTCATTATTTAGTGGTGTTTTAGAACCAAAGTAAGCGAAAGATGTGATACCGATTACAATAGTAGTGGCAGAAATAATTATTATCTTTTTCATGATGCCTTGTAATCACAGTCCCTTCTTCATAAAATGTGTAATGTTTTTTTTATTATAAATCTAGTTTGTTGGAAAAGGAATATAAGAGTCATAACGTAATAGAAATGCAAAGAAAATGTCAGAAAATGTGTGAATTTGTAGTATTTTTTTATATAATTCATTTCTTATCTTTCATGAAATGCATTTTTTATGTAATATATATACATAAGAAGATGTAGCGATTATCGAGAATAGAGAACTTCTTGTATAGACTAGGAGTGAATGGGAATGGATTTTGCAACAATTATTGGACTTATTTTAGGATTTGTAGCAGTGGTAGTAGGGATGGTCGTCAAGGGCGCTGACATAACAGCCTTATTAAATCCTGCCGCAGCATTAATTATTTTTATCGGTACATTTGCTGCAGTATGTATTGCATTTCCGATGAATCAACTAAAAAGGGTTCCAAAACTATTTAAAGTTCTTTTTGGTTCAAATAAAAAGGATTTAAGTTATGAACAGTTGCTAGAATTATTTGTTCATTGGACATCTGAAAGTAGAAAATACGGTATTTTGTCTTTAGAGCAACAATTAGACAAAATTCAAGATGAATTTCTTTTGCGCGGTATGAAATTTGTGATTGATGGCGTATCCGCAGAAGATTTAGAGCAGATTTTGGAATCTGAATTAGAGGCAATTGAAGAAAGACATGCAAAGGGAGCTGCTATTTTTTCACAAGCTGGTACGTATGCACCGACATTAGGAGTTTTAGGTGCTGTTATCGGTCTTGTAGCTGCGCTTGGTAACTTAACTGATATTGAAAAGTTAGGTCATGCTATTTCGGGTGCGTTTATTGCAACGATTTTTGGTATTTTTTCAGGTTATGTATTATGGCATCCATTTGCAAATAAGTTAAAGCAAAAATCTTCAGCTGAAATTGAGAAAAAACGTTTAATCATTGATTGTTTATTAATGTTACAAGAAGGTACATATCCGTTTATTATGAAGAACCGCATTTTAGGTGCACTTTCTGCAACTGAGCGTAAAAAGCTAGAAAAAGGAGCAGAAAAAAATGCGGAGTAAGAAAAATAGAAGAGGTAAAAAGAAAAAACATGATGAGCATATCGATGAAACGTGGTTAATCCCATATTCTGATATGTTAACGTTGTTATTTGCATTGTTTATCGTTTTATTCGCAATGAGTAGTATAGATGCTGCGAAGTTTAAACAGATGGCAGTTGCTTTTCGAAGTGAATTAGCTGGGGGAACAGGTAACAAAGAATTTTTAAGTGATCAAAAGCCAAATGATGAAAAAGAATTATCAGCAAGTAGCCTTGAGGCAGAACAAGCAAAAAAACAAGAAGAAGCTAGAGCTAAAGAAAAAAAAGAGATGGATGAATTGAAAGCATTACAAAAAAAGATTGATCAATATATTAATGAAAAACAATTATCCTCTTCTTTTCAAACTAAATTAACTGAAAAGGGATTAATGGTGACAATATTAGAAAATATACTGTTTGATTCGGGGAAAGCAGATGTGAAATTAGAATCTTTAGGGATTGCAAAAGAGATGTCTAGCTTACTTGTTTCAGCGTCACCTCGTGAAATTACAGTATCGGGTCATACAGATAATGTCCCTATTGCCAATGCGCAGTTTGCGTCGAATTGGGAATTAAGTACGCAGCGGGCAGTTAATTTTATGCAAGTATTACTGCAAAATAAAGAATTACAACCAGAAAAATTTAGTGCGATTGGATACGGAGAATACCGTTCAATTGCTCCAAACGATACACAAGAAGGAAAGGCAAAGAATAGACGTGTGGAAGTATTTATCTTGCCTTTAACAGAGAAAGTAAAATAAAAGAGGATGGCGAATGCCATCCTCTTTTATTTTACTTCAAATGATTTTAAGTTGTCGCGACGGATTTTATCTTTTTCTGCATCTGATTTTTTGAAATCATAATCATATAAAGCGCCTTCCCAATCGCCATACATTGGATTCGGGAAAATAATGAATTTCTCACCAAATTGTGCTTTTGAATCTGCTACTGTTTGGTTACGATCTTTTACAGATTTTCCATCAAAACCTGTGAAATCAGATAAGTTATCACCGAAGAATAAGACAATATCATGAGTTTGAGAAACGAGTTCACGGCGTTTTTCTTTTCCTTTTTCTTTCGGATCTTGTAGTAATATATGTTCTTTCGTTGCTTGAGGAGCACCTACACGCTCAAGATTTTTTATTGTTGCATCTAGTTGATTCGTTTTACGATTTGAGATGTAGTAAATATCTACACCTTTAGACTCTGTATATTTTAAGAAATCAATTGCGCCTGGAAGGGCTTCAGCCTCAGCTTTGCTAATCCAATCATCCCATTTGTAAGGATAGCCTTTGCCTGTTTTTACGCTCATTGCTTGATGAGGACTGTTATCTAAAACAGTTTCGTCTAAATCAAGCACGATAGCAGGTTTTTTCTCTGTCCCTTTTGCAAGAATTGCATCAAGCTTTAATTGACCAATGTTGTACCCTTGGTAGTAAAGTGCTTTCGCTTCACCGGCTGTTTGATACCATAAATCAGCCATTAATTGTTGTTCTGTTAATTTTACTTTCTCTTCTTTTGCCACTGTTTTCTCTGGTGTTCCTGAACATGCTACAAGTGATGTAGATAGAACCGCTACAGATAATAAAGTGGTAATGCCCCTCTTCATCTTCATATGTATCCTCCTTGATGTTAGAAAATCATTTTATATTATATATTAAAATATAATATTTTTATATGAACATTTGCATATTGTCTTTTGTATATATAGTAGTATGTCCTATATTAGAAAGATGAGCAAAATAATAATAGTTATTTTGACAAGTTTTATTGTCGTAATGACAATTATAATTGACAAAAAGAAATTTGTTATTTACAATTTTAACTAAATAGAACAAATGATGGATTAATGACGATGTTTACATATAAGAGGATGAAGCGTGGTGCTATATTTTGTCTTGAATAAACATAGTCTTTGAAAGAGAGTACGAATGATACTAAAGGGGAGGCTTTATACTTGAGTTTACAAATTCAAAACTTAACGAAACAATTTGGGGAATCAAAAGCAGTTAACGGTTTGCAAATTTCGTTACCAAAAGGTGAAGTACTAGGGTTACTTGGACGAAATGGTGCAGGGAAAACAACAACAATCAAAATGCTTCTCGGATTATTAACGCCTAATGAAGGTTCGATTACATGGGATGGAAAAGCATTTGGAAATAGTGGTGTAACAATTGGGTATTTACCAGAAGAAAGAGGTTTATATACAAAAAGTAGAGTAATAGATCAGCTGCGATATTTTGGTAGATTAGAAGGAATGTCGAAGAAAGAAGTGGATCACGCTATTGATCACTGGTTAGAGCGTTTAGCGATACCAGAATATAAATTTAAAACGGCTGGAGAGCTTTCAAAAGGGAATCAGCAAAAAATCCAATTAATTGCTGCTCTTCTTCATAATCCGGAACTTCTCATTTTAGATGAACCATTCAGCGGCCTTGATCCAGTTAATGCTGGGATGTTATCTAGTATTATTGAAGAACAAGTACAGAGCGGAAAGACGATTATTTTATCAAGTCATCGTATGGAACAAGTAGAGGCTTTTTGCCAACATGTATGTATTTTGAAAAAAGGTGAAGCAGTCGTAAAAGGACAGCTAAGTGATATTAAGAAAGAATACGGTTTCCGTAATTTAACGATTGAAGATACAGTAGAGAATGAAAAGGGATTAGAAGCTATACATGTATCGTATGAAAAACAACAAGGCCTTCTTTATGTGAAAGTACAAGACGATGCGGAAGCTCTCAAGATTTTGCAACAGTTGCAAGAGCAAGGTGTTAGCTTACGACAATTCAAAATGTTAGAGCCGACGTTAAACGAAATCTTTGTAGAGAGGGCGAAATAACGATGCGTAAATTTTCTCACGTATTTTCATTTTATTTTAGGGAAGCATTTTTATCTAAAAAATCATTAATTACGAGTGCGATTTTATTTTTAGTTGTGTTTGGGATTTTTGCATTTAATCATTTTACTTCAGGCGATGATAAAAATAAGGATAAAGATAAAATTGCAGTTGTAGTAGAGAGTTCCACATATAAAGTTCAAAAGGATGAGCTAAATAAGCTATTGCCATCAGCAAAAATAACAATTGGTTCAAAGGATGATTTTGATAAACTGCATAAGCAAGTAGAAGAAGGTGATTTAGATGGTCTATTCCATGTGACGGAAAAGGGTGGGGCTCCATCGATTACATATATGTATAATGGATTTCCAAGCCAAGCAACTTCTGCAATTATGGCAGGATATTTAAAGCAACAATATACGATGGTGACGATTGCCAAAAATAATGTTTCACCAGAAATTGCACAGCAATTACAAACAGAAATTCAAGTAAAGCAAGAAGCGATAAAAGATCGTACATCTTCTTTCGGAATTGCCTATTTCTTTACATTTGCTTTATATATGTTTATTGTAGCGTTCGGAAATACAATCGCAATGAATATTGCATCTGAAAAGGCGTCACGTGTAATGGAAGTAATGCTTCCGAAAGTGAAGCCTCTTACGATGATGTATGCGAAAATTTTAGCGGTTGTTTCAACGGCGTTATTGCAACTTGTCATATTGGCGTGTGGTTATCTTATTCCATATTTGTTAGGTTGGGTCGATTTAGAAAGTGCCTCACTATTTGGTATTCCAATTGACTTTACGAAATTAGATGCAAAGGTTATCAGCATGTTTCTTGTTTATTTCATTACGGGATATTTACTTTATGCGATGATGTATGCTGCTGCTGGAGCTGTTGTGTCTAAGACGGAGGATTTACAAGCTGTATCTTTCCCGGTAATGATTTTAATTATGGCTGCATTCTTTATTAGTATTAAATCATTAAGTGATCCGAATAGTACTATCGTTGTTGTAAGTTCTTACGTTCCATTTTTTACACCGATGGTTACCTTCTCACGTATTGTAGCTGGTGAAGCAGGTATGCTAGAAATTACGATAACATTAGCAGTCTTATTGGCGACAATTGCGGTATTAAATGCTGTTACAAGCCGCATTTACGTAAACGGGGTAATGAATTACTCAGATAAAGTGAAATTTAAAGATTTAGCGAAATTTATAAAGCGTCAATAATGAGAGAAAAGCATGATTTCCTATTGAAATCATGCTTTTTCTTTATGTATAAATTAAAAATAGTATATAATAATAAGAGTCGTCTTTTAATAGAATGAATAAAAAGGAGGGTGTGCAGATGGGGATTAGTAGTCGTTTTACAGTAGGTGTTCATATGCTGACATTACTTGCGATAGATCGAAACTCTCGCTGTACCTCTGAATGGATTGCCGGTAGTGTGAATACAAATCCAGTTGTGATTCGTCGCATTACAGGAATGTTGAAGAGAGCAGGACTTGTTGATGTACAAGCTGGTAAAGGTGGTACGACACTTGCTCGAGATTTAGAAGAAATTACATTACTTGATGTATATAAAGCAGTGGAAGTTGTAGAAGAAGGACAGCTATTTTCCTTCCATGAAAATCCCAACATTGAATGTCCAGTAGGAGCTAATATTCAATCAGTATTAGAAATTATTTTAATGCAAGCGCAAGAAGCGATGGAAAACGTACTTGCAAATGTAACGGTAGATCAATTAGTTACAAATTTAAAGTCTAAAATGAAAGAATAAAAAAAGCGAGCTTCCTCATAATGAGGGCTCGCCTTTTTTTATTCAGAAATATTGAAAATTCTATTTTTCAGTATTTAAAATGAATTTACCTACGATAGCTGCGAAGATACCACCAAGAATTGGTGCTACGATGAATACCCATAGTTGAGAAAGTGCTTCTCCACCAACAAATAAAGCTGGTGCGATACTACGAGCTGGGTTAACAGATGTTCCAGTTAACGGAATTCCTAATAAGTGAATTAAAACTAATGTGAAACCAATTACTAGTCCAGCTAAAGAAGAACTTCCTTTTTTACCTGTTACAGCAACGATAACTAAAATAAATACGAAAGTCAAAATGAACTCAACTAAAAATGCTCCAGATAAACCAAGAGTTCCGAAACCATTTTGTCCTAAATTATCTAAAGGTGTTTTAGCAGATTTTAAAATTGTTACTAACGTTGCAGTTCCTAATAAACCACCTAAAATTTGAGCTAATACATAATAACAAAGTTCCATAGCGTTCATTCGTTTGTTGATGAACATAGCTACTGATACTGCTGGGTTAATGTGACATCCAGAAATTGTTCCGATGCTATATGCCATAGCTACAATAGATAGACCGAAAGCCATAGCGATTCCTAATGTTCCAATTCCTTCAATTCCGCCGCCAGTGACAGCTACTCCAGTTCCGAATAATACAAGTACAAATGTACCAATAAATTCAGCGATTGCTTTTTTTAACATAATTTACCTCCTATTAATGCGCATGAAACGTATTATAACATAAGTTTTAGTATAAGCAGCCAATGAAATACTATTCTGATAAGGCGAAATAGGGGGACAATAAAAAAGAGTATGGTTCATCTCTATAGAACCATACCCTTTTTTTATGCCGATTTTTTCTGTTTAACGACTGGAACAGAACGGTTTAAAATACTATTTGCAACCATTCCTAACATGATAATAATCATTCCGATGAGAGAAAGTCCTCCAGGGAGTGAACCATTTAAGAAAATGATTTCTCCAAGTACGGTAAAGACCATCGTTCCAGCTTGTGTTGCTTCAACAGCTCCAAGTAGAGCGAGGTTATCTTTTGCTAAGTCAGTAGCAAAGAAAAATGTCATCGTTGCAATAACGCCGGAACATAATGCTAACAAAAATCCTTGAAGCATTTGGTTGGATGTTGGAATGCCAGTAGTAGAAAATCCGTATATACCAAGCAAGATTGTTATAGGAAGACTTCCAATTGCCATTCCTAATACACGTTGGAACGTATCAAGGCGTCCACCAACAAGCTCCATCATTTTTCGGTTACCGAACGGATATAAGAAAGCGGCTAATACGACAGGTAAAAAACCTGAAATGAACTGAGTCATTGTAATATGGCCTGCGGCAGTTGCTTGCATACAAATTACACCAAGTAAAATAAATAATGCAACATATAAGCTACGAAGTGGAATTTTTCCACGTACAAGTTTCGTACCTGATTTTGTTTCTATTTTCACGAAAAATAGTGGTGATAGTAGTAAACCAGCTAAAATCGTAACTTGCCAAGTTCCAGCAACGAGCCAAGCTGGAGAAAAGACAGCTGCAAAACTTAATAAAGAATAAAAACCAATACCGGCAACAGAACCCCATCCGATCCATGCCAATGGATGTTTTCTTAACTCTTCCCATAATCCCCTAAAGTTTTTGCGAAATAAAACGATAAGGAATAAAATAGGAAGAGCAAATAAAAAACGGAAGGAAGCTGTCCAAGCCCAGCTCGTTCCAGATACATTCATTGCTCTATTGATAATAAAGGTTGCAGAAAAAAAGGCCGATGATAAAAGGCCTAATAAAATTGCGCGCATGAAGTATAGCACTCCTTTCGAAAATAAATAATTATGTATATTATGATATACTTTTTGTGAATAAAAGTAAACTATTTTATACTTTAAGGTGGTTTTATATATGAAAGAAAATGAAGATATGCAAACGAAAGAAGTCATTCAACAAGTTGGACAGTTATTGAGACAAATTCGAAATGAACAGAAATTAAGTTTAGAAGAATTAGCTCATAAAACAGGAGTTAGTAAATTAACATTAGGAAAGATCGAAAGAGGGGAAACAAATCCGACGCTAGCTGTCATTTGGAAAATAACGAAAGGGTTATCAATTCCTTTATCCAGATTAATGGTTGTTGGAGAACCTGTAGCTGTTGCGCGCTGTGGAGAAGGATTTGCAGTAGATGAAGGACAAGCGTGGCATTTAGAAACGATGTTCCGTTATACGAAAGAAACAGGGATGGAAATGCACCGTGCTTGTTTACGATCAAATAGTATATATGAACCAGAAGCTCATCATGAAGGTGCGATTGAGCTTGTAACGGTAATGAAAGGGAAAGTGTCTATTCAAGTGGAGAATGATGTATACGAATTAAATGAGTTTGATTCCATTCAATTTGAAGCGAATAAGAAGCATATTTATAAAAATGAAGAAGAAGAAGTGGCAGTATTACATTTAACGATGAAATATTCTTCATGAAAAAATCACCTATAGGATTCTATAGGTGATTTGCTCTTCTTAAGTATGTGAAATGATGCCGTTAGTACGAACGTGGCATAAGTAATAAACAAATGAAATAAACTAAAAATCCTGTCCCAAAACATAAAACAGCAATAATCCAAATGATACGAATAAGAGTAGAGCTAATATCAAAATATTCTCCTAAACCACCACATATACCAAATAGCATTTTATCAGTTTCGGATTTACATAACTTTTTTGACATATTCCAATCAACTCCTTTTTATATCAAACTGCATACTTTTATTCTATATGGAAATTTATGAGAAGACTATGGGGGTGTATTACATTTTTTTGTGAGAAGCGATCGTATTAATTGTCTTAATTTTCAGTGGATATTAAACTTGTAGTTATGAGTTGATTTTTAATAAAGGGTGGGGAAATAGAGATGACAGTATATTGGTTGAATAACGTAATGCTTGAATCAGGATATACATATGAAGAAGAGAGAATTTCACAAACAGAAACAGAATTATGCAGTTTACTTATTGAAGATGGTCGAATTAAAAAAATTATAAAAGGGATTATTCAAGAGGAAGATATAGTAACTTTTGATGCTAAGCACTTATTAATGTTGCCAGCTTTCAAAGAGATGCATATTCACATTGATAAAACATATTATAGTGGCCCATGGAAAGCTTGTATGCCAGCAGAAAGTATTTTTACACGTTTTAATGAAGAAGAAAAAATTTTACCAAAGCAATTAGCGACTGCCCAAAATAGAGCGAAAAATATGCTAGAGTTACTACTGCAAAATGGTGCAACGAATATTAGAACGCATTGTAATGTCGATCCGATTATTGGGCTTGGTAATTTGGAGGCGACGTTAGCGGCATTAGAAACATATAAAAATCGAGTGTCTAGTAGAATTGTTGCGTTTCCGCAACATGGATTATTGCGCAGTGATTCTGTGCAACTCGTGAAAGATGCGATGCGTATGGGTGCTCATCTAGTTGGAGGGGTAGATCCAGCTACAGTGGATAATGACATTGAAAAGTCATTACATACAATTATGGATATCGCAGTAGAATTTAATGCGGATGTTGATATTCATTTGCACGATGCGAATAATCTTGGAACGTTTACGATGAAGAGATTGGCAAGTTTAACAGAAGAAGCAGGATGGCAAGGCCGTGTAACGATTAGTCATGCAATTGGACTTGGTGGTGTTACTGATAAAGAGGCTGAGGAAGTGGCAGAAAGACTCGCAAATGTAAATATTGATATTACTTCAACAGTGCCAATTGGTAAACAAGTAATCCCAATTCCGTTATTAGATAAAAAAGGTGTTAAGGTTTCATTAGGAAATGATAGCATTACAGATCACTGGTCACCGTTTGGGACAGGTGATATGCTTCAAAAGGCGAATCGATTAGCAGAGCGTTTTGGGTGGAGTGACGAAGGGTCTTTAGGAAAAGCACTCCGCTTTATTACAGGAGGAAAAGAAACGTTAAATAATGAAGGAAAGCGAGTATGGCCGAATGTAGGGGATGAAGCGAGCTTTGTTTTGACGAATGCGACATGCGCTGCTGAAGCAGTAGCGCGTCAAACAGAAAAACGTTTAGTCGTGTATAAAGGAAATATTGTTGTTGGAAGTTTAAATGAGGTGGAATTAAATAATCTTGTGTAGAAGAATCGTTTAAATATTTTGAGGAGGGTTCTAATGGTGAGTATAGAACTCTTCTTTTTTATTCTTACAATATATTTTTATAGGAAAGCTAGAAGGGATGAAAAAATTGGACAATCAACATAACCAAAATCATATTATGGGAACTTTGCAATGGTTTATATTTCTATTAGCAAATTCAATCGCACTACCAATTGTCGTTGGAGGATTATTTCATCTTACGACGGAAGAAATATTTTATTTAATGCAGCGTACGTTTTTTGTAGTTGGTATATCTTCTTTCTTACAAGGATGGATTGGGCATAGACTGCCAATTGCGGATGGACCAGCTGGATCTTGGGTTGGTGTATTTACAGTACTTGCTTATGCAACGGCCGGACAAGATCAATTGCATAGTACACTGCAAATTTTAGAGTTAGGAATGATAATCTCCGGTGTTATTTTAATAGGATTAGGAGTAACTGGTTTTATAGGACGTATTTTATTTTTATTTACGCCAGTTGTGACAGGGACGTTTTTACTTTTATTATGTTTACAATTAAGTGGTGTATTTTTAAAAGGAATGCTAGGAATTACAGCTACTATTTCTCAAATCGATGGATTTACAGCGATAATTGCGTTTAGTATATTTTTGTTCGTTATTATACTGTCTAATTTTGGAAAAGGTTTTGTCAAAAGTTATGCAGTTTTAATAGGATTAATTAGTGGGTGGATTATTTTTCTTATTGCAGGAAAATTGACAATCCCATCTCAAGTAACTCATTTTGTGCAACTTCCACATATATTTGCTTGGGGACTTCCAAAGTGGAATATAGGTATGGCTGTATCAAGTTTCGTTATGGTATGTATTTTAGTTTCGAATACGGTGGCAGCTATTATAGCAATTAATCAAGCAACTATTCATAAAGCGACTATTGAACAAAAACAGTTGAAAGATGGAACATGGGTTGGGGGGATTTCACATATCATCTCTTCTGTATTTTCAACTGTAGGTGTCGTACCATTACCAGCAACGGCAGGATTTATACGTTTAACAAAACAAAAGTATATACGATCGTTCTTAATGGCATGTGCGTTACTAGTCGTAATGTCTCTTTTTCCAAGTATTATTCGTTACTTGGCATCTTTACCATCTGCTGTCGCATCGGCTGTTTTAATGGCTTCGTTCGTACAGTTAATTGGAATTGGATTTAATAATATAAAACAAGTGCCGATGAGTGAAAGGAATGTAACGATTTTAGGCGTTGCAGTATTATTTGGCAGCGGCGTTATGTTTTTACCGTCTGGAGCACTCCAATCCTTGCCGTCTGTTATGCAATATATATTTGGTAATGGTTTATTTGTAGGTACGGTTGTAAGTATATTGCTAGAACAAATATGGCGTGTTGGAAAGTGAGTGGATAAAAAGAGTGTACGCACTGTATAAAAGTCTAAAATAACATGTGAAATAAAGCCCATTTTCATTCACCACCTGCACATTTCGTTCATACAATATCTTGACTAAATAAACACCCAACTTACACATACACAGCTCTGGCTTAAGCAAGGAGGGTTATACCAGTTGAAGGAAAAAGCGTATCAATCTAAACCTTTACTCACAAAGAGAGAGAGAGAAGTATTTGAATTGCTGGTTCAAGATAAAACAACGAAGGAAATTGCAGGTGAACTTTTTATAAGTGAAAAGACAGTTCGCAACCACATCTCAAACGCAATGCAAAAGCTAGGGGTTAAAGGACGTTCACAAGCAGTTGTTGAGCTTCTTCGCATGGGAGAGCTCGAACTATAAGAAAGCAGCCGACTTTTATATAAAAGTCGGCTATTTTTTTGTTTATATTTTGAACTTAAAAAAGGTATCTCAGACTGTGAGGGGGAAGATATGTTTAAGAAAGAAATGTTAAAAATAACTATTTTAAAATATGATGAGGTATCCTTGTCATTCATGGATAAGAAGGTGCAAATATGAAGTTGTATTTTAAGGATATGGAGATAGGTGAAATTAAAGATGTTTTTGGAGATATGCCATGGATGTATGGAACAATTCGTCTATACGAGAATAGTAAAACGTTCCAAAAATATTTTCGTGAGATGGTAGACGAAGATAGTGCATTTGATTTTGAAAGCATAGACCCTGAATTTTTACATGAAGAAAATTGGTCTATTTTTGATGAGGATGATCAGCGGTATTTAAGGATTGATATACCTGCTATTCATATGGAGGATACAACAATTGCGTGGCGTTGGAGATAAAAGCTATACAGTTGTGAACATCTTCGTACGAAAGAATTCAAACGATAACAATAAGCTGAATTTTATACAAAAGGTCAGCTTATTGTTATCGTTTTTTTCGCTTGCTATATGAATGATAAGAACACTCCATACATAAATAGGTAGTAAGGAGGGGATATGTTGAAAAGGATATTGTTAGTTTCAACAAGCGCTCATGATATGAATGGACACCCGACTGGTTTGTGGTTGGAAGAGCTCGCAGCTCCTTATAATTTGTTTAAAAAAGCTAAGTTCGATGTTGATATTGTGTCGATACAGGGTGGTAGAGTACCGATTGATAGAGTGTCTATTCCGAACGGGATACCTCGTGAGTTTAAGCATGTTGCATCTTTGTTGCAAAATACGAATCCGATCTCAACGGTTCATTTTTCGGATTATGATGCGGTTTTATTTGGTGGTGGGCACGGGGCGATTGTAGATTTTGCGGGTAATCCGTATGTTGCAAATTTGATTGAAAATATGTACAACAATAACCGGATTGTGGCGGCTGTTTGTCACGGAGTAAGTTCTTTAGTCGGTGTGAAAAATAAAGATGGTTCGTTTTTTGTTGCCGGTAAGCGTATAACAGGTTATACAAATGATGAGGAAAAAGCTGTGCATTTAGAAAAGCGAGTGCCGTTTTTATTAGAAAGTAAATTGAAAGAAGAAGGGGCTTTGTTTTATGTGGCTCCAAATTTCACGCCGCATGTTGTAGTAGATGGGCGTTTAATTACAGGGCAAAACCCGCAGTCTAGTATGGAAATAGGGAAAGCTATAAGGAGAGCTGTAAATAAAGTATAGAAAAAATGCTCGTTACTTATAAAGGTAGCGGGCATTTTTCTATAGTATAAATGACCCCTTAAACTAAAAAGATATATTGAGTATAGTGACTTCATTTATAATTAATTGTGAATTTGCTATACTATCTTGTATGGACAAAAGGGGAGGCTCTTTTAATGAGAAAAGTTGCATGTGCAAACACTTATATTAATAAAATAAAGCCCGTTATTAGAAAAACGAGTTTTAGTCAATTGAAAATAGATGAAATTGCGAAGTATATGGATATTAGTAAAGCTACTTTATATAAACGTTTTTCTTCAAAAGATGAGATTATTGAAGCTGTGGTAGAAGATTTTATGAACTACCTTCTTGAAGGAGATGCGGATAATCAAGATGAAAGTATGTCTTTTACAGAACGTTTCCAAAAGACGTTTATTCACTCTTTAAAATGTGTGACGTATATTTCAGATGTCTTTTTACAAGATTTGAAAGAGGCATATCCGCACTTATCTGATCAGTTAGTCGCCGCGCAACAAAATCGTAATCATAATTTGCAAATGTTTTTTGAAGCTGGTATGGAACAAGGTTACTTTAATAAAATGAACGCACAATTATTTATGGTGCAAGATGACGTGATGTTAAGACGTATTATAGATCATTCTTTTTGTATTCAGTACGATATTACGTTAAAGAAAGCGATACTTGATTTTTATCAACTAAAGAAGTATCAACTTTTTAAACCAGAGTATATAGAAGCAATTGATGATTCGGAAATTGAAAAAGAAGTTATTGCTATTTTGCAAATGATTTCGTAAAAAAGCAGGTTTTCCTATAGTAATGGAAAACCTGCTTTTTTATTACATGTTATTTTTTACGTATTGCAATACTAATTCAGCTACTGCACCACCTGAAGCTGGGTTTTGACCAGTGATAACACGATTATCTTCTACAGCGAAAGCTTCCCAAGGCTCTGCAGCTTTTTCGTAAAGTCCTCCATTTTTAATGAGTTCATCTTCTGTTAAAAATGGAACAAATTGATCTAATTCAGCTAGTTTTTCTTCTTCATTTGAAAATCCTGTTACTTTTTTACCGCTAATTAAACGTTCCCCATTACTTAATGTAATGTGAAATAAACCAGCAGCTCCGTGACAAACAGAGGAAACGATTCCTCCATTTTCATAAATGTTACGGCTAATCATTTGAAGTTCTTTATTTTCTGGGAAGTCCCAAATCACACCGTGACCACCTGCGTAATAAATAACAGCATAGTCTTCTGGATTCACCTCACTCGGTTTCATTGTAGAACCGAGACGATTCATAAATTCTTTCTTTTGATACCATTCCCAATCGATGCTCTCCGCCATTGCTAAACTATGCGGGTCAATCGGTGTATAACCACCTTGTGGGCTAACATAATCTACTTCGTAACCAGCTTCTTCAACTTTTTTAACGAAATGGACAGCTTCACCAAGCCAAAGACCAGTAGCTCGATTTAAATTTGGATATTTTTCTACGCTCGTTAATACAACTAACATTTTTTTCTTCATCATAATCCTCCTGTAATGTTTCTTCTATATAAAAATTTATTATTTTATTAAGTTAGAAATTGCAAATTTGAATAACCATGTCAGCCCTCTTTATATCGGATTCGAAATTAGTGTATAACAATTTTTGAACAAAGTAAACTAAAAATACTAAATTAGTTTACTTTGTATATTTTTCGTTGACAAACTGTAATGCTGAAACTATGATAGTTCCATGAATATCGAACAACATACATGTTGCGTTTCGGATCCAGTTTGTCGCGCGATAAATATATACATTTGATGAAGTTGTTTAGTAGCGATAGAGGCGCTGAATAACTTTATTTTTCATTTTTATTTACAGTTACTATAATCAGGAGAGGTGTTACACATGGGAAAAGATATAAGTAACCATTCAAAATGGTTTGTTTTCACATTATGTTTTATCGTTTTATTAGGACCGATGAATGCGGTTTTATTTAATGTTGCGTTAGAGGATATGGCTTATGATTTATCCATTAGTCAATCGAAAGTAAGTTGGGTTGTAGTAGGTTATTCCTTATTTGTCGGTGTTGGTTCGATAATATATGGGAAGCTTGCTGATCGTTATAGTGTAAAAAAACTATTGATTATTTCAATTATCATATTTGTAGCTGGGTCCATTATTGGATTTGTAAATCAATCTTATGCGATTGTCATTTTTGCAAGATTAGTGCAGGCGAGTGGGGGCGCGGCGTTTATTGCGCTTAGTATGATTGCGGTAGCAAAATTAGTCGCTCCTGCTAAGAAGCCTGGTGCTTTAGCGATGATTAGTTCTTCTATTGCATTAGCGGTTGGTATTGGTCCTTTAGTTGGTGGGGCTATTACAAATACACTAGGGTGGCCATATTTATTTTTATTTATGGTTATTTCAGTATTGGGGATTTTCTTGCTTATAAAATTTATGCCAGAAGAAGCGCGTCATACGGATGAAGCGTTTCATTTTGATTACATTGGAGCGGCGTTACTATTTGTATTTATTACGACTGTTTTGTTAGGTGTTAATATGAATAGTTGGCTATTTGTGTTATCGATAATTTCCTTATTTTTATTCACGGTTCGTATGAAGAAAGCGGAGCATCCATTTATCGATATTGAGTTATTTTCGAACAAAGCATTTCTTCGTTTAATAACAGTCGGATTTATAATTAATGTGGCGTTATGTGCTAGTTTATTATTATTGCCATTGCTGTTAGGAAGAGAGCATGGATTGTCTCCATTCGTTATCGGAATTGCATTGTTTGTTGCATCACTCTTTGGTATTGTATCTAGTTTTATTACCGGGAAGATTGTCCCTTCGTTTGGAAATGTGAACATGATTTATGTAGCGTCTGTCCTTATGATTGTTGGCTTTTTAATTTTAGGGCTTATTCCGAATGGGAACTTAATAGTTATTTTAGTAGCGATTATTTTAACGTTTATGAGTTATTCTGCCATTCAAGTATCATTGAACACATTTATACCGAAAACATTACATGTAGCTAAAGTTGGAGTCGGTCTTGGTTTATACAATTTAATTAACTTCTTCGGTATGGCATTTGGACCAGCTGTAGCGAGCAAAATTATGGAATCCACAAATAGTTATCGTTTTAATTTTATGTTAATCGTCATTTTAATTGCTGCTCATTTCTTCTTATTAATGGGAATGTCTTCTTTTCAAAAAAAGATGGAGCAATGAATATGCACTTTATATAGAAGAAACCGACTTTCTTATAGAAGGTCGGTTATTTTTCTATCTTGCAAATTACGAAAAAAAGGAGCAAAATAAAAAAGGTCCTAGTCTATACATGGGCAAATGAAAATTTTCATACAGAAGCATTTGAAGTGAGCGAACTTAAAGTGTGTAAAATATAATGATAAACATAAAAGATGATGAATGAGAAAACGGGTGATGAAGTTGAATAGAGCAATCGGTGTTATCGATTCAGGAGTTGGCGGTTTAACAGTAGCGAAGGAATTAATTCGTCAGTTGCCGAAAGAGCGTATCATATATTTAGGAGATACAGCACGTTGTCCTTATGGTCCACGTTCTCGAGAAGAAGTACGTCAATTTACATGGGAAATGACGGAGCATTTACTAGATTTAAATATTAAAATGTTAGTTATTGCGTGTAATACAGCAACTGCAGTTGTATTAGAAGAGATGCAAAAACAATTACCAATTCCAGTAGTAGGAGTTATTCACCCAGGATCACGTACAGCTTTAAAAGTGACAAACACGTATCACGTTGGGATTATTGGAACGATTGGAACGGTGAAAAGTGGTGCATACGAAGAGGCGTTAAAGTCTATTAATAACCGTGTTATGGTAGAAAGTTTAGCTTGTCCACCTTTCGTTGAACTTGTAGAGAGTGGGAATTTCGAAAGTGAAATGGCGTATGAAGTTGTAAGAGAAACGCTGCAACCACTGAAAAGTACCGATATTGATACACTTATATTAGGGTGTACACATTATCCGATTTTAGGACCTGTTATTAAAAAAGTAATGGGAGATAAAGTGCAACTAATTAGTTCTGGTGATGAAACAGCACGTGAAGTAAGTACAATCTTATATCATAGTAAAATGTTGAATGAAGGAGAAGAACAAAGCGATCATCTCTTCTTAACAACAGGAAAAATAGACTTGTTTAAAGAAATTGCATCAAAATGGTTCGGTCAACCGATTGAAAATGTGAAGCATATTCATTTAGAAAAAGAATAATAGTAGAATTCATATAAGTGAGCTCCTGAGAAATCAGGAGTTTTTTGTTTATCCCGCTATTTTCCGCGCAGTAAGACCTCCACCTCAAAATTCAGTGGAAGAAAAGAAGTTATGTGGGGATGAACAAAACCCCCATTGATTAAAGTTTCACTATATAAGAGGCACGGTTTGTTCTAAAATGTGAAACAGCTCGTATACATAATAGTACAAACTTAGATTTTAGGGGGGAATGGCATGCCTAAATCCACTTTTAAATGGGTTGTTGGTGCTACTGTGAGCGCTGTTTTACTAACAGGGTGTGGCTTTATAAATCAGGAGAAAGCAACTGAACAAATTGATCCGCCAAAACAAGTTACGTATACAGAGGGTGGGAAGAAAGAAGTAGCTAAAAAAGATAAGCAAGGGCAAATGGTAAATAGAGAACTATACCTTGTTGATAAAAATGGTTATGTTGTACCACAAACGTTAGCTATACCTACTCCGAAAGCAAATGAGACTGTGAAGCAAACGTTAGAATACCTTGTGAAAGATGGACCGGTAACAAATTTATTACCGAATGGATTTCGTGCAGTCATTCCGGCGAATACAACGATGACCTTAGATTTGAAAAAGGACGGGACGGCAGTTATTGATTTCTCTAAAGAAATGAAAAATTATGCGAAAGAAGAAGAGCGTCAAATCGTTGAATCTATAGCGTGGACGTTGACGCAATTTACAGAGATAAAACAAGTGCAGTTCCAAATAAATGGTGAGAAATTGGCGAAGATGCCTGTTGGGGGTACACCGCTTGGTGAAGGAGTGAGCCGTGCAAATGGTATTAACTTCGATGATGAACAAGTAGCAGATGTAACGAATACAAAACCAGTCACATTGTATTTCATGGCGCAAAATAATAATAAACAGCAATACTACGTACCAGTCACACGTCGCGTTGCGGAAGGTAAAGAAAATGACTATGCAGCAATTATAGATGAGCTTGTAAAAGGTCCGATTCATCAATCGCTCCTGAATGATTTTAATCCAGGCGTTAAGCTTATTACGAATCCGAAATTACAAGACGGAAATCTTACATTAAACTTTAATGAAAATATATTTGTAAACCCAGATAAAAATATGATTTCAAATTACGTACTGAAGTCGTTAGTTTTATCTTTAACAGAAAAGAAAGGTGTGAAAAATATTTCTATTGAAGTGAATGGAAAAGCAAATCTTATAGATGAAAAGGGTGGAAAGTTAATAAAACCTGTAGATCGTCCAGAAAACGTGAATACAGGTAGTTTTTAATCTTGAATAATTTGATATACTTGTAAGAAAGGAGAATTGCTTTTTGGGTTCTCCTTCTTTTATTGTATACATATCATACATTTAAATTTGGCTATACTAACGAGTAGTAATTAAGAGGAGGTTATTTTTATGCGAGTAGATGGTAGAGAGAAAACAGAATTACGCCATATACATATTCATACGAATTATTTAAAACATCCAGAGGGATCTGTATTAATTGAAGTTGGGGATACAAAGGTGATTTGCTCAGCAACAATTGAAGAGCGTGTCCCGCCGTTTATGCGTGGAGAAGGAAAAGGATGGGTAACAGCTGAATACGCGATGATTCCGCGTGCAACAGAACAACGTACGATTAGGGAGTCAAGTAAAGGGAAAGTAACAGGACGTACAATGGAAATCCAGCGTTTAATTGGACGAGCATTACGTGCGGTAGTTGACTTAGAAGCACTTGGTGAAAGAACGGTTTGGATTGATTGTGATGTTATTCAAGCGGATGGTGGAACGAGAACTGCTTCTATTACAGGTGCATATGTAGCAATGGTATTAGCGTTTGAAAAGCTATTACAAGCAGAAAAAGTATCTAAAATTCCAGTAAAAGATTATTTAGCAGCAACGTCAGTAGGAATTGTTGAAGAACAAGGTGTTGTTTTAGATTTAAACTATGCAGAAGATTCTAAAGCAGACGTTGATATGAACGTGATTATGACTGGAAAAGGTCAGTTTGTTGAAGTGCAAGGAACTGGAGAAGAAGCGACGTTTAGCAGAGCACAGTTAAATGAATTACTTGATGCTGCAGAACAGGGCATTTTCCAACTGATTGATATGCAAAAAGAAGCGTTAGGCGACATCGTATCTCATATAGAGTAGAGGTGGAAAGTATGAAACAAGTTGTTGTAGCGACAAAAAATATGGGGAAAGTACGTGAATTTGCTGAGTTATTTGAGCGATTTGATTTAGAAGTAAAATCATTACACGATTTTCCTCATATTGATGAAGTTGAAGAAACTGGTGAAACATTTGAAGAAAATGCAATTTTAAAAGCGGATAGTTTGAGCAAACAGCTGAATGCAATCGTAATTGCGGATGATTCAGGTCTTATTGTAGATGCTTTAAACGGAAAACCAGGCGTGTATTCAGCTCGTTTTGCTGGTGAACCAAAAAATGATCAAGCAAATATCGATAAAGTGTTACAAGAATTAAATGGCATTGACTTTGAAAAGCGTAAAGCTCGTTTCTATTGTGCATTAGCAGTTGCTTTCCCTGAAGGTGATAAAAAGCCTGTCATTGTAAATGGGACATGTGAAGGATTTATTTTAGAACAACGCCGCGGAGAAAATGGTTTTGGATACGATCCGATCTTTTATGTGGAAGAATACAAAAAGGCAATGGCGGAATTAAGTTCAGATGAGAAAAATGCTATTAGCCACCGTGGTCGTGCTCTTCGTAAGTTAGAAGAAAAAATCCCAGAATGGTTTTTAGAAGAATAAGGGAGAGAGAGCGATGAAAGCTTTAATCGTAAGCGATAGTCATAGCTCTGTGAAGGAATTACAGCAGTTGAAAGAGAAATATGAAGGGAAAGTAGATATCATGATTCATTGCGGTGATTCAGAGCTAACACCTGCTCATGAAGAACTGCAAGGTTTCCATGTTGTAAAAGGAAACTGTGATTATGCTAACTTTCAAGATGAAATTGTAACTGATGTAAATGGAATTCGCTTCTTAGTTGTGCATGGACATCGCCATAATGTGAAAATGACATTACAAACGCTAGCGTACCATGCTGAAGAAGTAGGAGCGCAAGTTGCATGCTTCGGACATTCTCACGTATTAGGTGCGGAATTAATCGACGGCGTTTTATTTATTAATCCAGGCAGTATTTTATTACCACGTCAGCGTGTAGAAAAGACATTTGCTTTATTAGAAATGGATGAAAATCAAATGGAAGTTCGTTTTGAAACATTAGACGGACAACTAGTTGAACAAGCAGTTTTTAAAAGAGGATAAGAAAATTTATCCTCTTTTAAAAAAGGTGTTGACTTTATGTATGGTTATACATATAATAAATATTGTCGATAGGGCAACGGCGCTAACGAAGAAAAGAAAATAACATATGCGGGTGTAGTTTAGTGGTAAAACAAGAGCCTTCCAAGCTCTGGTCGAGAGTTCGATTCTCTTCACCCGCTCCATGTCCCAGTAGCTCAGCCGGATAGAGCATACGCCTTCTAAGCGTACGGTCGGGAGTTCGAATCTCTCCTGGGACGCTAAAAAAACCTTGTTATCAAAAGATAACAAGGTTTTTTGTTTGTCTAAAATTTGATGTTTGGGTTATAGGTGTAGTTCATTCTTGATATTTGCGACCTTTCCTTTGATATTAAGCAGTTGCATATGTACTTCTTTTTCTTAAATAAAAAGAGCGCCATTTATGCGCCCTATTCCTCTTATTTAATTTAAAGAATCAATAGGTTTATGATGGAACTCAAATCCATATCCAGATTCTCTTAATTGTTTACTTACAATATTATAAAACTCTTTACCATTCTAGTACGATTGAGCAGCAGTTATCGGAACTTATTCCCGGTAGTGTGTTACAATTAATAGAAGCGGAAAACGAGAATCTCCAATTGACTGGACCTGTGATTGGTTAGATGGTTTAAGAAGGTCGTATAAAAAAGGGAGATGGCGCAAAGATGGCGAGATCAAATGAGAATGATTTAACGGAGAAATTGGCGGAAGGTCACCGGAAATATGGTGATGGCAATTTTACAGTACAGAACATCGGTGATGAAACTAACCCGAATTGGACTGTCGTAAAAAATGTGAGGAAGGGATCGGCAGGCATTCGCGAAGGAGAAGATATATTAAGACTGCGATCAAAATATATAAAATAGTACGGAAATGGGCGGAGCGGGAGTTCGAATCTCTCCTGGGACGCTAAGAAAACCTTGTTATCTTTTTGATAACAAGGTTTTTTGTTTGTTTTAAATTAGTTGTTAATAAACTTGTCAAAGACAAAACCATAATCTTTCACATTATATTGTTTCTTCGTATCAACAAGCCAGTTAAAGGCGATCTCGTTCATCTCTTTAAATTGCTCTGCTAAGTTTACTTGTGCGTTTGAAATACGGCTGAAAGCGTTAGATGCCATATCTAAACTTTTATGTGCATATTTTAATGTAATGTCGTTGTCGTATGAAATTTCTTCAATTTTAAGTAAAGCCTTATATAAATCTTTTAATTCTTCAATATGTTTTTTATGAACATCAATTGAGTAATGCTCATCTCCCATTTGAAACTTAATTTCTATATCTAAATCAATCGTTCCTGCAGTTTCAAGTGCTACGTTTTTAATTTGATATTTACTATAGCTATAGCGGCGCAGTGTGCGTTTTTTACTTGTTGCGCTTGTACCATCTAGGTGGAGTAATCCTTTGTTTGTGAAGCAATATTCATCTGATTTGGATTTAATTAGAAAATAAATTTTCTCTCCATCTTCGTGCATCACGTAATCATCAGCATCAACTTTATCGTAATCTTTCGGTGTAATGACAGAACCTACATCGCTTAACCCTAAAACATCAGCAGCTACTTTTTTGAACATATATAATCCCCCTTGTAAATTAAATTCTTAATTGTACAAAAATATATTAACATGATTTTAACAAAGAGTTTTCTTTTAATGAGAAAATATTGGGAGGTAAGTTAAGAAAAGGAACGAATGTTATTATAAAATATGTAAAAAGGTGTGAGAAAAAGTGTACCATCATACAAGAACAAAAGGAGATTTAGCTGTTTTAAAGGCACAAGTTGATTTGTATGAAAAAGGATACATGATTTTAATGCCGCAAACAGAGCATTCGCCGTTTGATCTTGTAGTATATAAAGACGTGAGATTTAAAAGGGTACAAGTGAAATATAGAGAATTGAATGCAAGAGGGATACTAGAAGTTAGATTCCGATCTAGTTATTCTACGACAAGCGGAGTCACTACAAAAGAAGTGAATAAAGAAGAGATAGATGTGTATTGTGTATACTGTCCTCAAACAGATCTTTGTTATTATTTCAATCCAAAATTATTTAGTAAATCTATTAGTTTAAGAGTGGATTCTCCGAAAAATAACCAAGAGAAAAAAGTTAATTTTGCAAGTGATTATAGAGAAACTCCGTGAAAGCACCTCAAGCGATATGAGGTGTTTTTCAATCCTCTTTTGAAATCTTACAATTCTGTAAGGTAACTGTAAGGTAGTTCGATGGTAACAAATTGCTAATCCTCTATAATGAAGATAACAACGATAAAACGAGGAGGAAGAAATGATGAAAGGATTAGTTGTAACGGGCTTGACGGTTGCTTTTGGATTTGTAGCGTATGAGAAATTAACGTATGTAGTTGATGTTGTGAAACATTTGATTGCTTAGAGAAAACAGCCATGAGAGGGAAAGGGAATGAGTGAATGAATGGAATGGTTATTTGGAATTATAGGTACTTGTAGTGTAGTGTTATTGTTCTTTGTCCCAAGTGGTATACTTAGTTCGACAACAAGTTTGTTCTTCTTAAGTTTGTTTGCTTGTACGATGCTTATTATTATGTTTTTAATGAAGCGAAGTAAACCAATCTTCTATTTTAGCATGATTGTTATGGCAATTATTGTTCTCCAAATTATTACCCTTGTAATATACCCCACAATTATAAAAGCTTTCCATTAATGATAAATCCTCTGCGTTTGTTGCTGGGGATTTTTATTTGTACAATTTTAATTTTTAGTAGAGATTTATTTGTATTGGAATGTAAAAATTAAATATTTTTATATTTCAAACAAATAGTTTTGGGATGTTGTGTTCTCATTACGCATTTGATATATTTACTTTGAACATAATTAAAATCAAGAAAAAGAGGCGGACGTATGGATAAAAAAGAAAATACGGTCGTATTGTTTCCACAACTATCAGAGCGCTATATTGATGAAGGTTTTTTAGCGCTGAAAGAGCGGAAATTCGAAGATGCATTGCGCTGCTTTGAAATATTACGTCAGTATAATGCGGAAACGGAACAAACGGAATTAGCTTCAGTTATTTGTTTACTCGAATTAAAACGTATGGAAGAAGCGAAAGACAAATGTGAACAGTTGCTTAAAACAGGAGTTGTCTTATTTGGTGATATTCTTGAAACGTACGTGACTATTTTAGTTCAAACAAATGATTATGAAGGTGTTATTGAAACTGTTGAAAAGGTTTTACAAACGAAAGATATAATGCCTGATCAAAAGGAAAAATTAGCGCAGCTTGCTTTATTTGCAGAAGGTATGCTAAATGAAGGAGACGCATCGCTAGTGGATTCGAATTTTGAATTGGATGAGTTTACTAATGAAATTTTTGGAGAAAACTTTGGACAGAAGCTAAGAGCGATTCAGCGACTTTCTTTAAAAGACTTAGATCTTGCATTACCTGTTTTAAAGAAATTTTTAATAGACGAAGAGCAACACCCCTATTTGAAAACTTCTATTTTGTATAAAATGATAGAAAGTCAGGTAGAAGAGGAAATAGAGGTAGAAAAGTTTGGGAATACGATTAAGGTAATTCCAGCATTTACAGGTCATAATGAGGAGCAATCCAATAACATTATACATAAATTATCAAGTCGATTAGAGCAAAATTATCCCGATATATTTGAAGCGATGGTTACATATTGGAAAGAATTGCAAATTAGCGTTTTCCCATTCGCTCTATTAATGGATAAAGAGGAGATTTGGTCAGCTGTTTTAGAGAGAATTGGAAGAAAGCGTTTCGGATTGGCTATTGATGAAGAAGAGCTTATGGCAGCATACAATATCGAATTGGAAGAGTTTCATATTGCCTATCAATGGTTATTACGTGTTGAAAGAGAAGGATATTTGCCCGTATAATTATGAAAAAGAATCGTTCAGTTCTTGAAACGAGCATATTCTATGTTATAATGTAAGGGTTGCAAAAGGCAGAAAACTGCCTGTTTGTAAGAGAAGAGAAGTGTAATTCTCTTACTTAATATGTTTCATATTATTCTCGAACAAAATATACCGTAGTTGTCTTCTGGGCAATTAGTAGATTGGAACATTATATCTGAAAGCTTTTGCTAGAGGATTATTTGTGTATTTGTTATTTCAAAAAAGAGATAATGAAGATCTTAATCTATAGAGGTATGTGCATACATTATTATAGTTGGAGGGAAAGAATAAATGTCTACAAAATGGGAAAAATTAGAAGGTAACGTTGGCGTTTTAACAATCGAAGTTGATGCTAAAGAAGTAAACAACTCTATCGACGCTGCGTTCAAAAAAGTAGTAAAAACAATTAACGTACCAGGTTTCCGTAAAGGAAAAATGCCTCGTCCATTATTCGAACAACGCTTTGGTATTGAATCTTTATACCAAGATGCTTTAGATATCATTTTACCAAAAGCATACGGTGAAGCGATTGAAGAAGCTGGTATCTTCCCAGTTGATCATCCTGAAATCGACATCGAGAAGTTCGAAAAAAATGCTAACCTTATCTTCACTGCAAAAGTTACAGTGAAACCTGAAGTTAAATTAGGTGAGTACAAAGGTTTAGCAGTAGAAAAAGTTGAAACAACTGTAACTGACGAAGATGTAGAGAACGAATTAAAATCTTTACAAGAGCGTCAAGCTGA
Source organism: Bacillus cereus group sp. BfR-BA-01347 (assembly GCF_022663835.1). Classification (NCBI taxonomy): domain Bacteria; kingdom Bacillati; phylum Bacillota; class Bacilli; order Caryophanales; family Bacillaceae; genus Bacillus; species Bacillus cereus group sp. BfR-BA-01347. The sequence continues at coordinate 355,157 of NZ_JAKUGG010000002.1, read as the reverse complement.
GCTAGTTGTTAAAGAAGAAGGAACTGTTGAAAACGGTGATACAGCTGTAATCGACTTCGAAGGTTTCGTTGATGGCGAAGCATTTGAAGGCGGAAAAGGCGAAAACTACTCTCTAGCAATCGGTTCTGGTACATTCATCCCAGGTTTCGAAGAGCAAGTAATCGGTCTTAAATCTGGTGAGTCTAAAGACGTTGAAGTATCATTCCCAGAAGAGTACCATGCTGCTGAATTAGCTGGCAAACCAGCAACATTCAAAGTAACAATTCACGAAATCAAAACAAAAGAACTTCCTGAGTTAAACGACGAGTTCGCTAAAGAAGCAGACGAAGCGGTTGCAACTCTTGATGAATTAAAAGCAAAACTTCGCACAAACTTAGAAGAAGGCAAAAAGCACGAAGCTGAGCACAAAGTACGTGACGAAGTAGTAGAATTAGCTGCTGCTAACGCTGAAATCGAAATTCCAGAAGCTATGATCAACACTGAGTTAGATCGTATGGTTCGTGAATTCGAGCAACGTTTAAGCCAACAAGGTATGAACCTTGAGCTTTACTACCAATTCACAGGTACTGATGCTGACAAATTAAAAGAGCAAATGAAAGAAGATGCACAAAAACGTGTAAGAATCAATCTTGTTCTTGAAGCTATCATTGAAGCTGAAAACATCGAAGTTACTGAAGAAGAAGTAACTGCAGAAGTTGAAAAAATGGCTGAAATGTACGGTATGCCAGTAGACGCTATCAAGCAAGCTCTTGGAAGCGTAGACGCTTTAGCTGAAGATCTTAAAGTGCGTAAAGCTGTAGACTTCTTAGTAGAAAACGCTGCATAATAAAATAACAAGGCACGATTAAAATCGTGCCTTGTTTTATAAATATAGAAATATATTTATAAAACTTTTCGATGGAGAAGGAAAAGTTCCTTTACAAGTCGAATATACATATTTCAAAAGTTTTAAAAATTTTTTATTTGTACATAACTAGTCATATTATTTGTATTTCTCGCCACGTAGTGACATAATATGTATTTACATACGATACATTTATCGTGTACATACGAAGGCAAGAGGTTAGCACTTTGTAAGGGGTGTGAAAATATGTTTAAATTTAATGATGAAAAAGGGCAATTAAAATGTTCTTTCTGTGGTAAAACACAAACGCAAGTTCGAAAGTTAGTGGCAGGTCCAGGTGTTTACATTTGTGACGAGTGTATCGAACTTTGTACTGAAATTGTACAAGAGGAGCTTGCGAAGGACGAAGAAGTAGAATTCAAAGATGTACCGAAACCGGTAGAAATTCGTGAAATCTTAGATGAGTATGTCATCGGGCAAGATAGCGCGAAAAAAGCACTAGCAGTAGCGGTATATAACCATTACAAACGCATTAATTCTAACAGCAAAATTGATGATGTAGAATTAGCGAAGAGTAATATCGCACTTATCGGGCCAACAGGTAGTGGTAAAACATTACTTGCACAAACGTTAGCGCGTATTCTAAATGTTCCATTTGCAATCGCGGACGCAACATCTTTAACAGAAGCTGGATATGTTGGGGAAGATGTAGAAAATATCTTACTAAAATTAATTCAAGCAGCTGATTATGATGTAGAGAAAGCGGAAAAAGGAATCATTTATATTGATGAGATTGATAAAGTGGCACGTAAGTCCGAAAATCCATCAATTACACGTGATGTATCTGGTGAAGGTGTGCAGCAGGCACTTCTGAAAATTTTAGAAGGTACTGTAGCAAGCGTTCCACCTCAAGGTGGTCGTAAGCATCCGCACCAAGAGTTTATTCAAATTGATACAACGAACATCTTATTCATTTGTGGTGGAGCGTTTGATGGCATTGAGCCGATTATTAAACGTCGCCTTGGTGAAAAAGTAATTGGATTTGGTTCTGAGAAGAAAAATGCTGATGTAAATGAGAAGCATGTTTTATCTCACGTATTACCAGAGGATCTTTTAAGATTTGGTTTAATTCCAGAGTTTATCGGTCGTCTTCCAGTTATTGCGAACCTAGAGCCACTTGATGAAGATGCTCTTGTTGATATTTTAACGAAACCGAAAAATGCACTTGTTAAGCAATTCCAAAAACTATTGGAGCTTGACGATGTTGAGTTAGAGTTTGAAGAAGGTGCACTAATCGAAATTGCGAAAAAAGCAATTGAACGTAAAACGGGTGCTCGTGGACTTCGTTCTATTATTGAAGGCTTAATGCTTGATGTAATGTTCGAACTTCCATCTCGTAAAGATATCGAGAAGTGTATTCTTACAAAAGAAACAGTAGCTGATAATGAGCCGCCAAAATTGGTGTTACAAGACGGTACTGTACTTGATACAAAAACATCTGCATAATGCGAAAGGGAAACAGCAATTTTTATAATTGCTGTTTTTCTTTATGTTTAGCTACGTTCCTCCGCGGAAATACTAAGAGATAAAATATTGCGGGAGGAAATAAATAATGAGCTGGACAAATATATTTTTAGTTGTTCAACTTGTTTTTGGTGTAATTGTCGGATTGTATTTCTGGCATTTACTTCGAAATCAACGAACACAAAAAGTTTCAATTGATCGAGAATCGAAAAAAGAATTAGAACAGCTTCGTAAAATGCGTGAGATTTCTTTAACAGAGCCGCTAGCAGAAAAGGTGCGTCCTACAACCTTTTTAGATATTGTAGGGCAAGAGGACGGGATTAAGTCGTTAAAAGCGGCTCTTTGTGGTCCGAATCCGCAACATGTAATCATATATGGCCCGCCAGGTGTTGGGAAAACAGCGGCAGCACGTCTTGTATTAGAAGAAGCGAAACGAAATCCTAAATCTCCATTTCGTACGAATGCAACATTTATTGAACTTGATGCGACAACAGCTCGGTTTGATGAACGTGGTATCGCAGACCCTTTAATTGGTTCGGTGCATGATCCGATTTATCAAGGTGCTGGGGCGATGGGGCAAGCAGGTATTCCGCAACCGAAAAAAGGTGCTGTAACAGATGCACATGGTGGTATTTTGTTTATTGATGAGATTGGCGAGCTCCATCCGATTCAAATGAACAAAATGTTAAAGGTGTTAGAAGATCGAAAAGTATTTTTAGAAAGTGCGTACTATAGTGAAGAAAATACGATGATCCCAACATATATACATGATATTTTCCAAAAAGGCTTACCGGCAGATTTTCGTTTAGTTGGAGCAACGACACGTTCGCCAGAGGAAATTCCTCCTGCTATTCGGTCACGTTGCTTAGAAGTATTTTTCCGTGAATTAGATACGGAAGAAATTCAAAAAGTAGCGAAAAATGCCGCGGAAAAAGTGGAAATGCAAATAGGTGAAAATGGTATTGAAATGATTGGGATGTATGCAAGGAATGGACGAGAAGCGATTAATCTCGTGCAAATCTCTGCTGGTATGGCGATAAATGAAGAACGTTCTTTCATTAAGGATGAAGATATAGAGTGGGTTGTTCACTCGAGTCAGCTTACACCGAAATATGAAAAGCGCATTTATCCGATTCCAAGGATTGGTCTTGTAAATGGTCTTGCTGTATACGGACCAAATACAGGTGCGTTATTAGAAATTGAAGTAACAGCAATTCTGGCGAAAGATAAAGGATCGGTAAATGTTACCGGAATTGTGGAAGAAGAAAGTATTGGTAGTCAAACGAAATCGATTCGTCGTAAAAGTATGGCGAAAGGCTCTGTTGATAATGTATTAACAGTACTTCGTTCTTTAGATGTGTTGCCAGAAGGATATGATATACATATTAATTTTCCAGGTGGTATCCCAATTGATGGACCTTCTGCAGGAATCGCTATGGCAACAGGTGTATATTCTGCGGTGCACCGCACGTATGTAAATAATGAAGTAGCGATGACAGGGGAAATAAGTATACACGGAGAGGTAAAGCCTATTGGTGGCGTGTACGCAAAAATAAAAGCTGCGAAAAAAGCGGGAGCTAAGAAAGTCATTATTCCTGCTGAAAATATGCAACCATTTTTGTATACGATCAAGGGAATTGAAATTATTCCTGTTCGTAAGTTAAAAGAAGTATTTGAGTTAACGTTTATGCAAGAAAATATGCATAGAGAGCTAGATGTACATACTCACGTAGACGAAACAGATGCACAATCTATGTAAAAATAAACAATAATAAAATTTGCCAGACTTCGTTTAAGTTTGTATGCTTAATCGGAGTCTTTTTTCTTTTCGTGAGGTAGAAAAACAAGCTATTTACAATTGCGCGGAATCTCAGCAATTGCATCTAGGTGTATTGTAATATAAAATAGTTGAACAGGAGTTTAATTTATTATGGAGGTGCTATGTCTAGTATGAATACGAACGAAAGAATCGTGCCCCTCCTACCATTAAGAGGCGTTCTCGTATATCCAACGATGGTTTTGCATCTTGATGTAGGACGTGATAAATCGATACAAGCACTAGAGCAGGCGGCAATGGATGAAAATATCATCTTTTTAGCAATGCAAAAAGAAATGAATATCGATGATCCGAAAGAAGATGACATATATAGTGTAGGTACGGTGGCGAAAGTGAAGCAAATGTTAAAATTGCCGAACGGTACGCTTCGTGTCCTTGTGGAAGGTTTACATAGAGCAGAAGTAATAGAGTTTATCGAAGAAGAAAATGTAGTACAAGTGTCTATTAAAACGGTAACTGAAGAAGTAGAAGATGATTTAGAAGAGAAAGCTTTTATGCGTACGTTACTGGAGCATTTCGAACAATATATTAAAGTTTCGAAAAAAGTTTCAAATGAAACATTTGCAACGGTAGCTGATGTGGAAGAACCAGGGAGATTAGCTGATCTAATTGCCTCTCACTTGCCAATTAAAACGAAGCAGAAACAAGAGATTCTAGAGATTGTATCTGTAAAAGAACGATTACAAACACTTATTTCAATTATTCAAGATGAACAAGAGTTACTTAGCCTAGAAAAGAAAATTGGGCAAAAAGTGAAACGTTCCATGGAGCGCACGCAAAAAGAATATTTCTTACGTGAGCAAATGAAGGCGATTCAAACTGAACTTGGCGACAAAGAAGGCAAGGGCGGAGAAGTAGAAGAACTTCGTGAGAAAATTGAACAGTCAGGAATGCCGGAAGAAACAATGAAGGCTGCGCTGAAAGAATTAGATCGTTATGAAAAGTTACCAGCAAGTTCTGCGGAGAGTGGTGTTATTCGCAATTATATTGATTGGTTATTAGCGCTTCCGTGGACAGAGGCAACAGAAGATATAATTGACCTTGCTCATTCGGAAGAGATTTTAAATAACGATCATTACGGTCTTGAAAAAGTGAAAGAGCGTGTACTTGAATATTTAGCTGTACAGAAGTTAACGAATTCATTAAAAGGACCTATCCTTTGTTTAGTAGGCCCTCCTGGGGTCGGCAAAACTTCGTTAGCGCGTTCAATTGCAACATCATTGAATCGTAACTTCGTCCGTGTATCTCTTGGTGGTGTGCGTGATGAATCTGAAATTCGTGGTCACCGCCGTACATATGTTGGAGCAATGCCAGGACGCATTATTCAAGGTATGAAAAAGGCGAAAACAGTTAATCCAGTCTTCTTATTAGATGAGATTGATAAAATGTCTAACGATTTCCGTGGAGATCCATCAGCGGCATTACTTGAAGTATTAGATCCAGAACAAAACCATAACTTCAGTGATCATTACATTGAAGAACCATATGATCTATCAAAAGTTATGTTTGTAGCAACTGCTAATACACTTTCAAGTATTCCAGGTCCATTACTTGACCGTATGGAAATCATTTCGATTGCTGGCTATACAGAACTTGAAAAAGTACACATTGCTCGTGAGCATTTATTGCCGAAACAATTAAAAGAACATGGCTTACGAAAAGGTAATTTACAAGTGCGTGATGAAGCGCTGCTTGAGATTATTCGTTATTATACACGTGAGGCTGGTGTTCGTACGCTAGAGCGCCAAATTGCAAAAGTTTGCCGTAAAGTAGCGAAGATTATCGTTACAGCAGAACGTAAACGTATCGTTGTGACAGAGAAAAAGATTGTTGATTTACTTGGTAAACACATATTCCGTTATGGGCAAGCTGAAAAAACAGACCAAGTTGGTATGGCAACAGGTCTAGCTTACACAGCAGCAGGCGGCGATACACTTGCCATTGAAGTTTCTGTAGCGCCAGGAAAAGGGAAACTAATTTTAACAGGGAAACTTGGGGATGTTATGAAAGAATCAGCACAAGCTGCGTTTAGTTATATACGTTCTCGTGCAGAAGAGCTTCAGATTGATCCGAATTTCCATGAGAAAAATGATATTCATATTCACGTTCCAGAAGGAGCAGTTCCAAAAGACGGACCGTCAGCAGGTATTACGATGGCAACGGCACTTATTTCTGCGCTAACAGGTATTCCTGTAAGTAAAGAAGTGGGTATGACAGGTGAAATTACACTTCGTGGTCGTGTATTACCAATTGGTGGTTTAAAAGAAAAAACATTAAGTGCTCACCGCGCAGGCTTAACAAAAATTATTTTGCCAGCAGAAAACGAGAAAGATTTAGATGATATTCCAGAGAGCGTAAAAGAAAACCTTACGTTTGTGCTTGCATCTCATTTAGATGAAGTATTGGAGCACGCATTAGTAGGAGTGAAACAATGAAAGTAACAAAAGCAGATATTGTAATTAGTGCTGTTAAACCAGAACAATATCCAGACAGTGATTTACCAGAAATTGCATTAGCAGGTCGTTCAAATGTGGGGAAGTCTTCCTTTATTAATAAAATTTTAAATCGTAAAAAGTTAGTGCGTATTTCTTCTAAACCAGGAAAAACGCAAACGCTGAACTTTTTCTTAATCAATGAGATGATGCACTTTGTTGATGTTCCAGGTTACGGATATGCAAAAGTATCTAAATCGGAGCGCGCTGCATGGGGGAAAATGATTGAAACGTACTTTACAACTCGTGAGCAATTAGACGCAGCTGTATTAGTAGTTGATTTACGTCACCAACCAACAAGTGATGACGTGATGATGTATGATTTCTTAAAGCATTATGAAATCCCAACAATTATTATTGCGACGAAAGCCGATAAAATTCCGAAAGGGAAATGGCAAAAGCATTTAAAAGTTGTAAAAGAAACGCTTGCTGTTGAAATTGGCGATGAAATTGTTCTATTCTCTTCTGAAACAGGACTTGGAAAAGAAGAAGCGTGGAAAGCAATTCATAAATTTACAAAAACAAAAAACGCGTGACGAATGTCGCGCGTTTTTGTTTTGCTAAATTTTTTAGCGTACGTTTAATGTAACTTCAATATTTCCTCGTGTTGCTTTCGAGTAAGGACATACACCGTGAGCCGCTTCTACAAGTTCTTGTGCTTCGCTATGTGAAACGCCAGCCACATGTACATCAAGTACAGCAGATAGACCGAAACCACCATCTGTATCTTTTCCGATAGAAACGTGAGCAGTTACTTCTGTACTTTCTACTTTTATACGTTTTGTACGAATGACAAGTTGTAATGCACTATCGAAACAAGCTGCATAACCAGCTGCAAATAGTTGTTCTGGATTTGTTGCTTCTCCGCCTGCACCACCTAGTGCTTTCGGCATTTTTACATCAAGATTTAATATGCCATCATCTGAAACTACTTTCCCATTTCTTCCACCTGTTGCTGTTACTGAAGCAGTATATAATTTATCCATATTTATTCCCCTTTTCCATCATTAATTGTTTTCATTGTGTCAATTAGTTTATTTAGTTGAATTAATAAAGAGAGATATTCTTGCTCTGTAATTCCTAAGTTTGTAGCCATCGTTGTCGGTAATGAACAAGCCTTTTCCTTTAAATCTTTGCCTTGTTCTGTTAATTCAATACAAACTTTTCGCTCGTCTTCTTTGGAACGAACACGTTTTACAAGTTTTAATGATTCCATTCGTTTTAACATAGGTGTTAACGTACCAGAATCTAAAAATAGACGTTCTCCAATTTCTTTTACTGTTAGTCCATCTTGCTCCCATAGTACGAGTAAAGTAATGTACTGGGGATACGTAATACCCATTTCTTCTAAATAAGGTCGATAAAAACGAGTAACCTCTCTAGAGCAGGCGTAAATAGAAAAACAAAGTTGGTTATCTAGATGCAAAGAGTTTTCTGTCATAAATAACTCCCTTCTAATTAAGTTGTGCACAATTTAATTTTGTAAAACTAATATAACGAAAAAGAAATACAATGTCAAATACATTGTATTGAGAAAGTCTTTGTTACATTTTGGAACAATCATACATATTTTCCTTCATGATGAAAGAAGATAGGGAAGATGATGTTATAATTTATATGGAATAGTTTCCATCACTTGATTATGAGGGCTTTTTTTGGTAACGTACAAATAGAGTTATTAATTTATAATCATTATAAAGTAGAAGTTTTTTTATTAGTGTTACTGAATCTCCTTTATTACATACGGAGAATAATTAAAAAATAATCGGTTGTTCACACGATTGTCAGATTCATAAGAGGAAAGTTGTATTATGATAGTAGATAAAGTGATAAAACGGGTGAAGGGGGACATGCTGCGTGCATATTCTTGTTGTTAGTGTAAATTATCGAACAGCCCCTGTAGAATTTCGTGAGAAACTCACATTTCAGGCAGCAGAACTAGAGCGAGCGATGACTACATTACAAAATCAAAAGAGCGTGTTAGAGAATGTCATTGTATCAACTTGTAATCGCACTGAGATTTATGCTGTTGTCGATCAATTACACACGGGACGGTATTATATTAAGAAGTTTTTAGCTGATTGGTTTCAGCTTGAAATAGAAGAAGTTGCGCCATATTTAACTATTTTTGAACAAGATGGTGCAATAGATCATTTATTCCGCGTAACGTGCGGTTTAGATTCAATGGTAGTCGGAGAAACGCAGATTTTAGGTCAAATAAAAGATAGCTTTTTAGAAGCGCAACAAGTTAAAGCAACAGGCACAATTTTTAATGAATTGTTTAAGCAAGTCATTACATTAGCAAAACGTGCCCACTCAGAAACAACAATCGGGGAAAGTGCGATGTCTGTTAGTTATGCTGCTGTTGAGCTTGGAAAGAAAATATTTGGCGAGTTAACAGATTGTCATGTGCTTATTCTTGGTGCTGGTAAAATGGGCGAACTTGCACTGCAAAACTTATATGGAAGTGGTGCTCGTAAAGTAACAGTTATGAATAGGACGCTTTCGAAAGCAGAAGTAATGGCTGAGAAATATATGGGACATGCAAAATCGTTAAGCGAATTACAATGTGCATTATTAGAAGCAGATATTTTAATTAGTTCAACTGGTGCATCTGAGTATGTCATTACGAAAGAGATGATGACAAAGGTGGAGAAAATGCGCTCTGGTCGTCCTTTATTTATGGTTGATATTGCAGTACCACGTGATATTGATCCAGCGATTGATGAGTTAGAAGGTTCTTTCTTGTATGACATTGATGATCTGCAAGGAGTAGTGGAGGCAAACCGTGCTGAGCGTTTGAAAGAAGCGGAGAAAATTCAATTTATGATTGAAGAGGAAATTGTTCTATTTAAAACGTGGTTAAGTACACTTGGTGTTGTTCCATTAATATCAGCTCTTCGTGATAAGGCACTTGCAATCCAAAGTGAAACGATGGTAAGCCTAGAGCGAAAAATACCAAACCTTAGTGATCGTGAGAAAAAAGTTATTAGTAAGCATACGAAAAGTATTATTAATCAATTATTAAAAGACCCAATTTTAGTAGCGAAAGAAATAGCTGCTGAAGAGGGAGCGAGCGAAAAATTAGCGTTATTTGCGAAGATTTTCGATTTAGAAACGGAAGAAGTAGAGAGTCGTGCGGAAGAAGTAGAACATAAAAGAGTGTGGACACCATCCGTTCCATCTTTATAATTTGGAAGGATGATCGGATGAGTTTTTTAAATAACAGTATTATTTATCATATTGCAATTATTTTATATGCTTGTAGCATTAGTTTATATTTTATAGATTATTTCCAAAGTAACCGAAAGGCGAACCGATTTGCTTTTTGGTTACTTTCGATTGTATGGGTATTGCAGTCTATTTTTATGTTGCTTAGGGCGACAGATTCAGAAACGAACCCCATTTTAACTTTATTATCAGGGATTTATTTTTATGTTTGGTTATTGATTACGATGTCATTAGTCATAAATCGATTTATGCGCGTTGACTTTTTAGTCTTCTTTACAAATGTTGTTGCATTTGGCGTAAGCGCTTTTTCTATTTTTACACCGCTCGGAAAGATGTCGCCAGTACTTGCAGAGCAATTAGTTTCAGAACTTGTATACGTGCATGTTGGAATGGCGATTATTTCTTATGCAACGTTTACGGTATCGTTTATTTTTTCTATTATGTATTTACTGCAATATCGCCTATTAAAAAAGAAAAAGTGGAATGCGAGATTAAGAAGGTTAGGGAATTTACCGAAGCTTGAATCTACGTCTTACGGATTAAATTTATTTTCTGTTCCATTTTTCTTACTAGCAATTTTATTAGGATGTATATGGGGATATACAAAATTAGATAATTTTCATTGGTATGATACGAAAGTAATTGGTTCGTTTGTCGTTCTATTTGTATACTGTGCGGGCTTGTATTTAAGAGCGGCAGATGTGTTGCAAGGGAAGAAAATTGTACTGTGGAATGTAGGGGCCTTTCTCGTAATGCTAGTTAACATTTTTTTATTAAGTAGTTTATCTAATTTCCACTTTTGGTATTTATAATGAGGAGAGAGAATTATGCGCAAAATTATTGTAGGGTCACGAAAGAGTAAGCTAGCATTAACACAAACAAACTGGTTTATTGATCAGTTAAAAGCACTTGGTTTACCATATGAATTTGAAGTGAAAGAAATTGTCACTAAAGGTGATGTGATTTTAGATGTTACTCTTTCAAAAGTAGGCGGAAAAGGTTTGTTCGTTAAAGAAATTGAGCATGCGTTACTTACGAAAGAAATCGATATGGCTGTACATAGTATGAAAGATATGCCAGCCGTACTTCCAGAAGGATTGATGATTGGCTGTACACCAAAGCGTGTTGACCCTCGTGATGCTTTTATCTCAAAAAATGGAGCATCGTTTAAAGAGTTAGCGGAAGGTGCTATTTTAGGTACGAGTAGTTTAAGACGTAGTGCACAGCTACTCGCTGCGAGACCAGATTTACAAGTGAAGTGGATTCGCGGAAATATCGATACACGTTTACGTAAATTAAAAGAAGAGGATTACGATGCGATTATTTTAGCGACAGCTGGATTACAAAGAATGGGCTGGGATGATGAAGTTATTACAGAACATTTAGATGAAACGTTATGTGTACCTGCTGTAGGACAAGGTGCATTAGCGATTGAATGTCGTGAGGACGATAAGGATTTATTGCAGCTGTTAGCGCATATTAATGATGCGATAACAGAAAGAACAGTGGCAGCGGAGCGAGTATTTCTTCATAAACTTGAAGGTGGATGCCAAGTTCCAATCGCTGGATATGCAACCCTTACAAAAAATGATGCAATCGAATTAACAGCTCTTGTCGGCTCTATGGATGGCTCTGTTTTATTAAAAGAGACAGTAGTGGGTACTAATCCTGAGGAAGTAGGATTAGAGGCCGCAGACCGTTTAATTAAGCGAGGCGCCAAAGAACTCATTCTTGCTGCAAATAAGGAGCAACAATAAATATGAACGCTCTCGCTGGAAAAACGGTATTGATTACACGTGCCCAGCATCAAGCGAAACAAATGAGTGTAGCAGTGAAAGAAAAGAGCGGAATTCCATTGGAAATTCCGCTTTTGCGTATGGAAGGTATGTCTCATAGGCAAATTCAACATATCAAAGAGCAGCTACATTCATACGACTGGGTTATTTTTACGAGCAGAAATGGTGTAGCTTTTTTTCTAGATAGTTTAAAAAAGAAACTACCACTAACCATTAAAATCGCTGCAGTAGGTGTGAAAACAAAATTAGAGTTAGAAAAAAGGGGCTATCAAGTTCATTTTGTTCCGACTTCATTTGTTGCAGAAGCATTTGCAGAAGAGTTTCTAAAAGAATTAAGTGGAAACGAACGTATTTTATTTCCGAAAGGGAATTTAGCAAGAGAGGTAATTCCGGTTGCACTTCGGGAAATTGGTGTTTCTCTAGATGAGCTAATCGTATACGGTACGAAAGTGAATATAGAAAAAAAGCAAGAGCTTATAGCGGCATTGAAGTTAGGGAAAGTAGACATTATTACATTTACGAGCCCTTCAACTGTTACTAGTTTTGTTCGTTTACTTGAGGGTACAAACTGGAGAGAATGGACAAAAAAATGTACAATTGCTTGTATAGGACCTATTACGGAAAAAGAGGCAAGTCTTTATTTTCCGTCTGTTATTGTGCCGAAAGAGTATACTGTAGAAGCATTACTACAATATGTTTGTGAATCTATAAAATGAAAGAATGGGGATAGAAATCTATGAACTCTTTACAATTTAATCGTCATCGTCGTTTAAGACAAAGCGGGGGCATGCGTGCGCTTGTGCGTGAAACGTTTTTACATACGGAAGATTTTATTTACCCTATTTTTGTATTAGAAGGTGAAAATGTTCGTAATGAAGTTCCTTCTATGCCAGGCGTATATCAAATGTCTTTAGATTTATTGCAAGCTGAAATGCAAGAAGTTGTTGATTTAGGTATTCGTTCTGTTATTGTATTTGGTTTACCTGCTGAAAAGGATGAAGTTGGATCATCAGCATATTGTGATCATGGAATTGTACAACGTGCTATTCAGCAAATTAAAGGTGATTTCCCTGAGCTAGTAGTAGTTGCAGACACATGTTTATGTCAATTTACAAGCCATGGTCATTGCGGTGTAATTGAAGATGGTATTATTTTAAATGACGAGTCTCTTGCGGTTCTTGCGAAAACAGCTGTAAGTCAAGCGAAAGCAGGAGCGGACATTATTGCGCCATCAAACATGATGGACGGCTTCGTAACAGCAATTCGCCAAGCATTAGACGAAAATGGTTTTGAACACGTGCCAGTTATGTCGTACGCTGTGAAATATTCATCAGCATTTTATGGACCATTCCGTGATGCTGCGCATGGTGCACCACAATTTGGTGACCGTAAAACATATCAAATGGATCCGGCAAACCGTATGGAAGCATTCCGTGAAGCAGAATCAGATGTAATGGAAGGTGCAGATTTCTTAATCGTAAAACCAGCTCTTTCTTACTTAGATATCGTTCGTGATGTGAAAAATAACTTTAATTTACCAGTTGTCGCTTATAATGTAAGTGGTGAATATTCGATGATTAAAGCGGCAGCGCAAAATGGTTGGATTAATGAAAAAGAAGTTGTTCTTGAAAAATTAATTAGTATGAAACGTGCAGGGGCAGATTTAATTATTACGTATCATGCAAAAGATGCAGCAAGATGGTTACAAGAAGGAGGCATTAAATAATGAAAAAGTTTGATAAGTCAATTGCAGCGTTTGAAGAGGCGCAAGACTTAATGCCTGGTGGCGTAAATAGCCCGGTTCGTGCCTTTAAGTCTGTTGGGATGAATCCGTTGTTTATGGAGCGTGGAAAAGGTTCTAAAGTATATGATATCGATGGGAATGAATACATCGACTACGTATTATCATGGGGTCCTTTAATTCATGGTCATGCAAATGATCGTGTTGTAGAAGCGTTAAAATCTGTCGCTGAAAGAGGTACAAGCTTCGGTGCACCAACAGAAATTGAAAATAAATTAGCAAAACTTGTTATTGAGCGTGTGCCATCAATTGAGATTGTGCGTATGGTTAACTCTGGAACGGAAGCAACAATGAGTGCACTACGTTTAGCTCGTGGTTATACAGGTCGTAATAAAATCTTGAAATTTATTGGTTGTTACCACGGTCATGGTGATTCGTTATTAATTAAAGCTGGTTCTGGTGTGGCGACTTTAGGTTTACCAGATAGTCCTGGTGTACCAGAAGGTGTAGCGAAAAATACGATTACAGTAGCTTATAACGATTTAGAAAGCGTAAAATACGCGTTTGAACAATTCGGTGATGATATTGCTTGTGTAATTGTAGAACCAGTAGCAGGAAATATGGGGGTTGTTCCACCGCAGCCTGGATTTTTAGAAGGGCTTCGTGAAGTAACAGAACAAAACGGTGCATTGCTTATTTTTGATGAAGTAATGACAGGGTTCCGAGTAGCTTATAATTGTGGTCAAGGTTATTATGGCGTAACACCTGATTTAACATGCTTAGGTAAAGTAATCGGTGGTGGTTTACCGGTAGGAGCATACGGTGGTAAAGCAGAAATTATGCGCCAAGTTGCGCCAAGCGGACCGATTTACCAAGCTGGTACTTTATCAGGTAACCCACTTGCAATGGCGGCAGGTTATGAAACGTTAATACAGTTAACGCCAGAATCATATGTAGAATTTGAGCGTAAAGCTGAAATGTTAGAAGATGGATTACGTAAAGCAGCTGAAAAACATGGCATTCCGCATCATATTAACCGTGCAGGCTCTATGATTGGTATTTTCTTTACAGATGAACCTGTTATTAATTACGATGCAGCAAAATCTTCAAATTTAGAATTCTTTGCGGCTTACTATCGTGAAATGGTAGAACAAGGTGTATTCTTACCACCATCTCAATTCGAAGGTTTATTCTTATCGACAGCACATAGTGATGCAGATATTGAAGCGACGATTGCAGCAGCTGAAATTGCAATGTCAAAATTAAAAGCGTAATGTATTAGAGAAAATCGCTCTCCATAAGGGGAGCGATTTTTTTTATTCATAAAGTAAGCTTTCCACACATAAATCTGTAATGACATATAGTTTGGGAGGGGGAAAAGAAGTGGCTGCAGATCATTCATTACGATTTTCATTAAAAGAATCTGTGTGGTTCCAAAAAGGACAGGAAGTCGAAGAACTTTTGTCAATTTCGTTAGATCCAGACGTTGAGATAGAAGAGCTTGATCATGAAGTAATCGTGAGAGGACAATTAGATTTAACGGGAGAGTATGTTGCACGAAAAGATGATTCCGCGTATTCATTAAGAGAACTATCGCCAGCAAAGTCAATTGATTATGTAGAAACAAGAGAAGATGGGGTTAATGAACTTGTTCATTCCTTTCCACTTGAAATATCAATTCCGAGAAATCGAGTGAAAGTAATTGAAGAGCTATATGTATCAATCGAGGAATTTGATTATGAATTAAAGGAAAATGGTTGCTTACAATTATTAGCGGATATATCTATTACCGGTTTGTGTGATGAAGAGAGAAGCGAGGATGAAGTTGAAGAGGAAGAAACGGTGTATGCTGAGTTAGAAGAAGATTCAGCGCAAGAGGATGAAAATAGACCGGCGCCGCATGTAGAAGAAACAGCATATAAGGAATCAGATGAGTGGGAAGATTACGCATTTGAACCGTTCCAATTAGAGGAAAGAAAAGAGCAGGAATTAGAAGAAGAGAAAATAGAAGAACATGAATTTGTGGAACGTGAAGAGGAGCAAGAAACAACGCCGCAATTTGAACTGTTCGGACGAAAAGATTTCAAGAAAGAAAAAGCGAAAAAGCAGGAAGAACAAGAAGAAGAGTACTCACAGCGAGATGAAAATGCGCTTTATTTAACAAAACTATTTACGAAAGAACCGGAAGAAGAATTTACAAAGTTAAGAATGTATTTCGTGCAAGAAGGAGATACAATTGAATCTATTGCAGACCGTTATGAAACGTCTGTACAAAATTTATACCGTGTCAATCAAACAGAAGATATATTTTTAAATACGGGGCAAATTATTTATATTCCCGTTTCAAGGGTAAAGGCGAAATAAGGAAGTGAGTGTTTTCACTCACTTCCTTTCTTAGAGGCTATGTTTTGAATAGAAAGGGTTATTCGTATGGATATTGAGTTGCGAAATCACTATGAACCTATCGTGAGGCAATATAGATTGGATACGCAGCATATGGAAGAGCACGGAAATGTAATGAAAATTTATACGAATCAAGGTCCATATGCACTCAAGAAAATAGAAGGCAGAAAGTTAGAGCGGAATAACTTTCTGCATCATATTCAATATTTGAAGGAGAAAGGTTTTTCAAATTATGTACCTATATATCATGCGACGGATGGAAGTTATATTTTAAGTGACGGGACGTATAATTATTATTTAATGCCTTGGTTAGAACGTGCAGAAGGAAACGGTGAGGACAATGATCAATACCATAAAATGTTTCAGACACTTGGAATGTTGCATCAAAAAACTGTGAAGGAAGAAACGTATACGGAAGAAGATTTAGAAAAACATTATACAACTATATCCGATCGTTGGGAAAATGATGGTGAGATGTTAGAAGAGTTTCTCGTAGAATCTGAATCAAAATGGTATATGTCCCCGTTTGAATTGCAATATTGTACGTACTATCATCATGTAATGAGAGCGCGTGAATTTGCAACGAAGCAATTAAATGAGTGGAACGATGCGATGAAAGAAAAAGAGAAAACGCGTATTACTTTTGTGCATGGTAATGTGTCACTTAATCATTTTTTATTTGACTATGAGCGGAATGGCTATTTTATTAGTTTAGAAAAATCGAAGTTTGCAACGCCTGTGCAAGATATAGTAGGTTTTTATTCACGGTCTTTAAACACATATCCAATCGCAAGAAGTGATCGGTTTGAATGGTTTCAAATGTATCAAAAAAATTTCCCTTTTACGAAAGAAGAGCAACTACTTATGTTTGCGTATATGACGTATCCATCGCAATTTATTCGGCAAATCCAGTCTTATAAGAAAAGAAGAGAGCGTCGTAATGAGGAAAATGAACTTCTCGGAGTAAAGAGTTTGCAACAATCGCATTGGCTCGTTAGTAATATAGAATATTTCCTTTCGCAATTACAAGCTGCCCAGCAAGGGAACGGATAAAGAAGATAAGTAGAGGGTACTACTTATCTTCTTTTTTTCATTCCAAAAGCTATAGTCTTAAATTTATCTTGACGAATAAGGTTTCGTTTTTTACACTATTGTATATAATAATTAACAATCATATAAATGCCTTGAAGGGGAAGAGTATAACAAGAAACGTCTTCAGAGAGGAGAATCATTAGCTGGGAGATTCTCTAGATAGTTATGTTAGAAGGTAGCCCTGGAGCATCTTTTCTGAACGGAATAGTTCTCATTAGGAAAAGACGGATTTGTCCGTTATCAAATTAAGAGTATAAGCAAATTATGAATTTGTTTGTAAATAAAGGTGGTACCGCGATGTCCCTCGTCCTTTTTGGATGAGGGACATTTTTTATTTTAAGGAGGGAAAATAATGTCAAACACGGAAAAGAATTTACCAACTAAATATGATCATATGTCCGTTGAAGAAGGCCTTTATCAATGGTGGCTTGAAGGCAAATATTTTGAAGCAACAGGAGACGAGAAGAAACAACCGTATACAATTGTAATTCCACCTCCGAACGTAACTGGTAAGTTACACTTAGGTCATGCTTGGGATACAACTCTTCAAGATATTTTAACTCGTACGAAGCGTATGCAAGGATACGATGTACTATGGCTTCCAGGAATGGACCATGCTGGTATCGCAACACAAGCGAAAGTAGAAGGAAAACTTCGTGAAGAAGGTATTTCACGTTACGATCTTGGCCGTGAAAAATTCCTTGAAAAAGCTTGGGAGTGGAAAGAAGAGTACGCTTCTCACATTCGTCAACAATGGGGGAAAGTTGGTTTAGGACTAGACTATTCTCGTGAACGCTTCACATTAGACAAAGGTTTATCAGATGCAGTTAATAAAGTATTCGTGCAATTATACGAAAAAGGCTTAATTTACCGCGGTGAATATATTATCAACTGGGATCCAGCAACACGCACAGCTCTTTCTGATATTGAAGTAATTCATAAAGAAGTTCAAGGTGCATTCTACCATATGAACTATCCGTTAACAGATGGTTCTGGTCACATTCGTCTTGCGACAACTCGTCCAGAAACGATGCTTGGTGATACAGCAGTAGCAGTTCATCCAGAAGATGATCGTTACAAACATTTAATTGGAAAAACAGTTACACTTCCAATCGTAGGCCGTGAGATTCCGATTATTGCTGATGAGTACGTAGAAAAAGACTTTGGAACAGGCGTTGTAAAAATTACACCAGCTCATGACCCAAATGACTTTGAAGTAGGTAACCGTCATGACTTACCACGCATCTTAGTAATGAACGAAGATGGGACAATGAATGAAAAAGCTGGTAAGTATGACGGTATGGATCGTTTCGAATGCCGTAAAGAATTAGTGAAAGACTTACAAGAAGCTGGCGTATTAGTAGAAATCGAGCCACATATGCATTCAGTAGGTCATAGTGAGCGTAGCGGTGCAGTTGTTGAGCCTTATTTATCAACACAATGGTTCGTAAAAATGGCTCCACTTGCTGAAAAAGCAGTAGCGCTTCAACAAAAAGAAGAAGAAAAAGTAACGTTCGTACCAGAGCGTTTTGAAAACACATACTTACGCTGGATGGAAAATATTCATGACTGGTGTATTTCTCGTCAATTATGGTGGGGACACCGTATTCCAGCTTGGTACCATAAAGAAACTGGTGAAGTATACGTAGGTACAGAAGCACCAGCAGATATTGAAAACTGGAATCAAGATAACGACGTACTTGATACATGGTTCAGTTCAGCGTTATGGCCATTCTCCACACTTGGTTGGCCAAATGAAGATTCAGCAGATTTCAAACGTTACTATTCAACAGATGCACTAGTAACGGGTTATGATATCATCTTCTTCTGGGTATCTCGTATGATTTTCCAAGGTTTAGAGTTTACAGGAGAGCGTCCATTTAAAGATGTATTAATTCACGGTTTAGTTCGTGACGAGCAAGGTCGTAAGATGAGTAAATCTCTTGGTAACGGTATTGACCCAATGGATGTTATCGAAAAGTACGGTGCAGATGCAATGCGTTTCTTCTTATCAACAGGAAGTGCACCAGGTCAAGATTTACGTTTCAGCATGGAAAAAGTAGAATCTACTTGGAACTTCATTAATAAAATTTGGAACGCATCACGTTTCGTATTAATGAACATGGATGATATGAAGTATGAAGAAATCGATTTAACTGGTGAAAAATCAGTAGCAGATAAGTGGATCTTAACTCGCTTAAACGAAACAATCGAAAGCGTAACACGTAACATGGATAAATATGAGTTCGGTGAAGCTGGTCGTTCATTATACAACTTCATTTGGGACGATTTCTGTGATTGGTATATTGAAATGGCGAAACTTCCACTATACGGTGAAGATGAAGCAGCTAAGAAAACAACTCGTTCTATTTTAGCTTACGTATTAGATCAAACAATGCGTCTATTACACCCATTCATGCCATTCGTAACAGAGAAAATTTGGCAACATTTACCGCATGAAGGCGAATCTATTACAGTAGCTGCTTGGCCAACAGTTCGCGAAGATTTACAAGATACGGAAGCTGCGGCAGAAATGCATCTTCTAGTTGATATCATTCGCTCTGTTCGTAACATCCGTGCGGAAGTTAACACGCCAATGAGCAAAAAAGTTCAAATGCAAATTAAAGCAAAAGATGAGGCTGTACTTGCTCAACTTACGAAAAATAGCTCTTACATTGAGCGTTTCTGTAACCCAAGCGAATTAACAATCCAAACGGACTTACAAGCGCCAGAAAAAGCGATGACTGCAATCGTAACAGGTGCAGAGTTATTCTTACCGTTAGCTGATCTTATCAATCTTGATGAAGAGAGAGCTCGTCTTGAGAAAGAACTTGAGAAGTTCGATAAAGAAGTAGAACGTGTACAGAAGAAACTTTCTAACCAAGGTTTCGTAGCGAAAGCTCCTGCAGCGGTTATTGAAGGAGAGCGTGCGAAAGAGCAAGATTACCTAGAAAAACGCGAAGCAGTTCGTCAACGTCTAGCAGATCTTGAAAAGTAAAAATGTTTTTAGAGACTCACTATATTGGTGAGTCTCTTTTCTTTGCGTATAATAGAACTATGAAAGTTGTCTTTTGAAAGGGGAAAAGCATACGTGATACATACATACGAAGAAGCGATAGGGTGGATTCATAGCCGATTGAAATTTGGAATGAAGCCAGGATTAGAAAGAATGAGATGGATGCTAGAAGAACTTGGAAATCCAGAGCGTCATATAAAATGTGTTCATCTTGCTGGTACAAATGGAAAAGGTTCAACGTTAACATATATGCGTTACATGTTAGAAGGCGCGAAATATAAGGTAGGAACGTTTACCTCTCCTTATATAGAAACATTTAATGAGCGCATTAGTGTGAATGGAACACCAATTGCAGATGAAGAGATTATTGAACTTGTAAAAATGGTAAAACCAGTCGTTGAAAAACTAGACGAGACAGATTTAGGGGAAGCAACGGAGTTTGAAATTATTACTGTTATGGCGATTTGCTATTTCGGTAAAGTCAATTTCTGTGATGTTGTATTATTTGAAACAGGGCTTGGTGGACGTTTTGATTCTACCAATGTTATACACCCTGTTCTCACGATTATTACGAATATCGGTCACGATCATATGCATATTTTAGGAAATACACTAGGAGAAATTGCATATGAAAAGGCGGGGATTATTAAGTCTGGCGTGCCTGTAATTACTGGTGTACAAGATGAAGAAGCTTTGCAAGTCATTCAAAATGTTGCAAAGGAAAACCATGCAAACTTATACGAACTTGGCAAGCATTTTACAGCGCTACATAAACAGTCTAACGAAGATGGAGAACAGTTTGATTTTACTTGTCCTTTTTCCACATTTGAAGATTTGCAAATCTCAATGAAAGGCATTCATCAAGTAGGAAATGCAGCGCTAGCACTTATGGCAGTAATGTATGTAAAAACATATGTATCATTTTTAATTGAGGAAGAGGAAATAAGAACGGGATTACAGTTAGCATATTGGATTGGGCGCTTTGAAAAGCTACAAAGTAACCCGGATATTATTATAGATGGTGCTCATAATCCAGAAGGTATCGAAAGCCTTGTGAAAACAGTAGAAGCGCATTACAAAGATAAAAATGTAATAGTGTTATTTACTGCCCTTGGTGATAAACAATTACATAACATGGTAGGCCAATTAGAAACCATTGCAGATGAAATTATTTTTACAACATTCGCCTTTGATCGTGCTATTTCTGCTGATAAGCTTGCATCATATTCACAGAAAGAATCAAAATTAGTTTTTGAAAATTGGAAAGAGGCAATTGATACAAAAGTTGAAATGATAGCAGAAAATGATGTTTTTATCATAACAGGCTCTCTTTATTTCATTTCTGAAGTACGAAAATATATTTGCGAGAAAAACTAGATAGTCTTTGCTATCTAGTTTTTTGTTCTACAAATGAAGTCAAATGCATACATATAAGATAAATATATAGGGTTATTTGGCGAATTCCTCTGACAAATATCTCGTTTTTTTGTGAAATGAATATGATATGATGCGGACAACGATAAGAGGTGAGGTGTGAGTGTATGGACAAGCAATCACGAACGATCTCAGTGAAAGTGAATGGAACAGAAGCGAAGTATGAGGAAAAGAAGAAAGATGAATTTGAATGGATGGTAGTAGAAAGTGAACGACCGAAAAATGTTGTTCCGTTTCAAAAAGCGAAATCAATGTCTGTGGAAAAATACAGAAAGAAGTGGAGTAATACATTAATTGTAATCGTTGCAACCGCAATTATTATCGGTACGGCGTTTGGAATGGGGATGCTTCATTTACTTACTGGACAAGGAACGACAGGAGGAAGTGAAGTAACTGCTTCAAGGCCGACTGGAAATGGAGAATCAAAGGTGGGTGGAACGGCAGAACAAACACCAGCACCGAAAGAAGAAAAACAAAAGGCGCAGGCAGGAACGTCATTGGATCCGATGAAATTATTTTTTGTTCAAGGGGGGCTTTATTCTTCTGAAGAAAAGGGACAGGCAGCTCTTGAAGAATGGAAAGGCAATGGGGGTATTGGTGCTTTGAGACCGAGCGGTGATAAGTATGCAATAGTTTTTGGTATTGCTAGCGATGAACAGTCTATAAATCAATTAATGACTAAGTATAAAAATGATGGTGTCTCCGTTTTAAAAAAGAACTGGGATATAACAGATAAAGCATTGCTGAAAGATGATAAAGAAGTAGGAACATTTTTAACAAAAGTGCAGCCATTATACAATCATTTAGCAAAATATGCTTCTAGCGTACAAGTTGGTGGAAAAAGCAGCGCAAAAGATATAGAAGTAATTGAAAAAGAATGGGAAAAGGTTGAAAAAGAAGGGAAAAGTATGAAACAAGAAGAAGCAAAGAAACTGTATATGTATACGTCGGTAGCTGTACAAACAGTAAAAGATGGGAAGATGGATAAGGAATCTTTGGCGAAATTAAATCAAGTTATTATTGATGGTTTACTCTCGTATGAAAAAATTGTTTCGTAGAAAGTGAAATGATAGGATAATAAAATGAGTAAGAAAGAAGTACATGTACTTCTTTCTTTTCTTTTGAATTTAGAGCAAAGTGCTTTCTCTATGACAGGAATATAATCGTATGCAATAAAGAAGTGTTATTTTAATTAGAGAAATTAATATTTCTTTCATTTGTGGACAAACTATTCCTTTGATACGATTAATATAAATTGTTCTGCTTCATGTGAGAAAGGAAGGAGAAAATATGAGAAAAATAATTTTAGCTTCAGGGTCACCTCGGAGGAAGGAATTGCTTGAGTTAGCTAGTGTGCCATTTGAAATCGTTGTAAGTGAAGTAGAGGAAACAATTGGTGCATATTCATCGCCTTCTGATATTGTAATGTCGCTTGCCTTGCAAAAAGCATCAGCGGTGGCAGAAAATAATAGTGATCACATTGTGTTAGGTGCAGATACAATTGTTACATATGAGTCGCGTATTCTTGGTAAGCCTTCTAATGAGGATGAGGCGAAAGAGATGTTGCAATTACTATCAGGGAAAACACATGAAGTGTATACAGGTGTTGCAATTATAGCAAAAGAAAAAACGGTTACTTTTTATGAGCGTACAGAAGTTACATTTTGGGAGTTAACAGAAGAGGAAATTGATACATACGTCGCGTCGAAAGAACCTCTTGATAAAGCCGGTAGTTATGGGATTCAAGGTAAAGGATCTATTTTCGTTCAAAATATTCAAGGGGACTACTATAGTGTAGTTGGCTTACCAATTGCACGTCTCGTTCGGGAATTAAAACAATTTGATATTGATGTAACCCATGCGTAAAATTGCATGGGGTTTTCTTTGAGAGAACAAATAAAGGGGTGGAGAGATGAACGGTATTCGTGATGTTGTAAGAGAAGAACAGCCACGGGAGCGTTTATTGTTAGAAGGTGCTGGAAGTTTATCAAATCGAGAGCTTCTCGCAGTGTTACTCAGAACAGGTTCTAAAGAAGAAACAGTTTTAAAGTTATCAGATAAAATTTTACATCAATTTGATGGCTTACGTATGTTGAAAGATGCAACATTAGAAGAGCTAATTAGTATACATGGTATTGGGATTTCAAAGGCATCGCAACTTATGGCAGCCTTTGAACTAGGCAGAAGAATGGTACGTTTAGAATATCAAAATAGATATAGTATTCGAAGTCCAGAAGATTGTGCGAAATACATGATGGAAGAAATGCGTTTTTTACAACAAGAGCATTTTGTTTGTTTATATTTAAATACAAAAAATCAAGTTATACATAGGCAAACGATCTTTATTGGAAGTTTAAACACGTCAATTGTACACCCGAGGGAAGTTTTTAAAGAAGCCTTCCGTCGTGCAGCAGCCTCTATCATATGTCTTCATAACCATCCCTCAGGAGATCCCACGCCGAGCCGTGAAGATATTGCAGTAACAAAACGCTTAGTAGAATGCGGCCAGATTATCGGAATTGAAGTGCTTGATCATATTATAATAGGTGACCATAAATTCGTGAGTTTAAAGGAAAAAGGTCATATTTAAGACTATGCTTTTTACTTATTTTGTTTTATAATGTGATTTATGAGTTTTTTGTAGAAATTTATCTACAAAAAGGATAAAGATATAAAAAACGTACTGTTTTTATAATATAAAGTAAGAAAAAATGAGTCCGTGAAAACAAGAAAGGAAGATAAATAATATGTTTGGATTTGGTGGATTTACTCGCGATCTTGGAATAGACTTAGGAACTGCGAACACGCTTGTATATGTAAAAGGAAAAGGTGTAGTTTTACGTGAACCTTCAGTAGTTGCGTTACAAACTGATACGAAACAAATCGTTGCTGTAGGTAGCGATGCAAAACAAATGATTGGTCGTACACCAGGGAACGTTGTGGCACTTCGCCCGATGAAAGACGGTGTAATTGCTGATTATGAAACAACTGCAACAATGATGAAATATTACATTCAACAAGCTCAAAAATCAAACGGTTTCTTCTCACGTAAGCCGTATGTAATGGTATGTGTACCATCTGGTATTACAGCTGTAGAAAGACGTGCAGTAATCGATGCGACTCGTCAAGCGGGTGCTCGTGATGCTTATCCTATCGAAGAGCCATTTGCAGCAGCAATTGGTGCAAACTTACCTGTTTGGGAACCAACTGGTAGTATGGTTGTTGATATCGGTGGTGGTACAACAGAAGTTGCAATTATTTCTCTAGGTGGTATTGTAACAAGCCAGTCAGTCCGTGTTGCTGGTGATGATATGGACGATTCAATCATTCAGTACATTAAGAAAAGCTATAACTTAATGATCGGTGAAAGAACAGCTGAAGCATTAAAATTAGAAATTGGTTCTGCAGGCGAGCCAGAAGGTATCGAGCCTATGGAAATTCGCGGTCGTGATTTAGTAAGTGGTTTACCAAAAACAGTACTAATTCAGCCAGAAGAAATTGCAGATGCATTAAAAGATACAGTAGATGCGATTGTAGAATCAGTTAAAAATACGTTAGAAAAAACTCCACCTGAATTAGCGGCTGATATTATGGACCGCGGTATCGTATTAACAGGTGGCGGGGCATTACTACGTAATTTAGATAAAGTAATTAGTGAAGAAACGAAAATGCCAGTTCTTGTTGCAGAAGATCCATTAGATTGCGTAGCAATTGGAACAGGTAAAGCATTAGACAATATCGATCTTTTCAAAACTGCTGCTCGATAATATTGCAAAATAAAAATCAGTGAAATTAAGAGGGTGTGAACGTGCCACAGTTTTTCTTAAACAAAAGATTAATTGTTTTGTTGGTTAGTATTATTCTTCTCGTGGCATTGATTGGAATCTCATTGAAAGAACGGAACAGTTTAACATGGCCAGAGCAGTTTGTTAAAGATACTGTCGGTGTTGTAGAACGTGTATTCCAAAAGCCAGCGAAATACGTAGCTGGATTCTTCGAAAATGTAGAGGATGTAAAGCGCACGTATGAAGAGAATAAAGAATTAAAAGCAAAATTAGATAATTATGCAGGTCTATCAGGGAAAGTAAAACAATTAGAAGATGATAACAAGAAGCTACAAGAGCTAACTGGTAAAAAAGAGTTAAATAGTGGGTATACTGAAATTCCAGCTACTGTTGTTTCTCGTAATCCAGATAAATGGTACGATTTAATTGGAATTGATAAAGGGGCACAGCAAGGAATTAAGAAAGATATGGCGGTAGTAACTTCACAAGGGTTAGTTGGAAGAGTGAAAAGTGTATCTCAGTTTACATCATCAGTAGAATTACTAAGTTCTATGAGCCGAACAAATCGCGTTTCTGCTATTGTACAAGGGCAAGAGAAAATCTTTGGATTGATTGAAGGTTATGACAAAGAAAAGCAATTACTTCTTTTCACAAAGATTGGCTCTGATGCACCGGTAGAGAAAGATCAACTAGTTGTAACATCTGGACTGGGTGATATTTTCCCGAAAGGTCTTGTAATTGGAAAAATCGTTGAAGTTCAGCCGGATGCATATGGCTTAACAAAAACAGCTTATGTAAAACCTTCCGCTGATTTAAATGACGTAGAGCATATTACGGTTGCTAAACGTGCAACACCTTCAGCGCCATTAGAATAGGAGGAGAAGAAGAGATGATGAAGATATTAAAAAGAGCAGCTCTTCCTCTTTTGCTCCTTTTTGTGTTTCTATTTGAAAATATGTTTGCTACTTTTGTTCCAACGGATGTGTTTTGGAAAGACAGCATAGTAGCACCGCATTTCTTTATAATCGTCTTATGTTTTATTACAGTGTATTATAGTCCGGTTCAAGGGATTTATTACGGACTATTATTTGGCTTCTTATTTGATACCGTATACACAGAGCTTGTCGGGATATATATTTTTGCTTATCCGATTTTAGCTTATTTAGTTTATAGTGTGATGAAAGTACTACAATTGAATTTATTTATTGTTGTTTCTATCATATTAGCTAGCGTTGTAGCACTAGAGTATTATGTGTATGGATTCTTAACTTTGTTAGGACGTACTCATATGCCAGCGTATGTCTTTTTCACAGATCGTCTCCTTTCTACTTTATTGTTAAATGCTATTTTCTTATTGATAGTTTGTTTCCCACTGAGACGATATATAGTGCGTCTTTCAAAAGCGATGGAAGAAAAAGAAAAAAGGATTTTCTAATTTTATGTCGAATTGAATCGGTGGGGTGAACTTTAGTGGAAGAAAAAAAGCAACAAAATGTAACGATAAAAGGGACAAAAGATGGGATAACGCTTCATTTAGATGATTGTTGTTCATTCTCAGAATTATTGATGGAATTAGAAGAAAAACTTTCTACACATTACTACGATGGTGATGGGCGCTCTTTAATTGAAGTGCATGTGAAAGTAGGAAATCGTTATTTAACAGAAGTCCAACAAGAAGAGATTCGTACGTTAATTCGTAATAAAAAGAATCTTGTTGTGGATTCAATTGAAAGTGATGTTATCACTAAAGCAGAAGCAATAGCTTGGAAAGAAGAAACAGAAATTGTCCCTATTTCCAAAATTGTTCGCTCTGGACAAGTTTTACATGTAAAAGGAAATTTGTTGTTAATTGGTGATGTTAATCCAGGCGGAACGGTTATCGCTGGGGGGAATATTTTTGTCGTAGGATCATTAAGAGGAATTGCACATGCTGGGTATTATGGGGATTCGGATGCTGTAATCGCTGCATCTGTTATGAACCCGATGCAACTTCGAATTAGTGATGTGGCAATGCGGGCTCCGGAAGAGAAAGAAGACGGAGCGGAGGCGGCAGAATGTGCGTATATTAATGAGAACAATCACATTGTTGTCGATCGCCTGCAACTTCTCACTCATCTTAGACCTAATTTAACAAAGTTAGAAAGGGGAATTGTATAGCTGTGGGAGAGGCAATAGTAATTACATCTGGAAAAGGCGGAGTAGGTAAAACTACTACATCTGCGAACATTGGTACGGCCCTAGCGTTATCTGGAAAGAAAGTGTGCTTAATTGACACAGATATCGGTCTTCGAAATTTAGACGTAGTAATGGGGCTGGAAAATCGTATTGTATTTGATCTTGTTGATGTCGTTGAAGGGCGTTGCCGTTTACCTCAGGCTCTTATTAAAGACAAACGTTTTGATGATCTTTATTTATTACCTGCAGCACAAACGAGTGATAAATCAGCGGTAACACCTGAACAAATGGATGAATTAATACAAGTATTACGTCAAGATTATGATTACATATTAATCGATTGTCCTGCGGGGATTGAGCAGGGATTTAAAAATGCGGTAGCTGGTGCGGATAAAGCAATCGTTGTTACGACTCCAGAAGTATCCTCAATGCGCGATGCGGATCGTATTATTGGGCTTTTAGAAAAAGAGGATATTGAACCACCGAAACTTGTTATTAACCGTGTACGTAGTCATATGCTTCATGAACAGGATATGTTAGATGTTGATGAAATTGTACGTACATTGTCAATCGAGCTTCTTGGTGTTGTCGAAGATGACGATGAAGTTATTCGAGCTACAAATACAGGTGAACCTGTGGCGTTGCAACCAAGCGGAAAAGCAGCGTTGGCTTATCGTAATATTGCAAGACGCTTGTTAGGTGAGAATGTACCATTACAAGCATTTGAACAAGAAAAGGTATCGGTATTTGCAAAGGTGAAAAACTTCTTTGGAATCCGTTAAGAGCACTTCGCACATATGCGAAGTGCTTTCTTTTTTCTTCACACGAATATCTTTCTTTCTTAGCTCATACATATGTACAAACTGTATACAACTGTTTCTATTGAAATTAGCTTAACGAAAGAAAGGAGACAGTATGAAGAATAGACGCGTAGAAGAAATTAAAAAGCGGATTGCAAAAAGGAAGGCCGAGCAAGAAAGGATGGAGGAAGAGCAGTATTTTAACGGAGGGAATTTTGATAGTGAAGCGGTATTTATTGAAGATGGAGAAAAGGAAATGCATCCTTTATTTCGAAAGGAAGTCTTTTTCTTCAAAGTTTTATTATCAGCAATATTAGTTCTTTCGGTTGCTATTTTATATAAGAATGCTCCTTCTTCATTTAATGGAGCTAAAGCTGTTACGGAAAAAGTGATGAAAGAGGAATTTCAGTTTGCTACTGTAGCGAAATGGTACGAAAAGCAATTTGGAAAACCGCTTGTATTCTATTCGCCGAACGAGAAAAAAGAAGGAAGTATTCAGCAAAAAGATTATGCAATTCCTGCTTCTGGAAAGGTAATGCAAGGGTTTCAAAAAAATGGCCAAGGTGTATTTGTCCAAACAGCTACAAATGCAAAAGTGGAATCAGTGAATGAAGGGTTAGTTGTTTTTGCAGGCAAGAAAGAGGAACTTGGAAATACAGTTCAAATTCAACATGCAGATGGTACGGAGTCATGGTATGCAAACTTAAATGATATGTCAGTGAAATTATATGATTACGTTTCAAAGAAACAAAAAATTGGAACGGTGAGTAATGATACAAATGATAAAAATGGAAAGTTTTATTTCGCGATAAAAAAGAATGAAAAATTTATTGATCCGATCCAGGTGATCTCATTTGATTAAATATAGGGACGTTTTAACGAAAATTTCCGTGCATCCATTATTTTGGGTTATTATTGTCATTGGTATTTTTACTGCGCGTTTTAAAGAGTTACTACTGTTATTTTGTATTGTTCTTATTCATGAACTTGGGCATGCTTTTGCAGCAGCACACTATAATTGGCGTATAAAAAGAATTCAGCTTTTGCCGTTTGGTGGCGTTGCCGAGCTTGAGGAACATGGTAATAAGTCATTGAAAGAGGAACTTGTTGTCGTAATTGCAGGACCGATTCAACATGTTTGGATGATGCTGGTAGGTTATATGTTGTTCGAAGCCGGTTGGCTGAATGCAGATTTATATTATTTCTTTATGTGGAATAATATAATTATTTTAGCATTTAATTTACTCCCTATTTGGCCGTTAGATGGCGGGAAAGTATTGTTTAATGTATTATCATATCGTTTCCCTTATTTACAAGCACATGAAAAGATGATGAAATTGTCATGTGTTTTTTTTGGTGTAATATTAGGATGGCAGTTACTCTGGAATAGTAACAATATTATGATGTGGGTACTACTCGTATTTTTAGCAGTATCATTATATCGAGAGTGGAAACAAAGACGGTATGCATTTATGCGTTTTTTATTAGAACGTTATTATGGAAACAAAAGAGGAATCGAAAAGATTGCACCTATTGAAGTGCAAACGGAAGATCGTTTATATACGATATTCACAAAATTTCGTAGAGGATATAAGCATTCTATTATCGTCCGTGGAAAATATAAAGAGCATTACACATTGGATGAAAATGAATTGCTCTATGCATATTTTACTGAAAAACGAACAACTTCATCAGTTGAAGAATTAATCGGTTAGTGTTGACGATAGCACTAACCTTTTATTATTGTAAAAGCAAAGAAGATTATAAAGTGAGGAAATAATTTTGAAAACGTTATATGTAAATTACGCTGGTTCGGAAAAGCGCGTTGCAATTGAAGAGAAGAAAAAGATTGTTGAATTTTTATGGAAACGTAATGAAGAGCAAGAGATTGTTGGGCATATTTATGTTGGGCGTGTCGTAAGAACAATTGCTGGAATGAATGCAGCTTTTGTAAACATCGGTTTAGAAAAGCATGCTTACCTTTCGTACGATGATGTACCATCTTCTTATCGTATACATGAAGGGCAAGCGATACTCGTACAAGTTGTGAAAGAGGCAATTGATACGAAAGGGCCTAAATTGACAGCGAATATAGAATTTACCGGGAAATATGTCGTTTATATGCCGTTTGATGAGATGCGCGCTGTTTCTCGAAAAATAAAAAATAATAAAAGAAGACAACAGTTACTCCAAATTGAAAGAGAGGGAACGGGGGGATACATTTTCCGCTCTGCTTCTGAAAAAGGAGAAATTGAAGAAATACAAGCTGAAATGCAAAGGTTACAGCAGTTATATGAAGAGTTAAAAAGAAAAGAGAGCCAAGGAAAGGCACCGTTACTACTTCATCGACCGGCAACTTTTTTAGATCGTGTATTTCAAGAAAATCCGATTGAGACGATTGAAAAAGTAGTTGTAGATACAAGGAGTATAGTAAAAGAATTAGAAGAAAAGGTCGGTAAAGAGAAAGTATCTTTTTATAATGAAAAGTCTTCGATGTTTAACCATTTTGGAATAGAGCGTGAAATTGAGAAAGCACTCCAAAAAATTGTTTGGCTTCCAAATGGTGCTTATTTAATTGTAGAACAAATGGAGACGATGACTGTAATTGATGTGAATACGGGCAAGTTTACGGGAAAACAAAATTTACAAGATACAGTACTTCGCACAAATGAGATGGCAGCTGAAGAAATTGCACGCCAATTAAGACTTCGTGATATTGGTGGTATGATATTAATTGATTTTATTAATATGAAAAAAAGAGAAGATAAAGAAAAGGTAAGAGAATGTCTCATAGCTGCTATGCAAGATGACCGCACATATACAAGGGTGCTCGGCTTTACGGAGCTAGGGATTTTGGAAATGACACGTAAACGTAAAAAGCATTCTTTACGGGACGTATTATTAAAAGAGTGTGTACCTTGCAAAGCGACGGGTTATGTGATGTCGTATGAAACAATTGCATATGAGTTAGAGAGAGAACTAATCACATATGGCAATATAGAAGATGAAGCAGTATTAATCGCTGCGCCTAAAGAACTGCAAAAACAGTTTTTGCAAAAAGAATTACAAAAAAATATTCCATTTGAAATTTATTTCAAAGATGATAATATCGAAAAGTATGCTATCGTTCGTTTTGGAAGTAAAAAAGAAATTGTAGAACGGAAAAAATAGTTAGCAGAACATTTATTGACAACTGTCTATGATTCATGATAACATCTTTATGTTATAGTTTATAGCACCTAAACGGCTATATGCTACAACCGCACAAGACAGGTTCCCTAAAGGCATTTATGTCTACCTCGTTTTTGGCGAGTCTTAGTAATTAAGAGGAGGTGCAAGTATGTACGCAATTATCGAAACAGGTGGAAAACAAATTAAAGTTGAAGCTGGTCAAGCAATCTACATTGAAAAATTAGATGTTGAAGCTGGTGAAACTGTTACTTTTGACAAAGTTCTTTTCGTTGGTGGCGAAAACGTTAAAGTTGGTAGCCCAGTTGTAGAAGGTGCAACAGTTACTGCGAAAGTTGAAAAACAAGGTCGCGCTAAGAAAATTATCGTTTTCAAATACAAAGCGAAAAAGAACAATCGTAAGAAACAAGGTCATCGTCAACCTTACACTAAGCTAGTTGTTGAAGCTATCAACGCTTAATTCTGGTTAACATGATTAAAATTACGATAAGTCGCACGAAATTAGGAAGTATCCAATCATTTAAAATGACTGGACATGCCGATTATGCGCCACATGGACAAGACCTTGTCTGTGCTGGAACTACAGCGGTTGTGTTTGGTTCTATAAATGCAGTGGAACAACTTTGTAATGTGCAAGCAACTATTGAACTCGGAAGTGATGGCGGATTCTTAACGTATGAATTGCCTAATGATTTAGACGTTCATGCAGCAGAAAAAGCACAAACGCTTTTAGAAGGATTAGTTGTTTCGCTTAAGACGATCGAACTTGATTACGGAAAGTATATCCGTTTAATAGAAAAAGTGCAGGAGGTGTAACGTATGTTAAGATTAGATCTTCAGTTTTTCGCATCTAAGAAAGGTGTAGGTAGTACAAAGAACGGTCGTGACTCTCAGTCAAAACGTCTTGGTGCTAAACGCGCAGATGGTCAAACGGTTACAGGTGGTTCAATTCTTTACCGTCAACGCGGTACAAAAATTTATCCAGGTGTTAACGTTGGTCGTGGTGGCGATGACACTTTATACGCGAAAGTTGACGGCGTAGTACGCTTTGAGCGTCTTGGCCGTGACCGCAAACAAGTGAGCGTATATCCTGTTGCTCAAGAAGCATAAGAACTCACGGAAAACTCTAACCTGAGTGCAGGTTAGAGTTTTTCTATATTAAGGGGTATCTAAATGAATGAAAAATGGACAATTATAGATGCATTGCGCCATTCAAGACATGATTGGCTCAATCGTATGCAGATGGTGAAAGGAAACCTTTCCCTTGGAAAAGTGGAAGAAATTCATAGTCTCATCGATCGTTTTGTCCAAGAAGCGAGACAAGAATCCAATCTGATGGGGCTATCAATGCCTTTATTTTCAGAGTGGATTTTAACATATAATTGGAAACAGCAGCCGTGCTTATTGGAGTACGAAGTATTAGGGAAATTACATAACTTATCTCACTTAGATGAGACTGTATGTACATGGACGAACCAATTTTTCTCGATGCTTCAGCATAGTTTAGACGTATATGTTGAAAATTATGTTTGTATCACAATTGAATGTGACGCGGATAATGCTCGTTTCTTTTTTGATTTTCGTGGTAAGCTAACGAGTGTAGAAGAACTACAGAATTGGCTTGCGACCCAAAACAATAAATGGTATTCCATTTCTTATACAGTGCGAGACGAAGAAGTCTCAGTTATATTACAACCAATTGAAAAAAGTGTGGTGAAATAATGTTTGTAGATCAGGTCAAGATATATGTAAAAGGCGGCGACGGTGGTAACGGTATGGTTGCGTATCGTCGTGAGAAGTATGTACCAAAAGGTGGCCCAGCAGGTGGCGACGGCGGTAAAGGTGCAGATGTTGTTTTCGTAGTTGAGGAAGGCTTACGTACATTAATGGACTTCCGCTACCAACGTCATTTCAAAGCTGATCGCGGTCAGCACGGAATGAGTAAAGGTCAGCACGGACGTAAATCTGAAGATTTACTTGTAAAGGTTCCGCCAGGAACAGTAGTAAAAGATGAAAAAACTGGTCAAATTCTTGCCGATTTAGTAACGCATGGACAAACTGCTGTAATTGCAAAAGGTGGCCGCGGTGGCCGTGGTAACTCACGTTTCGCAACAGCTACGAACCCAGCGCCAGAAATCGCTGAGAACGGGGAACCAGGTCAAGAGCGTGATGTTATTCTAGAACTTAAAGTACTAGCAGACGTTGGACTCGTTGGATTCCCAAGTGTAGGTAAATCTACATTATTATCTGTTGTATCATCAGCGCGTCCGAAAATTGCAGAGTATCACTTCACAACAATCGTTCCAAATCTTGGTGTTGTTGAAACTGGTGATAACCGCAGCTTCGTTATGGCTGACCTTCCAGGACTAATTGAAGGCGCACATGCTGGCGTCGGACTTGGACACCAATTCTTACGTCATATTGAGCGTACACGTGTAATCGTGCATGTTATTGATATGTCTGGTTTAGAAGGCCGTGATCCATATGAAGATTACGTAACGATTAATAATGAATTAAAAGAATACAATCTTCGCTTAACTGAGCGTCCACAAGTTGTTGTTGCAAACAAAATGGATATGCCAGATGCAGAAGAAAACTTACAAGCATTTAAAGAGAAAGTGGGAGACGAAGTAAAAATCTTCCCAATCTCAGCTGTAACAAGACAAGGTGTTCGTGACTTACTGTTTGAAGTAGCGAACTTAATAGAAACAACACCAGAATTCCCAATACATGAAGTTGCGGATGAGTCTGATACAAGTGTAATGTACAAATTTGATACTGAAGGTGTTAAATTTGAAATTACACGTGAAAGTGATGGCACGTTTGTTATCTCTGGTTACGATATCGAGAAAACATTCAAGATGACAGACTTCTCACGTGATGAATCTGTACGTCGTTTCGCTCGTCAAATGCGCGGAATGGGTATTGATGAAGCGCTTCGTGCACGTGGCGCGAAAGACGGAGATATTGTAAAAATTCTTGAATATGAATTTGAATTTATCGATTAAGACTGCCGAAATACGGCAGTCTTTTTTATATCGCAAAAATCGGATTTGTACAGGAAAAAATCCCCACTAATTAAATTTTCAATTTATAATAAAAAGGGGAGTGGTTTTAGAAGAATTTTTTTATGGGGAGAAAACGAACATGTATAAAATATTAATTGTAGAAGATGATGAGAAAATCGCGGGAATATTAGAAGAGCATTTAGAAAGGTATGGCTATCAATCATTTAGAGCAAGTGATTTACGTCAAATAAAAGATGAGTTTGTAAAAGTGAATCCTCATCTCGTGTT
Organism: Bacillus cereus group sp. BfR-BA-01347; assembly: GCF_022663835.1. Classification (NCBI taxonomy): domain Bacteria; kingdom Bacillati; phylum Bacillota; class Bacilli; order Caryophanales; family Bacillaceae; genus Bacillus; species Bacillus cereus group sp. BfR-BA-01347. Next base: position 320,502 of record NZ_JAKUGG010000002.1, on the reverse strand, counting down.
ACTTGATATTAATTTACCGTACTTTGACGGTTTTTATTGGTGTCGTCAAATTCGTACTGTATCGAATGCGCCAATTATTTTTGTTTCTGCAAGAACAGGAGAAATGGATCAAGTAATGGCGATTGAAAATGGCGGCGATGATTATATTACAAAGCCATTCCATTTAGATATCGTAATGGCAAAGGTGAAGAGTGCACTTCGCCGTGGTTATGGAGAGTATGCTTCTGCTGCTGAGAATGATTGTTTAGGTGTAAATGGACTGTTGTTATTCCCGTCTCAGCATATTGTTGAGTGGCAGGGACAACAAACTGAACTGACAAAAAATGAGTTCTACTTATTAGAGTGTTTAATGAAACAAGTGAATCAATATGTAACGCGCGAAGAACTGTTAGAAGCTCTATGGGATGAAGTAGCATTTGTGGATGATAATACATTAACCGTAAATGTAAAACGTGTAAGGAAGAAACTAGAGGAGTTAGGCATTAAAAATGCAATTGTAACGAAACGTGGATATGGTTATGCGCTTCTTACGGAGTGGGGCGAAGGGCATGAAGGTTAAAAATTACTTCATGGACCGCTTTTCTTTAATTCTTTCTTATATTGTTAGCCTTTGTTTATTTGGGCTCGTTTTGCAGTTGCAAAGTCTTTTAGAAAAGGAATCCATTGATTGGAGTACGTGGTTATATGGACTTTTATTAGGAACTGTTGTATTTACTGTATACCTCATTTACGATTACCGAAAACGGAGTGTGTTTTTAAAGAGGATCGAAAAGTACGTTACTGGCGGAAATACATTACATGACTCTTTACTTATTGATGAATCTTATACATCAGAGCAAGAAATGGTCGTTGAATCTTTTACGTTATTAAGACAGCAATATATGAATGAAGTTCATAAACAGCATGCGAAAGAGCAACAGCAAATGATATTTATGAACCAATGGATTCACCAAATGAAAACACCAGTATCTGTTATTGAATTATTGTTGCAGAAGTTTGGCAAAGAGCATCGTGAGGCAAGAGTAACAGTTGAAAGTATCCGTGAAGAAAATAACCGCATACTAAATGGTTTAGATTTAGCGTTACATATGGCAAGACTAGAACAGTTTGCGAAAGATTATAAGGTAGAAGTAGTAAATGTTATAGATGTAGTGCGAGGTATTATTAATGAAAATCGAAAATCCTTCATTCAATCGTCTGTATTTCCGAAAGTGATGTTTCAAGAAGATACTTGTATGGTTGCATCTGATAGAAAATGGCTCAGTATTGCTATAGGTCAAATCGTTGTAAATGCAATTAAGTATACGAAAATTTCAGAAGCAGAGAAAAAGGAAATTCAATTTCAAATTGAAGAGAAAGATCAAAAAGTGTTATTACATATTAAGGACAATGGAATCGGTATTCCAGAGCAAGATGTAAAGCGTATATTTGATCCATTCTTTACGGGGATAAATGGCCGTAAAACGAGAGAAGCGACTGGGATGGGTTTATATATTACGAAGGAAATTTGCGATAATTTACATCACGGTATTTATGTGCAATCGGTTGAAGGAGAAGGGACGACATTTACGTTCCAATTTGCAAAAGATGAAGAATATCATACATTAATGAGAAAAATGACAAAACTGTAAGATAACAAAACGTTTTGTAAGGGAAATCACTCGTTTCTTTTTCTTATTTTTCTTATAGTAAATGTAAGAAGAAAACACATAGGGGGATTAGAAATGAGTGTTCTTGAAGTAAAAGGATTAACGAAGGTGTACCAATCAAAAGGTTCAGTAGCGACGACTGCTTTAAATGATATAAATTTTAAAATAGAAGAAGGCGAATTTGTAGGGATTATGGGTCCTTCGGGAAGCGGGAAAACAACGCTTTTAAATTTATTGGCGACAATTGATAAGCAAACTTCAGGTCATGTGCTTGTAAATGGGGAAGAAATTAATCAAATGCGTGCTGCAAAATTAGCGGAGTTTCGCCGTACACATTTAGGGTTCATCTTCCAAGATTTTAACTTACTTGATACGTTATCCATTAAAGAAAACATTATTTTACCACTTGTAATGGCGAAGAAATCTGTAAATGAAATCGATGCGAAAGTACTGGAAATTGCGAAGTTTTTAAACATCGAAGAAATTTTAAATAAAAAAGTATACGAAGTATCAGGCGGACAACAGCAACGTGCAGCAGCTGCGAGAGCGATCATTCATGAGCCTACGTTAATTTTAGCAGATGAGCCGACTGGAAACTTAGATTCGAAGTCAGCAAAATCATTAATGAGCGCGTTGCAAGACTTACATGAACAAAAGAAAGTGACAATTGCAATGGTAACGCATGATCCAGTAGCAGCGAGTTATTGCGAACGTATTCTATTCATTCGCGACGGAGAAATTTTCTCAGAAATACATAAAGGAAGAACGAAACAAGCCTTTTTCCAAGAAATTCTGGACGTACTTGCGATGCTAGGAGGAGAATATCATGAACTTTCGCCAGCTCGCGCTTAATAACGTAAAAGGAAATTGGCGTAACTATAAAGCGTTTCTTATAAGTAGTTGTTTATCGATTGTCGTATTTTTCATGTATGCTTCTTTTATTTATCATCCAGATGTCGTAAGCGGTAATATTAGTATGAGAAAGATGATCACAAAAGGATTAGAATCGATGAATTATATTGTGGTCATCTTCTCGGCACTCTTTATTTTATATGCAAATTCAACGTTTTTACGAGCAAGAAAAAAAGAGTTTGGCCTACTAACATTAATAGGCGGAACGAAATCGCAGCTCGGCCGAATGATTATATTAGAGCAACTGATGTTAGGTAGTATTGCAATTGTAGTTGGTATTGGGGTTGGAATGCTTTGTTCAAAATTATTTTTCCAAGCGTTAAGCGTATTATTAAAAATAGATAAGACACTTCCACTCGTTTGGAATAGTAAAGCAGTTCTTATTACAGCTGGTGTATACTTTATTCTATTTTTAATCCTGTCATTGTTTAGTGTTTGGACAGTAGGACGCTTGCAAATTATTGATTTATTAAGAGAGGCAAGAAAGCAAAAAGTAGAGCCGTTTGCATTTACATGGTTAAGTATAGTTGGTATAGGATGTATTATTGCTGCATATGTACTTAGCTTCCAAGTAACGTTTCTGAATTTCCTCATCCTCTTTTTACCGGTGGTAGGACTGACAATTGGCGGAACGTATTTACTATTTACACAAGGTAGTACAGTTGTATTAAAAGCATTACAAAAAAGAAAGCAATCTTTCTATACATATCCAAATATGTTTGTTCTTAGCAACCTTATTTATAAAATGAAAGATAATGCTCGTTTTCTATTTGTAATTTCTATTATTACGGCGATTGTATCCTCGGCCGTTGGCACGCTTTACGTATATTTTGAGGATATGAGTTATAAAACGGTAGTCAAAACTCCACATGCTATTTCATATGAGGAAAAGGGGTTAAATACGCATAGCCTTATTAATGAAGAAAAGGTACAGGAGCTTGTGAAGAGACACGGGTTTGAAGATGCGCGAAAAGTAACATACATAAAACTACCGGCAACACAGAAAGTAACGTTTTTTAACGGTGAACATGAAGTGCCGATCACGATTATTTCAGAAAAAGAATATAATGCAGAAGTGCGCAAACAAAAGAGAGAGCAAGTTACAGAAGTTCATAATGTACCAGGTAGTGCAACGATGGTTATGGTCGATATGGCAAATGAACTGATGAAGATAGATCGTACGAAACCGTATGAATTTACAATGAACGGACAAAAGCAGTCTGTTCAGCTAAATAGCCCAACTTCATTTTCTGTTTTTAATGATAGTGAATATCTCGTTGTAAATGATCAAGATTTTGAGAAATATGCAAAACTCGTACCAGATGAAGAAAAGACGAAATATTATGGTTATTATATTGAGGATTGGAAAAGTACAGAAGATCTTGTATTAGATTTGAAAAATGAAATTGCACCAGAAAAGCAAGGGGAATTGAGAAATTCAGTGTTTGCGTATAAGGATATAAGAGAAGGTGGAGCAATTACAATGTTCATCGGTTTCTTCGTAGCGGTACTGTTCTTCTTCTTCGCTTGTAGTATGACATACTTTAAATGGTTTAACGATAAAGAACAAGATCGTATTCAATTTAAATCGTTAAAGAGAATCGGTATGACAGATAAAGAAATTCGCAAAATTGCGATTCGACAAATGGGAGTTATCTTCTTTATCCCAATTTTAATCGGTTCCATTCATAGTGGAGTTGCTCTTCATACGTTAGGGAAAATGCTTTATATTGATTTGTGGAAATCAGGTGCGCTTGTAATTGGAGCATACATTTTAGCTTCTGCCATTTACTTTATGATCGCGCAAAGAGGATATTTAAAACACGTAAAAAGCTAGGGGAATCTCTAGCTTTTTGCCAATGTAGTAAGTTACAGGAGGACGATAGATGAACATTCGGCAACTAGCGCTGCAAAATATAAAAGGAAATTGGCGTAATTATAAAGTGTTTTTCTTAAGTAGTTGTTTTGCAATATTTGCTTCTTACGCATATATGTCTGTCATTGTGCATCCATATATGCAAGAGACGATGTGGTATCAAAACGTACGCTGGGGACTTATCATATGTAATGTTATAATCATTTCTTTTTTCGTCATATTTATTTTGTACTCTACTTCTATTTTCATAGAAGCACGTAAGAAAGAATTAGGGTTATATATGTTAATGGGAGCAACGAAGTCTAACGTAATAGGAGTGATTATGACCGAGCAAATTTTAATCGGGGTCTTCGCGAATATTTTCGGTATTGGGCTTGGTATGATATTTTTAAAACTCTTTTTTATGGTATTTAGTATGTTACTGGGGCTTCCGAAAGAACTACCTGTTATATTTGACGTAAGGGCGATTGGTGTAACATTTATTACATATATGGTCGTTTTTATTTTGTTATCTTTTATAAGTGCTTTACGTATATGGAATATAAAAATCATTCGGTTATTGAAAGAATTTCGAACAGATAAAAAAGAGAAAAAAACATCAAAGTGGCTTTGTTTATTCGGTTTTGCTTGTTTAGTGGGCGGGTATGCGTTGGCGCTACAAGTGACGATGGCTACGATAGTGATATACTTTTTCCCTGTGTCTATACTTGTCTTTTTTGGAACGTACTTTTCTTTCGCGCATGGAGCTACCCAAGTGTTAGAAATGATAAAGCGAAATAAAAAGATTATGTATACATATCCATATTTATTTATAGTGAATCAATTGTCACATCGAATGAAGGAAAATGGTCGCTTTTTCTTTCTGATGTCTATGGCAACGACGTTTGTAGTTACAGCAACAGGTACGGTGTTTTTATATTTTTCTAGCATGCAAGATATGTGGCGAACTGGAGGGGTACACTCGTTTTCGTACATAGAAAAAGGTATTTCTACTCATGAGGTCTTTGAGGAAGGTGCGATTGAAAAATTACTGCATCAATATGAGTATGATGATTTTCAATATATGAGTTTTATTGGAGTGTATGCATCCTTTCAGTCTAATAAGGGAGAAACAACAATAGCACCGCTTATAAAAGAAAGTGAATATAACCAAGAAGCGAGGAAACAAAAACAGAAAACGTATCGTCCTAAAAAAGGTACAGTGACACTCGTTTATTATAATAAATACAATAATTCGAATGTATATAATCAAAAAGAGATTCAATTGCAAGTAATGAATCAACCATATCAATTCGTATTTAACGGTCAGAAAGAAGGTGTTCAATTTAACCATCATCCCTCGTACATTAATGGTCTGTTCTTCGTTATGAATGATGAAGATTTTGACAGTATAGCAAATCAGGTTCCTGATTCTGAAAAAATGATATATAGAGGCTACACATTACCAAATATCGAAAAGACGAAGAAATTAAATGAAGATTTACGGAAACATATGAAACAAGATAATAATGCATTTCGAAGCAATATGGAGTTATATGTAAATATGAAAGAAGGCGGCGATATTACTCTATTTGTAGGCTCATTTATTAGTATATTATTTTTTCTTACTTCATGTAGTATCGTGTATTTTAAATGGTTCCATAATATTGCATCGGACCGAAAGCAGTATGGTGCACTCTCTAAACTTGGAATGACGAAGGAAGAAGTATGGAAAATTTCTCGTTGGCAATTATGTATGCTATTTTTTGCGCCAATTATAGTAGGGAGTATGCATAGTGCAGTTGCGTTATATACGTTTCATAATACGCTTTTTATGGATGGATCATTAAGAAAAGTAGGTTTGTTCATTCTGTTTTATATCGCAGCATGTATCATTTATTTCTTCTTCGCTCAAAGAGAATATAAGAAACATTTAGACTAGCGAAAGCCAGTCTTTTTTTAATATTCGAAATTTACATAGAAGAATATAAAAAAGTATGGTATAACAGTAAGAAAACGAAAAAGAGGGGAAAAGACGATGATTCGAGTAGGATATTTAGGACCAGAAGCAACATTTACAAATATGGCGGTGAGTCGTTTTTTTCCAGAAGCAGAGCATGTACCGTATCGAACGATTCCAGATTGTATAGATGCAGCTGCAAATGAAAATGTAGACTTCGCAGTTGTACCGTTAGAAAATGCAATAGAAGGTTCAGTGAATATAACGGTTGATTATCTTGTACATGAGCAGCCGCTTTCCATTGTAGGAGAAATTACAGTACCAATTCAGCAGCATTTACTTGTACATCCGCAGTATGCAGAAGTGTGGGATGAAGTATATGCGGTGCATTCTCATCCGCATGCCATTGCACAGTGCCATAAATTTTTAAATGAAGAATTAAAAGGAGTAACTGTTCGAGATATGACATCCACAAGTGCCGCTGCGCAATATGTGAAAGAACATCCTGAAGAGAAAATTGCCGCTATTGCAAATGAAGCAGCTGCAGAAAAATATGGATTAACAATTGTGAGGCGTAGCATTCATACGCATAAAAATAATCACACACGTTTCCTAGTACTCCATAAGAAAAAGAAAGCAGTACTCCCGAATAACGGAGAGAACCGCGGAGAGAAAACGACGCTTATGATAACGTTACCTGCAGATTATGCAGGTGCCCTATATCAAGTGTTATCAGCTTTTGCATGGAGAAAATTAAACTTATCAAAAATCGAATCGCGTCCGATGAAAACAGGTCTTGGAAATTACTTTTTCTTAATCGATGTCGATAAAGCATATGATGACGTATTATTGCCAGGCGTAACGATGGAACTTGAAGCACTCGGTTTTTCTGTTACTGTGCTGGGGAGTTATTCTTCTTATTGGTTGTAAAGGGAGCTGTTGTTAAACTTGTTTGAAATGAAAAGTTGTTTATCGGTTTGAGGCAGAGTAAGCTATCGATTCTATTGAAGTAAGTGATTAATTAAGCTAGCAAAATAAAGAAGCCATCCTAAAAGATATTTAGGACGGCTTCTGTTAGGAATAGATAACTCTTTTGTCGGGTTTTTAGTACGCATCATTACAACTATTATAATAATAGGATTCATCATTGTTCGAATTACTGCAGCAAATACAATTCGTTTGTTGTATGAATAGATTGAGTGTAGATGGAGCTACAGTATCTGAGAAAGTAATACTCTCAACATCTTCTACTAAAAATGTTTTAATATCTCCTGGTGTTAAGGTAAATGTAAGTGGAGAGCGATGGTTTAATCTTGCAATTGTTAATCTAATCGTTGTTGCAAATGCAGGACTGAAACTAAATTTAATAAGTGTCTTATTATGATTTTTAGTGAAGTTTTCAAATACAGTTCGAGGAATTCCAGTCGTTATATCAAGATCTTGAGGGGTATTTCCCGTACCGAAAATAGTATAGTTCTGTATAAAACAGTTATTTGAATCTGAATTTGAAGAATTACATGGGCGATCATTTTTCTTATAATATTTTTTTCCATTTTTTAAGAAGTAATCCGCCATAATTAATCACTCCCTTCACATATAAGAATTAAAGGTTGTCCATATATAATATGAAATATATTTTTATATGTTTGGACGTGAAGGAAGAGAAAATAAAAACAGTCCATCTGGTATGATGGACTCAATACTGTTTTACATGGTGTGATTCTTTATTTTAACTTCGCAAGACGATCTTCTAACTGACCACGCCAAATATCAGCTAGTTCTGGAACGGCAAGAATTTTTTCAATGCCATCTTTATCTTTTCTATTATGAAAATAAATTTCGTTAGAGAACAAAACAGAAACATTGCTCGGTTGACGTTCTAGTAATGTAATTTTAGAATCTTTACGTACAGTACCTTCTTGAAGAACGCGGCATAGGTAGCCAGTAAATCCAGTTGCTACAATGCGCGGCAAAATGCCAGGAATACCGAGGCGTTTTGAAATAGTGCTACAAGGTACTCTTGCTTGTGTTACTTGAATGATTGCTGCACCTAGTTGATATGTATCTCCGATGCAAACATCACGCTCTAACATATTTGTTACGGTAATGTTTTCGCCAAATGTGGAAGCTGGAAGCGTAGTTTGAAACTCCTCTTCCCATAGTGCGTAATGCTCGTGTGGGTATACACAAACAGCGCGATCAGGACCGCCGTGATGTTTTAAATCCGCTACGTCATCACCACGAAATCCGTCTTTTGAGAGAAAGGCCTCTTCTGTAGGGTCTTTACATATACCTGTTATCATTTCTTTATCTTCGCTATATTTCATTTGTTTCGGCTTGCCAATGCTAAAGTGAACGAGTTCAATTCCCATATTTGATCTCCTTTACGATTGATTACAATATTATAGCATTAAAAAAGCACAGAGAATGATAAAAACTCTGTGCTTTACATTAATAAACGAGAAATCCTGCTTTATCTAACGCCTCACAAGCAGCATCTAACTTTTCTTTAGAATCTGCCTCAATTGTATGTAAGTGAATACCATCTGTTAGTTGTGAAAGATAGGAAGCATTTGTGTTTTCGATTTTTTGTAAATATTGCTCTACATCAAAGCGATTGCTTACCATGATGGATGCTGTTAAGTCACCGTATACAGGATGCTCAACTTTTACATCTTTAATCGTAACGCCGTGGTCAACAAGCATTGTAAGTTCTTGACGTACTTCTGCTGGTTTGTGCTGGCATACGATTACGCGTTCAAAAGCTTGTTGTTTCTCTTGTGGTTTTAGATATAAATAGCCTTGGGCAGTCGCAATAATTGGTTCGTTTCGTGCTTTAAGCAAGGAAATATCTTGCACGATAACTTGCCTACTTACGTTTGTCTTCTTCGATAGTTCATTCCCAGATAACGGCTCATTTGCAGCGAGAAGCCACTGAAGGATAAGCTGTCGTCTTTCTTCACCTAAAATCTTTTTTTGGTCATTTTGTTTCATTATGATTTAACACCTCTATAAAATTGATTTCCAATTGTGTGTAGTGCATGAATAGTAGTATCAATTTGATCTTTCGTTGTTTGTTGTCCGAAAGAGAAGCGGACATATTGTTTGGCCTCTTCATACGTTTTTCCAATTGCAAGCATAGTTTTCGAAGGTTCTTGTTTACCGACTTGGCAAGCACTTCCGGTGGAAATGGCGATACCATGGCGATTACATTCTAGCATAGTATATTGACCTTCTATTCCTTTTATTGTAACCCCAACAATATGTGGTAAACAAGAAGTAGAATGACCTTCTACTTCAATTTCTAGCGGAAGGGTTTGTATTTGCCCTAAAAAGTAGGAGCGTAACTCTTTAAAACGTAAACTTTCTTCCCATTGAGTTTTTAATATATTTTCAGCAGCTGTTAAAAAAGATGCGATGCCGGGAACGTTCACTGTACCTGGGCGAAATCCCTTTTCGTGAGAAGTTCCCGGAAATACTTGCTCCCAGCGAGATTGCGGATTTATGTAGCAAGCGCCGACACCTTTTGGTCCGTATATTTTATGTGCTGAAACAGAAAGACTATCAATGCCCATCTCAAAAACATGGATAGGCAGTTTACCAAACGTTTGCACACAATCTGTATGAAATAAAACATTATATTTTTTTAAAAGTGCCCCGATTTCTGTAATGTTTTGAACGGTTCCGATTTCAGAGTTTCCATGCTGTATACTTGCTAGCACAGTATCTTCTGTAATAGCTGCCTCTAAATCTACTAAACAAAGGAGTCCGCTTTTATCAACAGGAATTTCAGTGATCGTATAGCCTTTTGATTTTAGAGATTGAAAATAACTTCGAATGGATGCATGTTCCATAGGTGTCGTAATAATATGCTTCTTAGTTTGGGCATTTAGAAGTGATTGAATCGCAAGATAGTTTGATTCCGATCCGCCACTTGTGAAAAATACTCCTTGTTCTTTTCCTCCAATCATTTCCGCAAATGTTTTTCGGCAAACTTGTAATAAAGAAGCAGCTGTTCCTCCAATATCATGTAAACTTTGTTCATTTCCGAAGTATTGCGACGCTGCTTTCATATATGTTTGTAACGCTTCCTCGCTCATAGGTGTAGTAGCTGCATAGTCAAGATATATCATCATGTAAGTTCCTCTCTCTAGTAAGAGTTACAGTTCTTTTACTTTTTAAATGGTAGTGAAAATAAGAATTATAAAAAAACTCTTGTCATTATTTTAAAACTATGTAAATATAGGTGTCAAGACAGTTGAAAAGTGTAAAGTAGGAGGCAACAATTATGCCAAGTGCAGATGTCTTAATTATTGGAAGTGGTGTTGCGGCACTTCGTGTTGCAAAAGAGATTTGTCACGAAAAGAATGTGATTATTATCACAAAGGAGACGAAACGTAATAATAATACACATTTAGCTCAAGGTGGAATTGCCGCAGCAGTAGCTACATACGACAATCCTAATGATCATTTTGAAGATACGTTAGTAGCAGGGTGTCATTATAACAATGAAGAAGTGGTCCGTTATTTAGTTGAGGAAGGACCGAAAGAAATTAATAACCTTATTGAAAATGGGATGAAATTTGATGGAGATGAAACAGGTCCTCATCTTGGAAAAGAAGGAGCGCATCGAAAACGTCGTATTGTACATGCAGGTGGCGATGCAACAGGAAAGAATTTATTAGAGCATCTTATTCAAGAAGTAGCTCCATATGTTACGGTAGTGGAACAGGAAATGGTGCTCGATTTTATTATAGAAAAAGATAAATGTGTTGGGGCTTTAACTCGCAACAATAAAGGCGAATTGAAACGTTACAATGCAGATTATACGGTGTTAGCTTCAGGTGGTATTGGCAGTTTATACGCCTTTACTTCTAATGATGAGACGATTACAGGCGATGGACTTGCAATGGTGTACCGTGCAGGTGGAGAGCTTGTAGATTTAGAGTTTATACAATTTCATCCGACGATGTTATACGCGGGTGGGCGTTGTTCTGGTCTTGTGTCCGAAGCTGTTCGCGGAGAAGGAGCTGTCCTTATAAATGGAAAAGGGCAGCGTTTTATGATGGATATACATTCCGAACAGGATTTAGCGCCTCGTGATGTAGTCGCAAGGGCTATTCATGAACAGCTACTTGCGGGTGAAAAAGTGTACTTAAACATCGAAATGATTCAAAACTTTGAACAACGCTTTCCGACCGTGTCATCGATATGTAAAACAAATGGAGTCGATATAAATAAAAAACTTATTCCAGTCGTGCCTGGTACTCATTTTCACATGGGCGGCGTGAAAACGAACTGTGATGGAGAGACGTCTATTTCGAACTTATACGCAGTCGGTGAAGTAGCTTGTAACGGGGTTCATGGTGCAAATAGATTAGCGAGTAATTCATTATTAGAAGGTCTTGTGTTTGGAAAAAGAATCGGACGACATATTTTATCTAGAGAGACAAAAGAAAAGGTGAATATGCTAGCCGAAAAGGAAGCAACGTTTATCGTTCTGAATCATTTACCGACGAAAGAAGAAATACAAAAATGCATGATGAAATATGTTGGGATTGTGCGAACAGAGCAAAGTTTATCTTATGCGAAGAGATGGCTTAGTAAGTATGGTGTTCGAAATATGATATTACAACATGATGTTCTTACGAATGAAGAGATAACGCTTATTAATATGTTAACGGTTTGTGAGCTTATAGTTGTGTCAGCCTTGCAAAGAGAAGAAAGTATTGGCGGGCATTACCGGAGTGATTATCCAGATAGAAATATAGGAAAGAAAGAGATTGTTCGAGTAAAGAGAAAACGACAACTTGTGTGATGAGGGGAAGAGGGGCTTTATGAACACGATAAAAGTTAAAGAAGCATTAAATCGATTTTTTTTAGAAGATATAGGGGAAAGAGATGTAACATCTCAGGTTATTTTTCCAGATAATTTGCTTTCGAAAGGAACGTTTCTTGCGAAGGATACAGGGGTCTTTGCAGGACGTTTAGTAATTGAATCAGGATTTAAATTAATTGATGAGAGAATTGAAGTAGAGCTTCATAAAAAAGATGGGGACCTTGTAGAAAAAGGCGAAATCATTGCAACTGTGCAAGGTCCAATTGCATCGTTATTAACAGCAGAGCGCGTTATATTAAACGTTATTCAGCGTATGAGCGGAATAGCGACGATGACGCATAAAGCGGTTCTTGCTTTAGATAGTAGTCATACTCGCATTTGTGATACGCGAAAAACGATGCCAGGACTACGTATGTTTGATAAGCATGCAGTCGTGTGCGGCGGTGGATTTAATCATCGCTTCGGTTTATATGATGGGGTCATGATTAAAGACAATCATATTGCGTTTGCTAGTTCTATTACAAAAGCTGTTACATCAGTGAAAGAAAAGTTAGGACATATGGTGAAAGTAGAAGTAGAAACAGAAACTGAGGAACAGGTGAGAGAGGCTGTTGCTGCTGGTGCGGATATTATTATGTTCGATAATCGTACGCCAGATGAAATTCGGGAGTTTTCAAAAATTGTACCAAGCGCTATCGTTACAGAAGCTTCAGGTGGCATCACAATTGAAGATTTATCGAAATACGGAAAAACAGGGGTAGATTATATTTCACTTGGAGCGTTAACACATTCAGTGAAAGCACTTGATATTAGTTTCAATATTGAAGGGTAAGGAAAGTGGCTTAGAGGGGGAGAAACGTATATGAGTATTTTAGAACAAGTACAGCCAATTGAAACGATGTTACCAGAGCGTTATTACACGATGTCAACGGAAGATATGGAAAATCGGGTTCGTGAAATTAAAGAGAAAATGGGGAAAATGTTATTCATTCCAGGGCATCATTATCAAAAAGATGAAGTGGTACAATTTTCAGATGCAGCAGGGGATTCACTTCAGCTTGCGCAAGTTGCAGCGAGCAATAAAGACGCAAAATATATTGTGTTTTGCGGGGTGCACTTTATGGCGGAAACAGCAGATATGTTAACGACAGATGATCAAGTTGTCATCTTACCAGATATGCGTGCAGGTTGTTCGATGGCGGATATGGCAGATATTGAACAAACAGAAAGAGCGTGGAAAGAGCTCACAAAATTATTTGGAGATACGATGATTCCGTTAACGTATGTTAACTCTACAGCTGCAATTAAAGCGTTTTGCGGTCGTAATGGCGGAGCAACAGTAACTTCTTCTAATGCAAAGCAAATGGTATCTTGGGCGTTTACTCAAAAAGAACGTCTCGTCTTTTTACCAGACCAACATTTAGGGAGAAATACAGCGTACGATTTAGGTATCCCGTTAGATAAAATGGCAGTATGGGACCCACACACAGATTCATTAGAGTACGATGGAGATATAGAAGAAATTCAAGTGATTTTATGGAAAGGACATTGTTCTGTTCATCAAAACTTTACAGTGAAAAACATTGAGAACGTACGGAAAAATCATCCGGACATGAACATTATTGTACATCCAGAATGTTGCTACGAAGTTGTAGCTGCTTCGGATTATGCAGGTTCAACGAAATATATTATTGATATGATTGAAGCGGCTCCATCTGGAAGTAAATGGGCGATTGGTACAGAAATGAATTTAGTGAATCGAATTATTAAGCAACATCCAGATAAAGAAATTGTTTCACTTAATCCATTTATGTGTCCGTGTTTAACGATGAACCGAATTGATTTGCCGCACTTATTATGGGCACTTGAAATGATAGAAAGAGGAGAAGTAATTAACGTTATTAGCGTAGATAAACAAGTGACTGAAGAGGCAGTTCTTGCATTAAATCGTATGTTAGAGCGTGTGTAAAGCAGCGGATTCCCGTTGCTTTTTTTCGTACATATAATCATAACGAGAACAAAATGGGCATACATTGTTTTGAAGAAATCATTGTGGTTCTTTATGCTTATTCCGCTTCTAATGATATTGAAAATCGAAGAAGTGATAAAAGTGAAAAGAAGTTAATGTTATTTAGAAAAAGAGTTACTTCATGAGATTTGTTACTTATAGATAAGTTATACAGGAGGGGGAAAATTTGAAAATTCATATCGTGCAAAAAGGGGATACCCTTTGGAAAATTGCGAAAAAGTACGGAGTGGATTTTGACACGTTGAAAAAAACAAATACACAACTTAGTAATCCAGATTTAATCATGCCAGGTATGAAAATTAAAGTGCCATCAAAGAGTGTTCACATGAAACAACAGGCTGGAGCAGGTTCAGCGCCTCCAAAGCAATACGTAAAAGAAGTGCAGCAAAAAGAATTTGCAGCAACACCAACTCCGCTTGGAATAGAAGATGAGGAAGAAGTTACGTATCAATCAGCACCAATTACACAGCAGCCAGCTATGCAACAAACACAAAAAGAAGTGCAAGTAAAACCGCAGAAGGAGATGCAGGTAAAGCCGCAAAAAGAAGTACAGGTGAAACCGCAAAAAGAGGTACAGGTGAAACCGCAAAAAGAAGTGCAAAAAGAACAGCCAATTCAAAAAGAAAAACCAGTTGAAAAACCGTCTGTTATTCAAAAACCACCTGTGATAGAAAAACAAAAACCGGCGGAAAAAGAAAACACGAAGTTTTCGGTAAATGTATTACCGCAGCCGCCACAACCACCAATAAAACCGAAAAAAGAATATAAAATTTCAGATGTAATAAAAAAAGGAAGCGAGTTAATTGCTCCTCAAATTAGTAAAATGAAACCTAACAATATCATTTCTCCGCAAACGAAAAAAAACAATATAGTATCGCCGCAAGTGAAGAAAGAAAATGTAGGAAATATAGTATCGCCGCAAGTGAAGAAAGAAAATGCAGGAAATATAGTATCGCCGCAAGTGAAGAAAGAAAATGTAGGAAATATAGTATCGTCGCAAGTGAAGAAAGAAAATGTAGGAAATATAGTATCGCCACAAGTGAAGAAAGAAAATGTAGGAAATATAGTATCGCCGCAAGTGAAAAAAGAAAATGTAGGGAATATAGTGTCACCGCAAGTGAAAAAAGAAAATGTAGGGAATATAGTGTCACCGCAAGTGAAAAAAGAAAACGTAGGGAATATAGTATCGCCAAATGTATCGAAAGAAAATGTAGTTATTCCACAAGTCATACCGCCAAATATTCAAATGCCAATCATGGATAACAACCAACCACCGAATATAATGCCAATCATGGATAACAACCAGCCACCGAATATAATGCCAATCATGGATAACAGCCAGCCACCGAATATAATGCCAATTATGGATAACAACCAGCCACCGAATATAATGCCTATTATGGATAACAATCAAATGCCGAATATAATGCCGATTATGGATAACAATCAAATGCCGAATATGATGCCGATTATGGATAACAATCAACCACCAAATATGATGCCCTATCAAATGCCGTATCAACAGCCCATGATGCCGCCGAATCCGTATTATCAACAACCAAATCCATATCAAATGCCATATCAGCAAGGAGCGCCGTTTGGACCGCAATATACGTCTATGCCAAACCCGAATATGATGCCAATGGATAATAATATGCCG
Source organism: Bacillus cereus group sp. BfR-BA-01347 (assembly GCF_022663835.1). Taxonomy (NCBI): domain Bacteria; kingdom Bacillati; phylum Bacillota; class Bacilli; order Caryophanales; family Bacillaceae; genus Bacillus; species Bacillus cereus group sp. BfR-BA-01347. The sequence continues at coordinate 304,598 of NZ_JAKUGG010000002.1, read as the reverse complement.
CCGCTTGTGCAGGGTGAGGAAGATTGTGGATGCGGAGGAGAAAGTAGACTATATAGTCCACAACCAGGCGGTCCGCAATATGCGAATCCTTTATATTACCAACCAACTCAGTCTGCATATGCACCACAGCCAGGAACGATGTATTATCAACCAGATCCACCGAATGTATTTGGAGAGCCCGTTTCAGAAGAAGAGGACGAAGAAGAAGTTTAAAAAGGCGGGAGTATTCCCGCCTTTTTTACATTCCTGTTAATTAAGAAAATGAAGTTTTTTTATGAAGTGCTAGAAAATTCCCAGTGAAATATTAACAGTGTAAAAACCTTCTCGGTTACTCATCATAAGAGGGAGCTTTTCAGTAGAGAAGCTCATTCTAACAGAGGGGGTTTTTGTATTGAATACGAAAGTAAAAGTGATTGCTGCTTCTTTGTTAGTTACCAGTGCATTAGCTGCATGTGGTACACCGAAAGATAACAATGCAATGGATGGACGTAACTACAATTACGAGCGTACATCTTATAATGATACACACCAGTATCGTGATAATGTGACACGTAATGATCGTTATACAGATTATGTAACATATAGAAATGGTCGTAACGATACAGGATACAATTATTATCGAGATGTAAATTACAATGGACAAATTGCTAATCCGCATCCAACTCGTAATATTACAATGAACAATTCATACATTAACAATGATGGTAAAACAGCTGAAAGAATAACAAATCGTGTGAAACGTATGAATAACGTAGACCGTGTGTCTACAGTTGTATATGGAAACGATGTAGCGATTGCGGTAAAACCACGTAACACAGTGACAAATGAAACGGCGATGGCTAACGAAATTCGTCAAGCTGTTGCAAATGAAGTTGGAAACAGAAACGTATATGTTTCTGTAAGAAATGATATGTTTACTCGTGTCGATGCAATGAGTACGCGTCTACGTAACGGTACAGTTACAAACGATTTTAATCGTGACATAGTGAATATGTTCCGAGACATTCGTTACGGTTTAACTGGTACAGTGCGATAACAAAACAAAAGAGGAAGGGATAGCCCTTCCTCTTTATTCATCGTTGTCTTGTAAGCGACGTTTTTTAATAAAATAACTAACGGAATAAGAAACTAAAAAGCATATGAAAAGAATACTACCTGTTGAAATAGCTTCAAATAGAGGTCTTTCTGGACTGAAAATAATATAAATAATAGCCGTAACGATTCCTACAATAAGGGAGTGGAAGACAAGTTTGTAATAAGGAGTTAACTGTATTTCCTTTTCGCCTTCTTCTACATCGATTGAAACACTTAACTGTAAATAAGCAAGTAAAATACTTGTAAACATAAATAATAGCCACAATGGAGATTTCGTAATTTGATCAATGCCTTCAGTGAATCCGATATAGCCTAAAATTCCAACTACGCCAATGTATTGAAAAAGAAAGACAATACGTATGTTTTTTAACATTTGAAGAATGAGGCGTTCATCCTTTATTTTTTTCATAATATTCATCCCCTGCTTATTATGATTTCGCTGTCACATTAATTGTAACATATATATTGCAATTATCAATTTATAATTTACATAAAATAATTTGGATGAAAGAGGAAATAAAATATTTTTATAAACATGTTGCACTTATACTTTATTAATGTTATATTAGCAAAGCGATGAGCTAATTTACGTAAGACGAGAGATATGCTTAAGTGCTAAACACGCGAATGTGGTCGCCTGGTCTCTCGCCGTAAACGCATCAAGACGCCTGCTTTGCAGGCGTCTTTCATTTTATATAAAAGTAAATGATACATGCAGATGAGGTAAACCCTTATCTGCATTTTTTATTTTTCGAAAGAAATGTAATATGGATAAAACCCCCATTTCCGGAAAAACTACTAATGAAAGTATGATCTTGCCTAAAAGAGGTGAACGGAAATGAAATGGATACTGATTGCGATGCAAGCTTTCGTTATGATGTTTTGTTTCGTTTATGGAACGAATGTGAAGGCGGAAGGGCCAGTACCAGAAGTAACGAAAAAAGAACCTGAGGTTACAATTTTATTAGAGCGTATGTATGTTGATGGCGAAGTAAGCGAAGAAATACTTACAGAAAAAGTGACGGATTTAGAAAAGTTTTTACAGCAGTATAAAGAATGGCAGCTCGTTGATCGTGATGATGTACAAATTGTATTGCAAAAGAAAGTTGATGATATTTCTCCGTTATTGAAAACGAGCGGGTATTTTGGTGTTTCAGAGGAAGGGATATTACAAATTTTCAAAGGTGTACCGAAAAGTGATAATGCGATCCATTCTTTCTTTCAAATTGATATGAAAAAGCTTGAGAGCTATGAACGTGCGAAATTGAAACGTGGCATTCGTATTAAATCAAAAGAAGGTTTTGTGAAGACGATTGAAAAAATGAAGCAATACGCAGTTCAGAGTAAGAAAAAAAGCAGCTCATGGTGAGCTGCTTTTTTTTCTTATTTGTTTTTAGCTAAAATTTCTTTTGCGATTTCATCAATTAGCATATCTTTTCCGATTGGATTGAATGCTTTCGTATTGAAGACTTCATTTGATACTTCATATACGTGATTATTTTTAACTGCTTTATTGTCTTTCCAAACGGCACTGTTTTTGTAGTCTTCGTAAACTTTATCAGCTTCGCCGCCGAAGTTTACAATAAACATTTGGTCAGGCTGGAATGCAACTAGACCTTCTAGTGATACTTGCGCCATCGTTTGTTTTAAATCCGTACCTTTTGTTGCTGGAAGTTTTAAGTCATTAAAGATGATGTCACCGTATCCGAAGCTACCGTATACACGGAAGTTTTGTGGTGTAACTGCAACGAACATAAAGTTCTCATCTTTTGTTTTCTCTTTAATTTTTTTAGATAAAGAGTCTGCTTTCTTATCGTAGTCTGCAATCCATTTGTCTGCTTTCTTCTCTTCGTCAAATAGCTTACCTACTTCTTTAAACTTACCACGCCAGTCTTCTAAGTTTGTTTCTAGAACAACTGTAGGTGCAACCTTTTCTAGTTGATCATAAATTTTTAATTGACGGTTGTTTAAAATAATTAAGTCTGGTTTTAAAGCAGTAACAGCTTCTAAATCAACTTTAGGTGCCCAGTACCAACCTACTGCTTTTACTCCATCTAACTTGTCTGTTAAGTGAGTTTGGATTTTATCTTTATATGTATTTGCTGTACCAACAGGTTTGTGTCCAAGAAGTAATAGTTCTTCTGTTGATCCAGATAAGTCAACAATTCTCTTTGGATTTACTGGAATTGTAGCTTCACCTTTAGCATGTTTTACAACTTTTGTTTTCGGTTGTTCTTTTGCCTTCGATTCTTCTTTTTGAGAAGAACAGCCAACGATAGAAAGAACAACGAGCATAATAGTAAATAAAATAAATAGCTTACGTTTCATCCTGATGCAACCCCTTTAATTAGTATTGATAATCATTATCGACTTCTGTATATTAAGGTGCTTTAACCTTTCTGTCAATGGAAAATAACAGAAGTTTCAAGTGGAGAACATTTGTTGGGGCAGTCTCGCTTTTCTATCATTAAATATGTTAAAATGGAATACATGATTTAAGAGGGAGAGATCGTATTTTGTTTGAATATGTTACAGGTTACGTGGAGTATGTAGGGCCGGAATATGTCGTAATTGATCATAATGGAATTGGTTATCAAATTTTCACACCAAATCCGTATGTATTTCAAAGAAGTAAGCAAGAAATCCGTGTCTATACATATCATTATGTGAGAGAAGATATTATGGCACTTTACGGGTTTAAAACACGTGAAGAGCGTTTATTATTTACAAAGTTGTTAGGCGTGTCTGGCATTGGGCCAAAAGGAGCTCTTGCAATTTTAGCTTCTGGTCAAACAGGACAGGTCGTTCAAGCGATTGAGCATGAAGATGAGAAGTTTTTAGTGAAATTCCCAGGCGTCGGAAAGAAAACAGCACGCCAAATGATTTTAGATTTAAAAGGAAAACTAGCAGATGTCGTACCAGATGCATTTGTTGATTTATTCTCAGACACAGAACGTTTTGATGAGAAGAAAGGTTCATCAGCTGAGCTTGATGAGGCACTGGAAGCTCTCCGCGCACTTGGATACGCAGAACGCGAAGTTTCTCGTGTTGTACCAGAGTTATTAAAAGAATCATTAACGACGGATCAGTATATTAAAAAGGCACTTAGTCTTTTACTAAATGGTAAGAGGTGAGTATAATGGACGAACGTCTCCTTTCAGGGGAATCTGCATATGAAGATGCGGATTTAGAATATTCATTACGGCCACAGACGCTCCGTCAGTATATTGGCCAAGATAAAGCAAAACATAATTTAGAAGTATTTATTGAAGCGGCGAAAATGCGTGAAGAAACGTTAGATCACGTGCTTTTATATGGACCACCAGGTCTTGGTAAAACGACGCTTGCGAATATTATTGCCAATGAGATGGGCGTTAATGTTAGAACAACTTCAGGTCCCGCAATTGAAAGACCAGGAGATTTAGCTGCTGTATTAACAGCGCTTCAGCCAGGGGATGTATTATTTATTGATGAAATTCATCGTTTGCATAGATCAATTGAAGAAGTATTGTATCCTGCGATGGAAGACTTTTGCCTTGATATCGTAATTGGAAAAGGGCCTTCAGCACGTTCTGTACGCCTAGATTTACCGCCATTTACATTAGTTGGAGCAACAACACGTGCTGGAGCATTATCGGCACCGCTTCGTGACCGCTTCGGTGTACTTTCAAGGTTAGAGTACTACACAGTAGATCAGCTTTCTGCGATTGTTGAACGTACAGCAGAAGTATTTGAAGTTGAAATCGATTCGTTAGCTGCATTAGAAATTGCAAGACGTGCTCGTGGTACACCTCGTATTGCGAATCGTCTTTTAAGACGTGTACGTGATTTCGCGCAAGTTCGTGGTAACGGAACGGTTACGATGGAAATTACACAAATGGCATTAGAGCTACTGCAAGTAGATAAATTAGGTCTAGATCATATTGATCATAAATTACTGCTTGGTATTATTGAGAAATTCCGTGGCGGTCCAGTTGGATTAGAAACGGTTTCAGCAACAATTGGAGAAGAATCTCATACGATTGAAGATGTGTATGAGCCGTATTTATTACAAATTGGCTTTTTACAACGAACGCCAAGGGGCCGAATTGTAACGCCGCTTGCGTATGAACATTTCGGAATGGAGATACCAAAAGTATGACGGAGATGCCAAAGCTGCTTATTACAGCCGGGATCTTACTCATCGTTGTTGGATTAGCTTGGAAGTTCATTGGAAGGCTTCCAGGCGATATTTTTGTGAAAAAAGGAAACGTTACCTTTTATTTTCCTATCATTACATGTATTGTGTTAAGTATTGTATTATCTTTTATTATGTATATAATAAATCGATTTAAATAAGAAATAGGTGGATATAGCTATGGATATAAATCTGTTTGATTTTCATTTACCAGAAGAACTTATTGCACAAGTCCCGTTAGAAGATCGTGAAACATCAAGATTAATGGTGTTAGACCGTGAAACAGGTGATATTGAGCATAAACATTTTACGGATATTCTTTCTTACTTACATGAGGGGGATTGCTTAGTTTTAAATGAAACGAAAGTTATGCCTGCTCGTTTGCACGGTGTGAAAGAAGATACAGGCGCGCACATTGAAGTACTTCTTTTAAAACAAGAAGAAGGTGATAAGTGGGAAACGCTTGTAAAGCCAGCGAAACGTGTAAAAGAAGGAACTGTTATCTCTTTTGGCGAAGGGAAATTAAAAGCAACTTGCACAGGAACTGCAGATCAAGGTGGACGCCAGCTTGAATTTTCATATGATGGCATCTTCTATGAAATTTTAGATGAACTTGGGGAAATGCCGCTTCCTCCATATATTAAAGAGACGCTGGAAGATCGCGATCGCTATCAAACAGTATATGCGAAAGAAATCGGTTCAGCAGCAGCGCCGACTGCGGGACTTCACTTTACAGAAGAGTTACTTGAGAAGTTAAAGCAAAAAGGCGTTCAGTTAGCATTCATTACACTTCACGTAGGACTTGGAACATTTAGACCAGTTTCTGCAGACACGATTGAAGAACACCATATGCACGCAGAATATTATCATATGTCTGAAGAGACAGCGGCATTATTAAATCGTGTGAAAGAGAATGGTGGACGTATTATTACTGTAGGTACGACATCAACTCGTACGTTAGAAACAATTGCAACAGATCATGACGGTAAGCTCTGCGCCGCTTCTGGATGGACAGATATTTTCATGTATCCGGGATATGAATTTAAAGCAATTGATGGTTTAATTACAAACTTCCATTTACCGAAATCAACATTAATTATGCTTGTAAGTGCATTTGCAAATAGAGATAATGTACTTCATGCTTATAATGAAGCAGTAAAAGAAAAATATCGTTTCTTTAGCTTCGGTGATGCAATGTTCGTTGCATCTCACGCTAAAATGAGAAACAAATAAAAGGAGTAAGTTATGACAGCAATTCGTTATGAATTTATTAAGACATGTAAACAAACGGGTGCCCGTTTAGGTCGTGTGCATACGCCGCACGGTTCATTTGATACACCAACATTTATGCCAGTTGGTACACTTGCAACAGTTAAGACAATGTCACCAGAAGAATTAAAAGCAATGGATTCTGGCATTATTTTAAGTAATACGTATCATTTATGGCTACGTCCAGGTCATGAAATTATTCGTGAAGCAGGCGGCTTGCATAAATTTATGAACTGGGATCGTGCAATCTTAACAGACTCTGGTGGTTTCCAAGTATTCAGTTTAAGTGACTTCCGTCGTATTGAAGAGGAAGGCGTTCACTTCCGTAATCACTTAAATGGAGATAAATTATTCTTATCACCAGAAAAAGCGATGGAAATCCAAAATGCATTAGGTTCAGATATTATGATGGCATTTGATGAGTGTCCACCATTCCCAGCTACTTTTGAATATATGAAGAAATCTGTAGAGCGTACGAGCCGCTGGGCAGAACGTTGCTTAAAAGCGCATGAACGTCCGCAAGATCAAGGTTTATTCGGTATTGTACAGGGCGGGGAGTACGAAGAGCTTCGTCGTCAAAGTGCGAAAGATCTTGTTTCAATGGACTTCCCTGGTTACGCTGTAGGTGGTTTATCTGTTGGTGAACCGAAAGATATTATGAACCGTGTTCTTGAGTTTACAACACCACTTCTTCCAGATAATAAGCCTCGTTACTTAATGGGTGTAGGTTCTCCTGACTCGTTAATCGATGGCGCAATTCGTGGTATTGATATGTTTGACTGTGTACTTCCAACTCGTATCGCTCGAAATGGTACATGTATGACAAGTGAAGGTCGCCTCGTTGTAAAAAATGCGAAATTCGCAAGAGACTTCGGTCCGCTTGATCCAAACTGTGATTGCTACACATGTAAAAACTACTCACGTGCGTACATTCGTCACTTAATGAAATGTGATGAAACGTTCGGAATTCGTTTAACGTCTTATCACAACCTTCATTTTCTGTTAAACTTAATGGAGCAGGTGAGACAAGCTATTCGTGAAGACCGTCTTGGCGATTTCCGCGAAGAGTTCTTTGAACAGTATGGCTTTAATAAACCGAATGCTAAAAACTTCTAATACATAATTTAAAAGGAGGAACAAAAGATGAATGCAGGTATGATGAATATCGTTATGATCGTTGCGATGTTTGCGATTTTCTATTTCTTATTAATTCGCCCGCAACAAAAACGTCAAAAAGCAGTTGCTCAAATGCAAAGTGAGTTAGCAAAAGGTGATGCTATCGTAACAATCGGTGGTTTACACGGCACAATCGAATCAGTAGATGAGACAAAAATCGTTATTAAATCTGGTGGTTCACACTTAACTTTCGATCGCAATGCGATTCGTGAAGTTGTGAAAAACTAATGTGGAAGGCCCTGCATGAAATGTGCAGGGCCTTTTTTAGTTACTTTGCTTTGACATATTTACACCGAAAATACCACCGAGTGTACTCGCCCCCATTAATGCTAATTGATATAGTAATTGTGAGTTCGATAAGGTTTGAGAAAAGCCTAAATAGTTAACTAGAAAGACGAGTATAGTGAACGTGAGCCCTGTTGTGAAACCTACTAGCCAACCTTTTCCTTGAGCCTTTTTGCCGGCAGTAAATCCAGACATAAGCATAGATAAAAGAGCGAGTATAAAAATAGTAACGGTTAATGTCCCTTCATTTATATTCGTAAACTTTAATAAAAGAGCCATAATCATACTAGTAATAGATGCGAGAATTAGTAGCGTAACAATACCGAAGCCAATTGCAGTTGATAATTTTTTCGTTCCATCCATTTATGCATTCCCCCTTTTTAATACAAGCATATTTTCCTTTTGCCCAAGTTAGACTAGTTTCTTTTTTATAGGGGAGTCTATACGTAAAAAAGGAGATGTAGGAATGGAATGGATATCGGTAATTGGACGGACAATGCTTTTGTATATCATTATCTTAATTATTTTTCGTCTTATGGGTAAACGTGAGATAGGAGAGCTAAGTGTATTAGATTTAGTCGTATTTATTATGCTTGGAGAAATGGCTGTAGTAGCAATTGAAAATACCGATAAATCACTTTGGCATCAATTAGTTCCGATGGCTTTTCTTATGTGCATACAAATCATTTTGTCAGTCATTTCATTAAAGTTTCAACGATTTCGGCATTTAATAGAAGGTGAACCAGCAATTATTATTAATGCGGGAAAGATTGATGAAAAAAAGATGAGAAACCAGCGATATAATATTGATGATTTAATGATGCAATTAAGGGAACAAGGAGTTGGAGATATTCGGGATGTAGAATATGCTATTTTGGAACCGTCTGGGAAGTTATCTGTCTTTCAAAAACAAAAAAATAAACAAGATACATTGCGGTTTACGCTTCCTCTTATTATTGATGGAGAAATTCAATCTAGCCATTTACAAATGATTGAGCATACAGATGAATGGCTTATTGAGAAATTAAAAAACTTAGGTTATAACGATATAACACAAATTTTATACTGTAGTTTTCAAAACGGACAATTTTTTGTTGATTTAAAAGAAAATTAGATACTTATTCTTTGAAAGAGTAAGAATGATTAGTGTAACTAATAATCAGTGGAGATTACCCCACTGATTAAAGTTTCACCTTATTTCAAAAATGAAAGTTTACGAATAATAGGGAGGCGACTTAACTCTTCTTTTCGAATGAGTTTGAAAGTGAAGAGAAGTACGATATAAACAATTGTTGTTAAAGTGATTTCCCATAATGTTTGTATGCCAAGGGAATGAGAGAAAATAATATATTTATGAAGATAAAAACCGAAGGCGCCTGCGATACCGATGGCAAGTCCGCCGAAAATATAGTCTTTTGCGTAAATGGTAAATGTAATCTTTTTCAAAACAGTAGCGTAGTGAAGAAATGTTACTGTTACAATATTTGCAGCGATAGCAAGCGCAACCCCCATCATTTGAAATTCTGGCCTTGATGCTAGTACAAAAATAACGATTAATTTCACGATGGCACCAATAAATGTATTCATCATTGCAGCTCTTGCTAAGTTTAAAGCTTGCAAAACAGAGGTAAGTGGACTTTGGAAATAATGAAATAAAAAGCAAGGCGCAAGAAGTTGAATGAATGCTGTTGCGCTGTCTGATCCATACATAAGAGTTAAAACAGGAGAAGCGAATACGTATAATATAACGACAGACCATCCGCCGGTAATTAATGAAATTCGAAGTGCTTGTTGTAAACGGTGCTCTACTAATTTATGTTGTCTTTTTGCCATTGCCTCACTAATAGAAGGAACGAGCGCTGTAGAGAGAGCGTATGTAATAAAGGCGGGTAGTGATAGGAGTGGGAATGCATAACCGTTTAATATACCGTATTGCTGGGTTGCAACAGAAGCAGCGACACCAGCGATTGCTAAACTTTGCATAACGACAATAGGTTCAAAAAAATATGAAACGGAACCGATTAAACGACTTCCTGTAGTTGGAAGGGCAATATCCATCAGAGAATAAAATGTCCCTTTGCTTTCTTTTACAGTAGTGAAAAATTCAGAACGTATTGATAAATGTTTTTCTCGCTGAAATAACGTGAGTAAAAATAATAACGATGCAACTTCACCGAGAACAGCTGATAACATAGCGCCGGCTGCAGCGTATTCTATGCCGTAAGGTAAAAATAATTGGATGCATATAGCGATAATGGTAATGCGGACGACTTGTTCTAGAACTTGCGCATAAGCGCTAGGTTTCATGTTTTGTTTCCCTTGAAAGTAACCACGCAAAACAGAAGAAACAGCAATAACGGGAACAACGGGCAAAATGGCCATTAATGGATAGTACGTTCTTTCGTCGGTTAATAATGTTTTTGCTAAAATAGGTGTGAGGAACATAATTCCGATTGTTAAAATGATACTAATAACGGATGTAACAGCTAGTGATACGGTTAATATTTTTTTAACTCTTTGTTTATCGTTCACAGCTTCCGCTTCTGCTACAAATTTTGCGATGGCGACAGGAAGACCAATTTGTGTCAATGTAATTGCTAAAATGAATGTAGGAACGGCCATCATATAAAGACCAACGCCTTCTTCTCCTAAAATACGTGCCATTACTATGCGGTTGATAAAGCCGAGTATTTTTGTAATAAAGCCGGCTATCATTAAAATAAATGCGCCTTTTAAAAAGCTTTGTCTCGTCATGTTCTTCTCCTACCTTCTCAAAATCAATGGAATGATTTACAATAATTTATATGCACGTACGAGACAAGAATGACAAGCATTTAAGAGAGTGAAGTATGATAGTGCTCTTGAAAGTAGTTATTGCTGTCCATTAGAGCGGGATTAAAGCGACTTTTTCGTGCTGAAATAAGAAGGAGATGTTATAGATGTTAGATAGAGAGGCTTTGGTAGAATCATACCGCGGACAGTTACAAGTCGTTTTAGAAAGTAAAGTAGAAGAGTTTCAAATGTTCGGTTACGACCGAGTGACAGATGATGATATTTGGAAGTTTCTTAAAGTGAAAAAGTGGAAGAAGATAGACAGCGATGTTAGATTGTATGAATTAGTTAATGACGTATTAACAGTAACAGCTAATGAATATATGACATATTTAACTGTTGAAGCTTACCAAGCGCCACTTTGGTCATTTGATGAGTACGAAAATAAATAACCGACTGCAATTGGTTTGTTCTTCCTTTTGCAGTATAATGATATGTATTGATAAAGAGGAAATAATTATGTCTAAGATTATATATAAAGGAGGTAGTGAAGAGGAAAATAAATGATGGAAGTGTAGGTAGTGTAAAAGCTTACCTATACAGCTAGTGATGAACTAGCAAAAATTATAGAAAGGAAGTCTACTAACTAGGCGTATGCACACGTATAGCAGTGAATCGTAAGAGATTTATTGAAAGTGTTAGTAGCAGAAAGAGGGTACATATGGCAAAGCGTGGTACGAGAATTGCTGCCTTTTTCATCATCGTCTTATTAATCGGTGGAGTAATTGGTTCGGCAGGAAAAGACATAGCAAAAGGAATTAGTCTAGGACTAGACCTTCGCGGTGGTTTTGAAATTCTGTATGAAGTAAAACCAGCCAAAAAAGGTGATAAAATCGATCGAGACGTACTTGTAAGTACAGTAGGTGCTCTTGAAAATCGTGTCAATGTTCTCGGTGTAAGTGAGCCGAACATTCAAATCGAAGGGCAAGATCGAATTCGTGTACAGCTTGCTGGTGTACAAGATCAGCAAAAAGCGCGTGAAATGTTATCGACACAAGCGAAATTAACATTCCGTGATGTAGATGACAATCTCCTTATGGATGGAGCGGATTTAAAAGGCGGCGGAGCGAAGCAAACATTTGATGAGCAAGGCCGTGCAAGCGTAGGTCTTACACTAAAAAGCGCTGAAAAATTCCGTGAAGTAACTGAAAAAATTTCAAAAATGCCACCACCAACGAACTTAATGGTAATTTGGCTTGACTTTGAAGAAGGAAAAGATTCGTATAAAGCAGAATCTGCAAAACCGAATCCGAAGTTCTTATCAGCAGCAACAGTAAACCAAGTATTTAACCAAGCTGAAGTATCTATCGTAGGTGGAAACTTCACAGTTGAAAGTGCGAAACAACTTTCATCTTTATTAAATGCAGGTGCACTTCCTGTTGATTTAAAAGAAATGTATTCAACATCTGTTGGAGCGAAATTTGGTCAACAAGCGTTAGAGCAAACGATTTTCGCTAGTGCGATTGGTATCGCTCTTATTTTCTTATTTATGCTTGTATTCTACCGTTTACCAGGACTTGTAGCGGTTATTATGTTAGGTTTATACATTTTCGTTACATTACTTGTCTTTAACTGGATGCATGCAGTTCTTACGTTGCCAGGTATTGCAGCGTTAGTGCTCGGAGTAGGTATCGCAGTTGATGCGAATATTATTACGTACGAGAGACTGAAAGAAGAGCTGAAAATTGGTAAGTCCATGATGTCGGCATTCCGCGCTGGTAACCATCGTTCATTAGCAACAATTTTAGATGCAAACGTTACAACACTTGCAGCAGCTGGTGTGTTATTCGTGTATGGTAATAGCTCTGTAAAAGGATTCGCAACAAGTTTAATCGTAAGTATTTTAGTTGGTTTTATTACGAACGTATTCGGTACTCGTTTCTTATTAGGTTTACTTGTAAAGAGCCGTTACTTTGATAAAAAACCAGGATATTTTGGTGTGAAACAAAAGGATATTATTCCATTAACAAAAGGTGTAGTACATCCACCGACAAGATTTGATCGTATTAACTTCGTAAATATCGGTCATAAATTCCTTATTTTCTCGATTGTAGTTGTAATTGCAGGAGCAATTATTTTACCAATTTTCAAATTGAATCTTGGTATTGACTTTGCGAGTGGTACACGTATCGACTTGCAATCAAAACAAGCCGTTACTGTGTCTGATGTTCATAAAGATTTTAAAGAATTGAACATTGATGTGAAGGAAGAAAATATTGTACCGACTGGAGATGACAATAAAGGTTTCGCAGTTCGTACATTAGGTGTTTTATCAAAAGATGAAATTGCGAAAACAAAAACATTCTTCCACGATAAATATGGTACAGATCCAAACGTAAGTACAGTTTCACCGACAATCGGTAAAGAAATTGCACGAAATGCATTTATCGCTGTACTGATTGCTTCTGCGGTTATCATTTTATACGTAAGTATTCGTTTCCGATTTACGTATGCGTTATCTGCAGTACTTGCATTATTACATGACGCATTCGTTATGATTGTTATGTTTAGTATTTTCCAACTAGAGGTAGACTTGACGTTTATCGCTGCAGTATTAACAATCATCGGTTATTCTATTAATGACTCGATTGTTACATTTGATAGAAACCGTGAATTATACAAACAGAAAAAACGAGTGCGCGATATAAAAGACCTAGAAGAAATTGTAAATGCAAGTATTCGCCAAACGCTTGGTCGTTCGATTAACACCGTATTAACAGTGTTATTCCCAGTAATTGCACTGCTTATCTTCGGTAGTGAGTCACTACGTAACTTCTCGTTTGCGTTACTTGTTGGATTAATTGTAGGTACGTACTCTTCTGTTTTCGTTGCCTCTCAAATTTGGTTAATGCTTGAAAACCGTCGTTTGAAAAAGGGAAGAAACAAGAAGAAGGTTGAGAAAGTAGAATCTGAACCGCAAGTATAGAAAAGATGATGTCTCTTTATGAGGCATCTCTTTTTTCGTTTGTGGATACAATAAGATAGCAACTTTTTTACAGAAAGAAGATGGAAGAAAGTGGTGGTGTTATCACTGTATTTGTTAAAATAAAAAGATAGGTTAAGAAAAGAAGGGATTTTAATTATGGAAAAAGATGAACGTTTTAAACAGGCCGAGTTTGGTGCTATTGTCGGGATCGTTGGTAATATTATATTAGCGATTGTAAAGGCGGTAATTGGTTATATTGGGAACAGTAAAGCACTGTTAGCGGATGCTGTGCATTCTGCATCAGATGTAATTGGTTCGCTAGCTGTACTTTTTGGATTGCGAGCGGCAAAGCAGCCACCTGATGAAGATCATCCGTATGGTCATGGTAAAGCGGAATCGATTTCAGCGATTATTGTTGCGGTATTATTATTTATTGTGGGACTCGAGATAGCGATTTCGTCTATAAAAGCTTTTTCGCAAGAACTAGAACCGCCAAAAGGAATTACGATTTTTGCTGTTGTTCTTTCAATCGTCGTGAAAGAAGGAATGTTTCAATATAAATTCCGATTAGGGAAAAGAGTAAACAGTGATGCAATTATTGCAAATGCATATGAGCACCGTTCGGATGTATTTTCTTCAATTGCAGCTTTAATCGGTATTTGTGCAGCTATAATCGGTGGTAAGCTTGGTATAGACTGGCTTGTATATGCCGATCCGATTGCGGGATTAGTTGTTTCACTTCTTGTTGTAAAAATGGCATGGAGCATTGGAGCGGAAGCAATTCATGCAACGCTTGACCATGTTCTTCATGAGGAGGATGTTATTCCGCTTAGGGAAGCAGTTCTTCAAGTAGATGGTGTGAAAAAAATTGGTTCTTTATATGCACGGGAGCATGGTCATTATGTTATTGTCGATATTAAAGTGTCTGTAGACCCATACATTACCGTAGAAGAAGGACACCGTATTGGAAAACATGTGAAAGAAATACTTATGAAACAAGATAATGTACAAAATGTATTCGTACATATAAATCCGTATTCTCCAAATTAAACATCATTAACATTTTAGTATATAGATATTGCATCGTAGTTTGCATTATATTGTCACCCCTTAATCTGTCTTGTATAATGAACAGGTTAAGGGGTGATTTCGTGTTACAACCGAAGACGCGTTGGAAAGAAAAAGAATATAATGACGAGCGAGTGAGTGAATTAGCAAGTAAATTACAGTTATCGCCACTTGTCGTTTCATTATTCCTCGGTAGAGGACTAGATACAGAAGATAAGATTTTAGATTTTTTAAATACAGAAAATCAAGAATTTCATGATCCATTTTTATTAGAAGGAATGGATAGAACGGTAGAACGTGTAAATAAGGCGATTCAAAATGGAGAGCAAATATTAATATTTGGTGATTACGATGCGGACGGAGTAAGTAGTACGACGGTTTTATATCTTGCTCTTCAAGAATTAGGTGCAGAAGTAGAATTTTACATTCCAAATCGTTTTACAGAAGGGTATGGACCGAACGAAGAAGCGTTTCGTTGGGCGCATAGCGCAGGGTTCTCACTGATTATTACGGTCGACACGGGCATCGCAGCAGTACATGAAGCGAATGTAGCGAAGGAGCTTGGAATAGATCTAATTATTACAGATCACCATGAGCCACCGCCAGAATTGCCAGAAGCACTTGCGATTATACATCCGAAATTAGAAGGTGGCGTATATCCGTTTCACTATTTAGCTGGTGTAGGTGTTGCGTTTAAAGTTGCGCATGCATTATTAGGCCGTGTACCAGAACATTTATTAGAGATTGCAGTAATCGGTACAGTAGCCGATTTAGTATCACTTCATGGTGAAAATAGGTTGCTAGTGAAACGTGGTTTAAAACATATGCGTATGACGAGAAATATTGGTTTGAAGGCATTGTTTAAAGTTGCTAACGTTTCGCAAAGTGAAATTACAGAAGAGAGTATTGGCTTCTCAATTGCACCGCGTATTAATGCGGTCGGGCGTTTAGAAGATGCAGCGCCGGCTGTACACCTTTTATTATCAGATGATCCAGAGGAAGCGAAGGAGCTAGCTGAAGAAATTGATGAGCTGAACAAACTGCGAAAAGATATTGTAAAGCAAATTACAGAAGAGGCTATCGCTGAAGTTGAAAATAACTTCCCGCCAGAAGAAAACAAAGTATTAGTACTTGCAAAAGAAGGCTGGAACCCAGGGGTAATTGGAATTGTTGCTTCTAAATTAGTTGAACGTTTTTATCGTCCGACGATTGTATTAAGCATTGATCCTATAAAAGAAACAGCAAAAGGCTCAGCACGTAGTATTGCAGGATTTGATTTGTTTGCAAATTTATCAGATTGTAGAGAGTTATTACCACACTTCGGAGGGCATCCGATGGCAGCGGGAATGACGCTACATATGAATGATGTAGATGAATTACGTCGCCGCTTAAATGAACAAGCAGATGCAATTTTAACAGAAGAAGATTTTATTCCAATTACAGCAGTTGATGTTTTTTGTAAAGTAGAGGATGTAACGCTAGCGGCAATTGAAGATATGCAAAAACTAGCTCCATTTGGTGTTGGAAATCCGAAACCACGTATTGCAGTAAAAGATGCAGAGTTAGAAAGCATTCGCGCAATCGGATCAGATGGCTCTCATTTAAAAATGGCTCTTCGTGATGGACAAGCAACACTGGATACAATTGGATTTGGTTTTGGTGCATATGCGAAAGAAATCTCTCCAGTTGCAAAAGTATCTGTAATAGGAGAAGCGTCCATTAATGAATGGAATAATTTTAAGAAGCCACAACTAATGGTACAAGATATTGCTGTAGAGGCGTGGCAATTATTTGATTGGCGTAGTATGCGTAATGCAGAAGCAAATTTAGCAGAACTTCCGAAAGAAAAAATAACAATGGTGTATTTTTCTGAAGAGGTATTGAATAAATTTTCTTTAGAGAGCTATAAAGAAAAGCTCATGCATGCTTCAGAAGTAACGCATTTAGATGATCAATATATCGTGTTACTTGATTTACCAAAAGGAACAGATGAATTACGTGAGCTATTTAAGGTAGGATTCCCAGCGCGAATTTATACGCTATTTTATCAAGAGAATAACCATTTATTTAGTACAGTTCCGACGAGAGAACACTTTAAATGGTACTATTCTTTCTTAAGCCAAAAAACACCATTTTCTTTAAGACAATATGGAGAACAACTATGTCGTCATAAAGGTTGGTCAAAAGATACAGTAAATTTCATGACACAGGTGTTTTTTGAGTTAGAATTTGTTACAATAAAAGATGGCGTCATTTTTATGGCAGACAAAAAACAAAAGCGTGATTTAATTGAATCGAACACATATCGTGAGAAAATGAACCACTTACAATTAGAAAAAGAATTGGTTTATAGCACATATCAGCAACTATATACATGGTTTGAAACGATTCGTAATCATAAAGAAGTAGAACAGTTAGGGTAAAGGATTTGTATTTACAAACCTTTTAGATCTGAGGAGGATTCAGAAATATGGATTTCAAGCAACATATCGCAATTGTACCGGATTATCCGAAAGAAGGTATTGTGTTTAAAGACATTACACCTTTAATGAATGACGGTAAAGCATACAAAGCAGCAACAGATGCAATCGTTGAGTACGCAAAAGAAAGAGATATCGATGTTGTAGTAGGACCAGAAGCTCGTGGTTTCATTATCGGTTGCCCAGTTTCTTATGCGTTAGAAGTAGGATTTGCACCAGTTCGTAAATTAGGAAAATTACCACGTGAAGTAATTACAGTTGACTACGGTAAAGAATATGGTAAAGATGTTTTAACAATCCATAAAGATGCAATTAAGCCAGGTCAACGCGTATTAATTACAGATGATCTATTAGCTACAGGTGGAACAATCGAAGCGACAATTAAGTTAGTTGAAGAACTTGGCGGAGTTGTAGCAGGGATTGCATTCTTAGTAGAACTTACTTACTTAGATGGTCGTAAAATGTTAGATGGTTACGATGTATTAGTATTAGAAAAATACTAATCACTATATAGGTAAAACTACGGTGATAAAAAGTACCCGTGAATCTCTTGGAGAGGAGCGGGTACTTTTGTATAATTGAACAAAAAATCATGGTGAAATGTCAGTAAAATCTTTTCCTTTTCACAATTCACAATCATTGGGTTATAATGATAGAATATAATTTATTCTATTAAATAAAGATAAAGTCAATTTTCAATAAAAGGTGATTCGATGGCAAATGAGCAGGTACTAACAGCTGAACAGGTACTCGAGAAAGCAAGTCAATATTTAGCGGATGAAGATATTGAGCTAGTGGCACGTGCCTATGAATATGCACGTGATGCGCATAGCGAACAATATAGAAAATCGGGTGAACCGTATATTATTCATCCGATTCAAGTTGCAGGTATTTTAGTTGATTTACACATGGATCCAGCTACGGTATCAGCAGGTTTCTTACATGATGTAGTGGAAGATACAGAGATTACGTTAGAAGATATTGAACGGGAATTTAACAAAGAAATTGCTATGCTTGTTGATGGTGTTACAAAGCTTGGGAAGATTAAATATAAATCTCACGAACAACAACAAGCAGAAAACCATCGCAAAATGTTTATTGCAATGGCTCAAGATATTCGAGTTATTTTAATTAAACTAGCTGATCGTCTTCATAACATGCGTACATTGAAACATTTGCCTCAAGAGAAGCAGCGTCGCATAGCGAATGAAACGTTAGAAATCTTTGCACCTTTAGCACATAGACTCGGAATTAGTACTATTAAGTGGGAGCTAGAGGATACGTCACTTCGCTATTTAAATCCACAACAATATTATCGTATTGTAAATTTAATGAAGCGTAAACGTGCAGAACGTGAAGAATATTTAGAGGAAGTAATGACTGGTATTCGTGAGAAATTAGACGAAGTTGCGATACAACCTGAGATTTCTGGAAGACCGAAACATATTTACAGTATTTATCGTAAAATGGCACTGCAAAATAAGCAGTTCAATGAAATTTACGATTTATTAGCTGTACGTGTCGTTGTAAATAGTATTAAAGATTGTTATGCGGTGCTTGGAATTATTCATACGTGCTGGAAGCCGATGCCAGGTCGTTTTAAAGATTATATTGCAATGCCAAAAGCAAATCTATATCAATCTCTTCATACGACTGTAATTGGACCGAAAGGTGATCCACTTGAAGTGCAAATTCGAACGAAAGAAATGCACGAAATTGCAGAATTCGGGATCGCGGCACACTGGGCGTACAAAGAAGGAAAAACAGCAGAAACAACAGGTACATTAGAGAAGAAACTCACATGGTTCCGTCAAATATTAGAATGGCAAAATGAAGCTTCTAATGCAGAAGAATTTATGGAGTCATTAAAAATTGATTTATTCTCTGACATGGTGTTCGTCTTTACACCGAAAGGCGATGTAATGGAATTACCACTTGGATCGGTTCCGATTGATTTCGCGTATCGTGTCCATTCGGAAATTGGGAATAAAACAATTGGTGCAAAAGTAAACGGGAAAATGGTGACGCTGGATTATAAATTAAAAACAGGCGACATCATTGAAATTTTAACGTCGAAACATTCATATGGCCCAAGTCAAGATTGGGTAAAACTTGCTCAAACATCTCATGCGAAAAATAAAATTCGTCAATTCTTTAAGAAACAACGTAGAGACGAAAATATTGAAAAAGGCCGTGAACTTGTTGAAAAGGAAGTACGTGGTCTAGAGTATGAGATGAAAGAAGTATTAGCGCCTGATAACTTAAAACGCGTCGCTGAAAAATTTAACTTTGCAAATGAAGAAGATATGTTTGCAGCAGTTGGATATAGTGGAATTACAGCTTCGCAAATTGTTACGCGACTAACGGACAAGTTCCGCAAACAACGCGAAGAAGAAGAAATTGTTGAAGTTAAAGAAGTTCGTAAACCGATGAAAATTCGAAAATGGGATTCTGGTGTAAAGGTAAGCGGTGCTGATAATTTATTAATCCGTTTATCGAAATGCTGTAACCCAGTTCCAGGTGATGATATCGTTGGGTATATTACGAAAGGTCGAGGTGTATCGATTCACCGCCGTGATTGTGTAAACGTTCATACAGAAGAAGCTGTAGAACGATTATTAGAAGTAGAGTGGGAAGGTAGCCCTGAAAAAGAAATTGAGTATAACGTTGATATTGAAATTTCAGGTTACGATCGCCGTGGTTTATTAAATGAAGTACTGCAAGCTGTTACAGAGACGAAAACGTACATTTCAGCTGTTTCTGGTAGAAGTGACCGTAATAAGATGGCAACAATTAATATGTCAATCTCGATTCGTAACTTACAACACTTGAAAAAAGTAGTAGAACGCATTAAACGCGTTCCAGAAATTTATGCAGTACGACGCATGATGCATTAATAGGGAGTGTAGAAAGATGAGAGTTGTTTTACAACGATCAAAGAAAGCGTCTGTCACAGTAGACGGTGAGATCGTAGGACAAATTCCGTTCGGTTTAACATTACTAGTTGGCATTACGCATGAAGATACAGAAAAAGATGCAACTTACATTGCAGAAAAAATTGCGAACTTACGTATTTTTGAAGATGAGAGCGGAAAGATGAATCATTCTGTACTTGATGTAGAAGGACAAGTTCTATCTATTTCGCAATTCACATTATACGGAGATTGCCGCAAGGGAAGACGTCCAAACTTTATGGATGCTGCGAAACCTGACTATGCAGAGCGTTTATACGATTTCTTTAATGAAGAAGTTCGTAAACAAGGATTACATGTGGAAACAGGAAAGTTCGGAGCAATGATGGATGTTTCTTTGATCAATGATGGTCCGGTGACCTTAATTGTAGAAAGTAAATAGTGTTGATAAAAAAGAGAGGGTTATATAATCCTCTCTTTTTTATACATTGTTGTATGTTTTGTTCATTTATCATAGGATTAATTTAAAGGGGAATAAAAGGAAAAGAAGGTGTAGTATGCTTCAAGAATTTAATATAGCTTTACGTTTTATGCTAGAGTTATGTATTCTTGGGATTGTTGGATACTGGGGGGTTCGAGTAGGAACAACAATGGCTATAAAAATTACACTTGCTATTATAATTCCAATTGTTTTTGCTGTCATTTGGGGGCTATTTGGAGCTCCACATGCAGAATGGGAAGTACAAGGTATATTACATGTATTACTAGAAATTATCGTATTTGGAGTAGGTATTGTAGCATTATATCATTTGAAGCATCATATGCTAGCAAGTGGACTGGCTATTGTTATTGTTGTAAATCGAATACTAATGTTTATTTGGAATCAATAGCAGTTTCGGTTATGTATAACTCTCTCATCAATATGGAACAATAAAAAGTAAAACATCCATATTGAATGTGAGGGATATACGTATGCGTATGAATGAAAAAGGGCATTCTGTTACAAATGGTGCAAATCAGCTATTTAACGTGAATTTTCATGATTTTATTTCAAAAGAGCAAAACAATACTTCAATGGAGCTTGCTTCCGAGTTTGGGATTTCTCTTCAAGATGTAAAGCGTTTAAAGAAGCAGATTGAACGCTCTTAGAGCACTTGACAATCCTACTGAACAAACGTATAGTAATTTTATATTTACATATGAATATAACCGTTGATAGAGAAGAGTAAATGAGACACACATGGAAAGAGAAGAAATGTCTTAGGCTGAAAACATTTCTACATGATGACTGATTGAATGACACTCTAGAGGTTTCAACTTGAACGGCATATACGCTTAGTAGGGATGAACGCACATTTAAGCGTTATTAAAAAAGTGGAAGCATACGTGCTTCAATTAGGGTGGCACCACGGGTATAATACTCTCGTCCCTACTGTTCAAACAGTAGAGGCGGGAGTTTTTTTATTTTTATTAAGATTAAAACAATTTGAGGAGGAACTGAATATGTCTATTCAAATCCCACGGGGAACGCAAGATATTCTTCCAGGCACTGTTGAGTTATGGCAGTATATCGAAGGGCAAGCACGCGAAATTTGCCGTCGTTACAATTATAAAGAAATTCGTACACCGATTTTTGAACACACTGAGTTATTTTTACGTGGTGTTGGTGATACGACAGATATCGTACAAAAAGAAATGTACTCATTCCAAGATCGTGGAGAGCGCAGCTTAACATTACGTCCAGAAGGCACTGCACCTGTTGTACGTTCTTACGTTGAAAATAAAATGTTCGGTGACGCAACACAACCAACGAAATTATATTATATCGGTCAAATGTTCCGTTATGAAAGACCACAAGCGGGTCGCTATCGTCAATTCGTACAATTCGGTATCGAAGCAATCGGCAGTAATGACCCTGCAATTGATGCAGAAGTAATTGCACTTGCTGTTGAATTTTACCGCGGCATGGGCTTAAAAAATATTAAAGTTGTATTAAACAGTTTAGGTGACACAGCAAGCCGTCAAGCACACCGTGATGCATTAATCGCACACTTTGAGCCACGTATCGGTGAGTTCTGTTCTGACTGTCAATCTCGTTTAGAAAAGAACCCTCTTCGTATTTTAGATTGTAAGAAGGACCGTAACCATGAATTAATGGGAACAGCACCATCTATTACAGAATACTTAAACGAAGATTCAGCAGTATACTACGACAAAGTTCAAGAACTATTAACGATGATGGATGTTCCATTTGAAAAAGATCCGAACTTAGTACGTGGTTTAGACTACTACCAACACACTGTATTTGAAATTATGAGTGAGGCAGAAGGTTTCGGTGCTATCACTACATTAAGTGGTGGTGGACGTTACAACGGACTTGTACAAGAAATCGGTGGACCAGAAATGCCAGGTATCGGTTTTGCGATGAGTATTGAACGTTTAATTATGGCGCTAAAAGCTGAAAATATTGAATTACCAATTGAACATAGCATTGATTGTTACGTTGTAGCGCTTGGTGAAAAAGCAAAAGATCATGCTGCAAAAGTTGCGTTTGATCTTCGAAAAGCTGGATTATCAGTTGAGAAAGATTATTTAGACCGCAAAATGAAAGCACAATTTAAATCAGCAGATCGTCTAAAAGCGAAATTTGTAGCTGTATTAGGGGAAGATGAGCTAGATAAAGGCATCATTAACTTAAAAGATATGGCAACGGGCGAACAAGAAGAAGTAGCATTAGATGTATTTGCTTCATACGTAGCAGAGAAATTAATATAGGGGGAACTTACAGTGGCTGAAAGAACACATTCATGTGGAAAAGTAACAGTAGAAGCAGTTGGACAGACGGTTCAATTAAAAGGTTGGGTACAAAAACGCCGTGACTTAGGTGGATTAATCTTTATCGATTTACGTGACCGTACAGGTATCGTACAAGTTGTATTTAACCCAGAAACATCAAAAGAAGCGTTAGAAGTAGCAGAAACAATTCGTAGCGAATACGTATTACACGTAGAAGGTACAGTTGTTGAACGTGGTGAAGGCGCAATTAATGACAATATGGCGACTGGTCGTATTGAAGTACAAGCAATAAAAGTAAATGTACTAAATGCAGCGAAAACAACGCCAATTATCATTGCTGATGATACAGATGCATCAGAAGATGTGCGTTTAAAATATCGTTATTTAGACTTACGTCGTCCCGTAATGTTCAACACATTCAAAATGCGTCACGACGTAACAAAAACAATTCGTAACTTCCTAGATACAGAAGAGTTCTTAGAAGTAGAAACACCAATTTTAACGAAAAGCACGCCAGAAGGAGCTCGTGACTATTTAGTACCAAGTCGTGTACATGATGGTGAATTCTATGCATTACCACAGTCACCACAGTTATTTAAACAGCTTCTTATGGTCGGCGGATTTGAGCGCTACTATCAAGTAGCACGTTGTTTCCGTGACGAAGATTTACGTGCGGATCGTCAACCGGAATTCACGCAAATCGATATCGAAGCTTCATTCTTAACACAAGATGAAATTTTAGATATGATGGAGCGTATGATGACGAAAGTTATGAAGGATGCAAAGGGTGTAGAAGTTAGTGCACCATTCCCTCGTATGAAATATGCTGATGCAATGGCTCGCTACGGTTCTGATAAGCCAGATACACGCTTTGAAATGGAACTAACAGACTTATCTGAGTTTGCAGCAGGTTGTGGCTTTAAAGTGTTTACAAGTGCTGTAGAAAGCGGCGGACAAGTAAAAGCAATTAATGCAAAAGGCGCTGCGAGCAAATACTCTCGTAAAGACATCGATGCATTAACTGAATTCGTGAAAGTATACGGTGCGAAAGGTTTAGCTTGGCTTAAAGTGGAAGAAGACGGCCTAAAAGGACCGATTGCGAAATTCTTCAGTGAAGAAGATGCAAATGTGTTAATGAGCACATTAGAAGCTACTGCTGGCGACTTATTACTATTCGTAGCAGATAAGAAGAGCGTTGTTGCAGATAGCTTAGGCGCACTTCGTTTACGTCTAGGTAAAGAGCTTGAGCTAATTGACGAAAGTAAATTTAACTTCCTATGGGTAACGGATTGGCCACTTCTTGAGTACGATGAAGATGCAGATCGTTACTTCGCAGCTCACCACCCATTCACAATGCCATTCCGTGAAGACGTTGAGTTACTAGAAACAGCACCAGAAAAAGCACGTGCACAAGCATATGACCTTGTATTAAACGGTTATGAGCTTGGTGGTGGATCACTTCGTATTTACGAGCGTGACGTACAAGAAAAAATGTTCAAAGCACTTGGATTCTCACAAGAAGAAGCGCAAGAGCAATTCGGATTCTTATTAGAAGCATTCGAATACGGTACACCACCACACGGCGGAATCGCATTAGGTTTAGATCGTCTTGTTATGTTACTTGCAGGCCGTACGAACCTTCGTGATACAATTGCATTTCCGAAAACAGCAAGCGCAAGCTGCTTATTAACAGAAGCTCCAAGCCCAGTTGCAGAAGCGCAGCTTGAAGAGTTAAACTTAAAATTAAGCTTAAAAGAAGAGAAGTAAGAATAGGGTCTAGATGGTTATACTAATACCATCTAGACTTTTTTTGGAAGGAAGTTAAAAAAGTCCGGTTCAGATAACTGTCGCATCTCATCGTTACGTATGCCAGTCCGGTGCTCGAGTAGTATTTCTACACTGCGCTCCTCCTGGCTTCAGCGCCTGAATCTGTTCGGTTCTCTGAATCAAACGTGTATTTAGGAAGAAAGAAAATTCTGGTCTATGTTTTCATTCTCGAAATATGTATTTTTAGGAATTCTATAACTTTTTCTATACAAATAGTCGGAAAAACGCTAGAATACATGGTAGACCATTTTTGTAATAGGAGTGTAGAGCTGAATGTTACATCAATTTTCACGTAATGAATTAGCCTTCGGTAAAGAAGGACTTGAAATATTAAAAAATAGTACAGTCGGTATTTTAGGAATTGGCGGCGTAGGTTCTTTTGCAGCTGAAGCGTTAGCACGTTCTGGCGTAGGGCGTCTCGTATTAGTTGATAAAGACGTTGTAGATATTACAAACGTAAACCGTCAAATTCACGCTTTAGTATCTACTGTAGGGCGTTCAAAAGTAGAATTAATGAAAGAGCGTATCGCAGACATTAACCCAGAGTGTGAAGTAATTGGACTAGAAATGTTTTATACAGATGAAACATATGAAGAGTTCTTTAAGCACGGTTTAGACTTCGTAGTGGATGCATCTGATACGATTACGTTCAAAATTCATTTAATTAAACAATGTTTACGTCGTAAAATTAAAATTATCTCAAGTATGGGTGCTGCAAATAAAATGGACCCAACTCGTTTCCGTATTGCAGACATCTCGAAAACACATACAGATCCAATTGCGAAAGTCATTCGTACGAAGCTTCGTAAAGAGGGTATTAAAAAAGGTGTAAAAGTTGTCTTCTCTGACGAAAACCCAATCGTAATTCGTGAAGAAGTACGTAAAGAAATCGTACCAGACGAAAATGCAAAAATTCGTAAAGCGAAATTACCGCCTTCATCAAATGCATTCGTACCATCAGTGGCAGGCCTAATTATGGCAAGTCACGTTGTACGTGAACGTATTAAAAACGTAGAAGTGAAGCGTGTAGGGCAAGAATAAAGTGAAAGCATATATCCATTTCGGATATATGCTTTTTTATATGTATTAAAGAAATATGGATATTTGCATCACTACTAGTTCAAATGTAAGTAAGGTTAGTAAGTAATAATCATATTTATCTGATTTATAGGCGGACGTCTTGTGTAGACTTTTAATGGTGAAAAGAGCTAAAGTCAGGATGAGAAGGCCGAGAGTTATTTTGAAGATTATGAATGAAATAGCAACCATCTCCCTTTAAAGATATATGTTTACAATAACATTTTAGTAAAAATTATCTAATAAACATTAGGAGTTTCCTTGTATGACAGGGAGGAGTGATATTGTCAATCTTTGTCGAATTGTTGATATATTGCAAGTTGTGATAGATATATTTGAAAAATCGTTAATATAATTTCATTTACCGACACGCACATATATATGTGCGCTTCACCAAAAACAAACAGGGATGTCACTCAGTTAAAAAAGTGACATCCCTGTTTTTAATTCTCTGCAGAATAAATAATATCTAAATTCCCGTTTTGATCGGTTTTGAAAATCGGGGCAATTTGCTCTTCTTGTTCTTCGACTGAAACAAGTTTTCGAGCACGATCCATAATTCGAACAAGCATCGCGTAATCTTCTTCGATTGCTTGTTGTTTTTTTGTGAGTACCGCTAATTTCGTTTCAAGTTCATGATTCGTTTTTTGCAGAGAAGTGAGCTGAGCTTGTAATACATCATTTTCAGTTTGCAACTTTGCGAGTGAAGGGTTATTATGCTCCAAGTTTTGCAAAAATGAGATGACATTTTGCATCGTAAGTTCTTGTTTACTTGGCGTAATATCTTCAGAAAACTCAGCATCGATTACGAGTTGTTTCGTTTTCGTGAACTGATTTTTTTCTATTTTAGCTTCAGAGCGCTTTAATTCTTTACGTTGTTTCTTCGCAAGCTGCACAGCATCTTCGTAATTCGGTCTTACTTCAGCATTCCATCTAAAGCCGCAAGCTGCTGAAGTCCGGTTCAACGTATCGCCGACTTCATCAAATGCTTTTATTTGTGTACTTCCACTGCGAATATGTCGTAAAACAGTTTCTGCTAAAAGGAGATCATCTTCTTTTGTCCATGCATCTTGACGTGTTTTCATAAGCGAAGCCTCCATAATGGTGACGTTTTCGTTTATGTTACCCTTTATTTTTCGTTTTATTCGAAGTTTGTAATCTTTCATAAACAGTAGAAAGTGCTTGCTCAAATTTCCCTGTCGTTTTCGGTTTATAATATTGCTTGCTTTTTATTTTATCAGGTAAGTATTGTTGCCTTACCCAGCCGTTTGGATGGTCGTGTGGATATAAATATCCAATGCCTCTTCCAAGTGATTCTGCGCCTTTGTAATGACTATCTTTTAAATGGCTTGGAATGTCACCTGTTTGACCGTTGCGTAAATCGTGTAATGCAGCATCCAGTGCTTTATAAGCTGAATTTGATTTTGGTGATAAGCATAGCTCGATAACGGCATTTGCAAGTGGGATGCGTGCTTCTGGGAATCCAACTCGTTCAGCTGATTCAATTGCAGCTAGTGTACGTGGTCCAGCTTGTGGGCTAGCAAGTCCAATATCTTCATAAGCCATAATAAGAAGGCGTCTGCCAATACTTTGTAAATCACCTGCTTCAATAAGGCGTGCTAAATAATGGAGCGCTGCATTTACATCACTTCCGCGCACTGATTTTTGAAATGCTGATAATACGTCATAATGAGCATCGCCGCCTTTGTCGTGAACGAAGCTCTTCTTTTGTAAGCATTCTTCCGCAATCTCGAGTGTGATTTCAGCCGCTTGATCGTCTGTAGTAAAGCTAGATAATACAGCAAGCTCAAGTGCGTTATAAGCGGAACGCATATCACCACCAGAGGCGTTTGCAAAGTGATGTAGTGCTTCATCTGTTACCGTTACAGCATATTCTCCAAGGCCTTTTTCTTTATCTTCTAAAGCTCTTTTTAACCCAATTAAAATATCATCTTCTGTTAGTGCGTGTAATTCGAAAATTTGACACCTGCTTCGAATAGCGGAGTTTATTGCATGGAATGGATTACTTGTCGTTGCACCAATTAAAGTAAGAAGTCCGCTTTCTAAGTGAGGTAATAGAAAGTCTTGCTTTGCTTTATCTAGACGGTGAACTTCATCTAAAATTAAAACGAGGTGTCGATGCATCTTCGCTTCTTGCACGACAACTTCCATATCTTTTTTATTGTGAGTAACAGCGTTCAATAGACGAAACGGGGTACCGGTACTTCCAGCAATTGCACTGGCAATGGATGTTTTTCCTGTACCTGGAGGACCGTATAAAATCATAGATTGAAAATGATTGGCTTGGACCATTCGCCATAAAATCTTTCCTTCACCAACTAAATGTTGTTGCCCAATAATTTCTTGAATATTTGTAGGGCGCATTCGATGTGCGAGTGGTTGTTTCATTTGGACCGTCTCCCTTAATATATAATCTCGTTCTATCGTATCATTTTTTTCTACGAAATTTGAAATAGGATGCTGTTTTATGGGAAAAATGAAGGATAATATTTTCATTTTTCTTTCAATTGTAATAATTTCCGAGTTTTTCAATGTGATTTTATGTTATCATTTTGATACACAAGTTGAAATTTCTTATAATACTATATTATGCTATAATTTCATAGGATTTTAAATTGTGTTCTTTTTATAAATAAGATATAACCAATAGAAGTGAAAATTTGAAACGAGGTGCAAAATAGATGAAGATTTCAACAAAAGGCCGCTATGGCTTAACAATTATGATTGATCTTGCAAAAAAGTTTGGTGAAGGTCCGATTTCATTAAAATCAATTGCGCAGGCGCATGACTTATCCGAGCATTACTTAGAGCAATTAATTTCACCGCTTCGTAACGCTCGTCTTGTAAAGAGTACGCGCGGGGCATATGGCGGATATGTATTATCTGATCAACCGGCTAACATTACAGCTGGTGATGTAATACGTGTATTAGAGGGACCGATTAGTGTTGTAGAAATGATAGAAGAAGAAGAGCCAGCACAGCGCCAGTTATGGATGCGTGTTCGTGATGCGGTGCAAGAAGTGTTAGATAGTACAACGTTAGAAGATTTAGTACGTTATGAGGAAGAAAATCACGGGGGCTATATGTTTTACATTTAATTCCTTGTGAAACGATTTGGAAAGAAGGAGATTTAATGGAACGCATTTACTTAGATCATGCTGCGACATCTCCGACTCACCCAGAAGTGGTCGAAAAGATGATTCCATATATGACAGAAATATTCGGGAACCCGTCTAGTATTCACTTTTATGGACGTCAAACTCGTCACACAGTAGATGAGGCGAGACGAGTGTGTGCACGCAGCATTCATGCGAATCCGAATGAAATTATATTTACGAGCGGTGGTACAGAAGCTGATAATTTAGCGCTTATAGGTGTAGCACGTGCGAATCGTCATAAAGGTAACCACATAATAACGACGCAAATTGAACATCATGCGATTTTGCATACGTGCGAATTGTTAGAGCGTGAAGGGTTTGAAGTGACATATTTACCTGTCGATGAAACAGGGCGCATTCAAGTTTCTGACATACAAAAGGCATTAACAGAAAAGACGATTCTTGTATCTGTTATGTTTGGGAATAATGAAGTAGGGACGATGCAACCGATTGTGGAAATAGGAAAGCTGTTAAAAGAGCATCAAGCGTATTTCCATACAGATGCGGTACAAGCTTACGGTTTAGTAGAAATTAATGTGAAAGAGTTTGGTATTGATTTATTATCAATTTCAGCTCATAAAATTAATGGGCCAAAAGGTATAGGTTTCTTATACGCTGGTGCAAATGTGAAATTTGAACCGTTATTAATAGGCGGAGAGCAAGAAAGAAAACGCCGTGCTGGTACGGAAAATGTTCCTAGTATTGCTGGGCTTCAGCATGCAATTCTTATAGCTGAAAAAACTCGTGAGCAAAAAAATGCCCAATATGAAGAGTTTAAAGATATAATGGTATCTGTCTTCAAAAATGAAGGCATTACTTTCGAGGTAAACGGAAACTTAGAACATCGCTTACCGCATGTACTTAATATAAGTTTTACAGGAATGAACATTGAACCGTTTCTTGTGAACTTAGACCTAGCTGGCATTTCAGTATCAAGTGGTTCTGCTTGTACAGCTGGTTCGATTGATCCATCACATGTATTAGTAGCGATGTTTGGGAAAGACTCCGATCAAATACGTTCATCCGTACGCTTTAGTTTTGGACTTGGAAATACGAAAGAGCAAATTGAAAAAGCGGCGTACGAAACAGTGAAAATCGTGAAGCGATTAACACAAAATTAGCATGGGAGGTGACATGATGAACAAACTACCTCACGAAACACGCGTTGTCATCGGAATGTCCGGTGGCGTCGATTCATCTGTAGCAGCACTTTTATTAAAAGAGCAAGGTTATGATGTAATCGGAATTTTTATGAAAAACTGGGATGATACAGATGAGAATGGTGTCTGCACAGCAACAGAAGATTACAATGATGTAATTGAAGTGTGTAACCAAATTGGTATTCCGTATTATGCAGTAAACTTTGAAAAACAATACTGGGATAAAGTATTTACGTACTTCTTAGATGAGTACCGAGCTGGTCGTACACCAAACCCAGATGTAATGTGTAATAAAGAAATTAAATTTAAAGCATTTTTAGAGCATGCAATTGCGCTTGGTGCGGATTATGTGGCAACAGGCCATTATGCACGCGTTGCTTATATGGACGGCGAATATAAAATGCTTCGCGGTGTTGATGATAATAAAGATCAAACATATTTCTTAAATCAATTAAGCCAAGAGCAATTATCAAAAACAATGTTCCCGTTAGGTGAATTAAAGAAACCGCAAATTCGTGAAATGGCGAAAGAAGCTGGTTTAGCGACAGCGGCGAAAAAAGATAGTACAGGTATTTGCTTCATTGGTGAGCGTAACTTTAAAGATTTCTTAAGTAACTACTTACCGGCACAACCAGGTGTAATGCAAACATTATCTGGTGAAGTGAAAGGGAAGCATGACGGTTTAATGTATTATACAATTGGACAACGTCATGGCCTTGGAATTGGTGGTAATGGTGATCCATGGTTTGCTGTTGGGAAAAACCTAAAAGAAAACATTTTATATGTTGATCAAGGATTCCATAACGAACTTCTATATGGTGATGAAGTTATTGCCACCAATGTAGGATGGGTAAGTAACAAAGAAAAAGAAACAGAATTTAAGTGCACGGCGAAATTCCGTTATCGTCAAGAAGACAATAAAGTAACGGTTCAAATCGTTGATGAAAATACAGTTCGTATTCTTTGTGATGAGCCAATTCGTGCAATTACACCAGGACAAGCAGTCGTTTTCTATGATGGAGATGAGTGCTTAGGCGGTGCTACAATTGATGAAGTATACCGTAGTGGTAAGAAATTGGATTATTTAGGATAAACGAGAAGCCTCTGCCGATTAGCGGTTAGAGGTTTCTTTTACATAAAGCGAATTTTCGTTCGCTTGGAAAATACATTCTTTGTTATAATTTGTTGTAGAGGTGAAGGACATGTCAAACAAACTTGAAACAGGTATTCAATATATGCAAGAAGGAAATTGGGAAGAAGCAGCTAAAAATTTTACAGAAGCAATCGAAGAAAATCCGAAAGATGCGCTGGGATACATTAATTTTGCAAATTTATTAGACGTATTAGGTGATAGTGAGCGAGCGATTTTATTTTATAAACGTGCACTAGAGTTAGATGATAAATCTGCAGCTGCCTATTATGGTTTAGGAAACGTATATTACGGCCAAGAGCAATTTAATGAGGCGAAAGCTGTATTTGAACAAGCAATGCAAGCTGGGTTACAATCAGCTGATGTAACATTTATGGTAGGTATCACACATGTGCAGCTTGGAAATGATCGTCTTGCACTACCATTCTTACAAAGAGCAACAGAATTAGATGAAAACGATGTAGAAGCTGTATTCCAGTGTGGACTTTGCTTCGCGCGACTAGAACACATTCAAGAGGCGAAACCTTATTTTGAAAAGGTATTAGAAATGGATGAAGAGCATGCAGATGCGTATTACAATTTAGGTGTTGCGTACGTATTTGAGGAAGATAATGAGAAGGCTCTCGCTTTATTTAAGAAAGCAACTGAAATTCAGCCAGATCACTTTTTAGCGGGGAATGGCATTCGTTTATTAGAGCAAGAAGCTGAATAAGATAAAAATATAGTTTAATGGGTAGTTATCCCTCATCTAAAAAGGTGGGGGATGTACTGCTCATTAAAGTGAAAATATCGGAAAGGAGAGGAAAGATGGGAAATCAACATGCAATGGATTTGTTTGAGGAAGAGAAAAAGTTTATAAAAGCGCAAGTTCTTCATACCATTTTCCACAACGAAGAAAACCTCTATTCCGTTGTCAGTATGAAAGTCATTGAAACGAATGAAACATATGACGAAAAGAAAGTAATGATAAACGGTCATTTTCCCCGCATGCATGAAGATGAAGTGTTTACATTGACAGGTCACTTTAAGGACCATCCAAAGTATGGAAAACAATATATGGTTGAAACATTTAAAAAAGAATTGCCGCAAACAAAAGCAGGTATGGTGCAATATTTAGCGAGTGATTTATTTAAAGGGATAGGAAAGCGTACAGCTGAAAAAATTGTGGACCATCTCGGAGAACATGCTATTTCGAAAATTATGGATGACCCTGAGGCATTAAATGGTGTTGTTAATAAACAAAAGGCTCAGGAAATATATGAGACAATTGTTGAACATCAAGGGCTAGAGAAAGTAATGAGCTTTTTAAATGGCTACGGTTTTGGAACGAAACTTTCTATTAAGATTTACCAGCAATATAAAGAGATGACATTAGAAGTGATTCGTAATAATCCGTATCAACTTATCGAAGAAGTGGATGGGATTGGTTTTGGAAGAGCAGATGATATAGGGCGTGCGTTAGGGATATCGGGTAATCATGACGACCGTGTACGCGCAGGATGTTTTTACACATTAGAGAATGTCTCATTACAACTTGGTCACGTTTATATGAGGAAAGATCAACTTGTAAGAGAAACGATGTCACTTTTAAACAATCAAGAAGGAAGAGTGACTGAGGAAGATATTATAGGTTGTATTGAAACGATGCAAAGCGAAGGGAAAGTCATCATAGAAGAAGAACGAGTGTATTTAGCAACGTTATTCTACTCTGAGAAAGGTGTTGTAAAGTCTATTCGCAGGCTTATGAATCAAGAAGAAACACCTTCATTTCCAGAAGCAGAAGTGTTAAAAACGTTAGGTGAAATTGAAGAACAACTGAACGTACAATATGCACCGTTTCAGCAAGAAGCAATTCAAACGGCACTTCATAAACCGATGATGTTATTGACAGGTGGACCAGGAACAGGGAAAACAACAGTTATTAAAGGGATTGTTGAAATGTATGCATCACTACACGGGTTATCGTTAAATCCGAATGAATACAGTGATGATAATCCATTTCCAATACTATTAACAGCTCCAACAGGAAGAGCAGCGAAGCGAATGAGTGAATCAACAGGACTTCCAGCTTGCACAATTCACCGTTTACTTGGTTGGACGCCAGAAGGATCGTTCCAGCGTAATGAAACGGATCCTGTCCAAGGTAAGCTCCTTATTATCGATGAATTTTCAATGGTTGATATTTGGCTTGCAAATCAGCTATTTAAGTCGTTGCCGACGAACATTCAAGTTATCGTTGTAGGTGATGAAGATCAGTTGCCATCTGTAGGACCTGGACAAGTATTAAAAGATTTATTAAATGCAGGCGCAGTTCCGACAGTGAAGCTTACTGAAATTTATCGTCAAGCGGAAGGCTCATCAGTGATTCAACTTGCCCATGCGATAAAAAATGGAACTCTACCACCAGATTTAGCACAAAATCAAAAAGATCGTTCATTTATCGGCTGTACAGGAGCTCAAATTGTTGAGGTTGTGAAAAAAGTTTGTGAAAATGCTAAAACAAAAGGCTTTAGCGCAAGAGATGTACAAGTATTAGCACCGATGTACCGCGGGCCTGCTGGTATTAATGTATTAAACGAAGCGCTGCAACAAGTATTTAATCCGAAGAGGGAAAAGAGTAAAGAAATTGCTTACGGTGATGTTGTGTACCGAAGAGGCGATAAAGTACTGCAACTCGTGAATCAGCCGGAGAGCCAAGTGTTTAATGGTGATATTGGGGAAATTGTTTCGGTGTTTTATGCGAAAGAAAACGTTGAGCAACAAGATATGATTATCGTTTCGTTTGATGGAATTGAGGTAACGTATACGAAGCCCGATTTAAATCAAATTACGCATGCATATTGTTGTTCCATTCATAAATCACAAGGTAGTGAATTTCCGATTGTTATTATGCCAATCGTGAGGAGTTACAACCGTATGTTACGTCGTAATTTAATTTACACGGGCATTACAAGAAGTAAGAAGTTCCTTATTATTTGCGGAGAGGAAGCAGCTTTCCAATCTGGTGTAAATCGCCTTGATGATGCAATGCGTCAAACAACCTTAGCTAGTCGCTTGCAAGAATCACAAGGAGAAGTACAGATGGTCACAGTTAATGGCGAGGAAATGGACGTGGAAAACATTTCACCGTATGATTTCATGTAACAAGGTGAAATTATATAGTGAAACTTTCAAACGCATAGCGTTGAAAGGCTCCAGCAATGTATAAATGAATGCAGTTTGGACATAATGGCGAATAGAATCTGGGAGACTGTAAGGAGATGAAAGCCATATGTTCATTTGTCCAAATTGCAAAGGGAAAGACATTGGAAAAATAGGTGTCAACCAATTTTATTGCTGGAATTGTTATATCGAATTATCGGTTTCAAAGGGGAAAATCCATACACATCAAGTTGAGGAAGACGGTTCATTAAGCTCTCTTGATGATTTATTTGATGAGAATGAAAGAACGATCGGATAACGAAAAGGGGGATTTACTTTGAATCTACGCAATTCATTAATCGCATTAGGTGTTGGAGCTGCAGCATATCAATATGCTCGTAAACAAGATGTATTTTCAAAACGCAATATGAAAAAAGCACGTAAGATGATTAAGTCTTACTTATAATCATTTCGATAAAGTGAAAAACTCCCTTATAGACAAGGGAGTTTTTTTATGCACTCATATGTAAATAAAAAAGTCCGATTTCTGAGAAAAGATAAGATAGACCGTAGCAGCCAACGCCAAGTATTCCATACTGCCATAATTGCTTCGCTTTTTCTTTACGTGAGGAATGAATAAAGAACCCCTTCCAAATACCGAACCCGATACAAATCCATTCAAGAATCATAAAAAGTGCTGATAATCCAAGCATAAACAAAACCATAATTAGCCCTCCTGATTATATTAATTCATGCTGTATTCTCAGGGTGGTTGTCCTTGTTATGTTATTTATATGTACGTCTTTAAAAAACAGTATGGTCCGTATGAAAAGATTTTAAAAGTTTCGCACATAACCTACCCCATTTATTTTCAAAATAAAGGTGGAGGAGGTTTTTCATGTGAAGAATCTTAAAATCATTTGGATATATCGTTTAGGATTATTGTTACTTGTTTTTCTTTGTCTGCTCGTCTTTTTAAAAATTAAGCCGCTATGGGCACCGATTATTTTTGTATTTAAAGTAGCAATCACGCCGTTTCTTATCGCGTGTTTTATTGCGTATTTATTGCACCCTTTAATTGAAAAAATTCATAAGGAAGGGATGCCCCGTACACTTGCCATTTTGCTCATTTATATCCTTTTCTTTGGCGGAATTGGTTATGGGATTTATAAAGGAACACCAGTCGTTATTAAACAGTTACAAGAGATTAATGAACAATTTCCCCAGTTTACAAAGATGTACGATTCGTGGATGGATGGCGTTACAGAACAAACAGCGAATTTCCCTTCGTTCATTCATGAAAAGGTGAAACAACTTTTTGTAGGTGTGGAAACGAAGATTCAAGCGCTTTTAAATAAAGTGATGAGTACAGCTCGTGGTGTACTCGATTCATTGCTCATTATTTTCTTAATACCGTTCATTGTATTTTACATATTAAAAGATTATGGTGAGTTTTATCATATCTTTTGGAAACTAGTCCCAAGTAAATGGCGAGGTACGGGGCAAATGCTTGCGAAAGAAATTGATAAGTCACTTGGAAGTTATATTCGAGGACAGTTATTTGTTTGTTTAGTATTAGGGGGAGTATCAGCTCTTTCTTTTTGGTTTATCGGTATGAAATATCCATTATTGCTTGGCATTATTATTGGGGTAACGGATATAATCCCATACTTCGGTCCTATTTTAGGAGCGATCCCGACGTTAATGATTGCAGCAACAGTATCAACGAGTTTACTTATTAAGGCGGGGATCACGATTGCGATTTTGCAATTTGTGGAGAGTAACATTTTATCGCCTTACATCGTTGGTAAGTCACTTCGTATGCATCCCGTTATTATTATGCTTGCCTTACTAGTTGGGGGAGAGGTAGCTGGGATTGTAGGATTGCTAATATCGGTTCCGATTTTAGCAGTTATTCGCACTGTCATTGTTCATGTGAGACCGCTCTTGAAAAAAGAAGATGTGTAAGTATAGAAGCCCTCTATGTAAGAAATAGAGGGCTAATCATATAAAGTTGCTCGTGTATTTTTTGAATGAGGGAGCTCACATCATTTGTTTGAATATGTTTTATTTTTTTCCATTCGTTATCATACATAAATATAATTTGATTGTTGAAAAGACGCTTTTGTTCTTTTAGATTAGAAATTTTTGCGAAAGAGTACTCTTCAAATATTGGATTCTTACTTACATCTGGCCCATAAAAGAATAGTCTTTTGTTCGTTAAAATTAGCAATCCTGGCCTTGCGACGGAACGATAAATAAATATGTCTAATGAACATGCTGCGTAAAATAATATCGTTTCGTCAGTCGCTAATATGTTTTTAGCTTTGTTAAGTAAGGTTGTCATTGTGATCGCTCCTTTATTTTATTAACAATAATTTAATTGTAGCAAAAAAAGTAATATTTAGAAATTTTTATAAATCATTCTTATAAGGAGATTCCGATTTGTTAATAAACGCATAATATATGAAAAGGCTGTTAAGAATGAATAGTAGAATACCTATGATTAATAAGCAATTAATACAATATAAATGATTATCTACATTGACAAACTTAAGAGAATTCTATTATATTTAGTCATATAATACATTAAATCAATGACGGAACAAGTACGTTACAGTCCATTTATAGAGAGAAGCTTCCATATGGCTGAAAGAAGCTTTAAATGAAGGGTAACAGAAAGCTAATCCTGAGAGCAGCTAATCACTGCCGTCTTGCCACGTTACGGCACCATGAGGTGATGAATTGATTGTTATTGTAATCAATTCATAATTAGGGTGGTATCGCGAGTTAACTCTCGTCCCTTTTATAGGGACGGGAGTTTTTTATATTTAAGGAGGAAAATACAATGAAACAACTAACAGGCGCACAAATTCGTCAAATGTTTTTAGACTTTTTCCAAGAAAAAGGACATGCAGTAGAACCTAGTGCATCACTAGTTCCACATGAAGATCCATCTCTTCTATGGATTAATAGTGGTGTAGCTACATTAAAAAAATATTTTGATGGACGTGTAATCCCACAAAATCCACGTATTACAAATGCTCAAAAATCAATTCGTACAAACGATATTGAAAACGTAGGGAAAACAGCTCGTCACCATACATTCTTTGAAATGTTAGGAAACTTCTCAATTGGTGATTACTTCAAAGAAGAAGCAATTACATGGGCTTGGGAATTCTTAACGAGCGACAAATGGATCGGATTCGATAAAGAATTACTATCAGTTACAATCCATCCAGAAGATGAAGAAGCATTCACAATTTGGAATGAGAAAATGGGCGTTCCAAAAGAGCGTATTATCCGCTTAGAAGAAAACTTCTGGGATATCGGTGAAGGGCCAAGTGGACCGAATACAGAGATTTTCTATGACCGCGGAGAAGCTTACGGTAATGACTTTAGTGACCCAGAATTATATCCAGGCGGAGAAAACGAGCGTTACTTAGAAGTATGGAACCTTGTATTCTCTCAATTTAACCATAATCCAGACGGTTCATATACACCACTTCCTAAGAAAAACATTGATACAGGGATGGGTCTAGAGCGTATGACATCTATCGTTCAAGATGTACCTACGAACTTTGATACAGACCTATTCATGCCGATGATTGGTGCAACAGAAACAATTTCTGGTGAAAAATATCGTAATGGCGATTTAGAAAAAGATATGGCATTCAAAGTAATTGCTGACCATATCCGTACAGTAACATTCGCTGTTGGTGACGGTGCTCTTCCATCTAACGAAGGCCGTGGTTATGTATTACGTCGTTTATTACGCCGTGCGGTTCGTTATTCGAAGAAATTAAACATCAACCGTCCATTCATGTTTGAATTAGTAACGGTTGTTGGAGAAGTAATGAAAGACTTCTATCCAGAAGTACTTGAAAAGAAAGATTTCATCGCAAAAGTTGTGAAAAATGAAGAAGAGCGTTTCCACGAAACACTTCATGATGGTGAAGCAATTTTAGCTGAAGTTATCGCAAAAGCTAAAGAAGAAAAAACAACTGTTATTTCTGGAGTAGATGCGTTCCGTCTATATGACACATACGGTTTCCCAATTGAATTAACAGAAGAATATGCAGAAGAAGCTGGTATGACTGTTGATCATGAAGGCTTTGAAAATGAAATGGAAAAACAACGTGAGCGCGCACGTGCTGCTCGTCAAGATGTTGATTCTATGCAAGTTCAAGGCGGTGTCCTTGGAGAAGTGAAAGTAGCGAGTGAATTCGTTGGTTACGGTACAGTTGCAACAGAAAGTAACGTTGTTGCACTTGTGAAAAATGGCGAATACACAGACAGCTTACAAACAGGTGAAGAAGGACAATTAATGCTTGATGTAACACCATTCTATGCTGAGAGCGGCGGACAAATTGCAGACCGTGGTTACCTTCTTGCTGATGGCGTGAAAGTTCTTGTAAAAGATGTACAAAAAGCACCAAACGGACAAAACTTGCACAAAGTTGTTGTTGAAGAAGGTACATTAACGAAAGATGCAGCTGTGAAAGCTATTATCGATACGAAAAACCGTAGTAGCGTTGTGAAGAACCATACAGCAACTCACTTACTACACCAAGCATTAAAAGACGTACTTGGAACACACGTTAACCAAGCAGGTTCTCTTGTAACTTCTGAACGTCTACGCTTTGACTTCTCTCACTTCGGTCAAGTACAAGCTGACGAATTAGAAAAAATTGAGCGTATGGTAAACGAAAAAATTTGGGAAAGTATTGATGTTGAGATTTCTCAAAAAGCAATCGAAGAAGCGAAAGAAATGGGCGCAATGGCATTATTCGGTGAAAAATACGGAGATGTTGTACGCGTTGTACAAGTTGGCGATTACAGCTTAGAGCTTTGTGGTGGTTGTCACGTTGATAATACAGCTTCTATCGGTATTTTCAAAATCGTTGCTGAGTCTGGTATTGGTGCAGGAACTCGTCGTATTGAAGCAGTAACTGGTAAGTCTGCATACGAATTAATGAACGATCAAGTAGGTTTATTAAAAGAAGCAGCAGGAAAAATGAAAACAAATCCGAAAGATATTTTAACAAGAGTTGATGGTCTATTTGCTGAAGTGAAACAACTGCAAAAAGAAAATGAATCTCTTGCTGCGAAATTAAGCAATATTGAAGCTGGAAACTTAACTGATTCTGTAATGACAGTTGATGGCGTAAACGTATTAGCGGCAAAAGTAAATGTTGCAGATATGAACAACTTACGTACGATGATGGATGACCTAAAAAATAAATTACAATCTGCAGTTGTCGTATTAGCGTCTGTAAATGATGACAAAGTAAACATCTTAGCTGGCGTAACGAAAGATTTAATTAGCCAAGGATACCATGCTGGTAAACTTGTGAAAGAAGTAGCTTCTCGTTGTGGCGGTGGCGGTGGTGGTCGTCCTGATATGGCACAAGCGGGCGGTAAAAACCCAGCGCAAGTTGAGGAAGCTTTAGCATTTGTACAAGAGTACGTTAAATCTGTTTCAAAATAAAGAGATAGTAGTGTACAATGGTAGGGAGAGGAGAAGTTCTTCTCCCTATACTTACTATATAAGTGAGGTGCTTGAAATGGACGGTTTTGATAAAACAATGAAGTTTAGCATTCAAGATGAAAAACAGAGTGTCCATGTAAATGATGTACTTTTAACTGTGTATGATGCACTTCAAGAAAAAGGCTATAATCCGATTAACCAAATCGTCGGTTATTTATTAAGTGGAGACCCAGCATACATACCTCGCCATAAAGATGCACGTAGCATCATTCGCAAGCTTGAACGTGATGAGTTAATTGAAGAGCTTGTGAAGTCTTACTTGAAACATCATCGTGAGGAGTAGTTTATGCGGATATTAGGTTTAGATGTAGGTACAAAAACAGTCGGAGTTGCAATTAGCGACGAAATGGGCTGGACAGCACAAGGATTAGAAACAATTAAGATTAACGAAGAACGAGGTCACTTTGGTTTTGATCGTATTTCTGAGTTAGTAAAGCAGTACAATGTGGACAAAATAGTAGTAGGTTTACCTAAAAATATGAATGGTACAATTGGCCCACGTGGCGAAGCGTGCCAACAATTTGCAGAAAACCTACGAGAGCTGTTA
This sequence comes from Bacillus cereus group sp. BfR-BA-01347, assembly GCF_022663835.1. Taxonomy (NCBI): domain Bacteria; kingdom Bacillati; phylum Bacillota; class Bacilli; order Caryophanales; family Bacillaceae; genus Bacillus; species Bacillus cereus group sp. BfR-BA-01347. The sequence continues at coordinate 263,950 of NZ_JAKUGG010000002.1, read as the reverse complement.
CAATTAGACGTTGTAATGTGGGACGAGCGTTTGTCAACAATGGCAGCGGAACGTCTACTCATTTCAGCTGATGTAAGTCGTAAGAAGCGAAAACAAGTAATCGATAAGATGGCTGCAGTCGTAATCTTACAAGGATTTTTAGATAGAAAATAAGAGGTGACCAAAATGGAAGAACGTCAAATTACAATTGTAGACGAAAAAGGTAACGAACATTTATGTGAAATTATTTTCACTTTTGATGCTGACAAATTTGGTAAAAAATCATACGTAATCTTCTCTCCAATCGGTGAAGTAGATGAAGATGGAGACCCAATTTATGATGCAATGGCCTATGAGCAAAATGAAGAAGAGGGCGGAGTTTTACTTCCAATCGAATCAGAAGAAGAGTGGGAAATGGTACAAGAAACGTTTAACACTATTGCTGATGAGCAAGAAGCTGAATAATAAGTACTGAAAAGATGGACGACATACAGTCCATCTTTTTTTGTATTTATATGTAAAATGAAAGATTTTTTGTCGAAACTGTGTAAGTCTTTGTAGTATAATGAGACGGATTGTAGAAAAATAAAGTGTCAATTAAAAAAGATAAGTGAATTTGTTGCGTTTTTACATCGTGCTGTATAGAAAGGTGTACATACGGTCTACAATTAAGTAAGGAGGAAATGTTTTGATAGAGAATCAAGTGAAAAAGAAGCGTAGACGCATCTTTTTATTTTCGATTATTGCACTGCTTTTAGTTTGTGGTTCAGTCTATGCGTATATTTCATCCGCATTAGGACCAGTTGATAGCGGGAATAAAAAAGAGATTGAAGTAGAAATTCCGAAAGGATCATCTACAAGTAAAATTGGAGAAATTTTAGAAGAAAAAGGCGCTGTAAAAAACGGTACAGTTTTTAGTTTTTATACAAAGGCTAAATCGAAAAGTTTACAAGCAGGTACATATTTATTAAATCCTTCAATGAATGCTGAAGATGTGATCGAACAAATGTCATCTGGCAACGTGCATCGTCCAGCTCTTTATAAAGTGACGATTAAAGAAGGGGCGCAAGTAACTGAAATTGCAGAAACGATTGCGACAGAACTAAAGTGGAATAAAGATGATGTTACGCGTCAATTAAACGATAAAGCATTTATTCAAAAAATGCAGCAAAAGTATCCGAAGTTATTAACGGATAAAATCTTTGATAGTAATATTAAATACCCATTAGAAGGTTATTTATATCCTGCAACGTATTCGTTTTATAAGAAAGATACAACGTTAGAAGAAATTGTAATTCCAATGCTTGAGAAAACAAATGCAATCATTGTTCAAAATGAGGCGAAAATGAAAGCGAAGAATTGGGATGTTCATCAGCTTTTAACATTATCTTCACTTATTGAAGAAGAGGCAACTGGTTTTACAGATCGTCAAAAGATCTCTAGTGTCTTTTATAATCGTTTAGCAAAAGGTATGCCGCTTCAAACGGATCCAACGGTATTATATGCACTTGGAAAGCATAAACAACGTGTATTATACGAAGATTTAAAGGTCAACTCACCGTACAATACGTATGTTGTAAAAGGATTGCCGGTAGGGCCAATCGCAAACTCTGGTAAACATTCAGTAGAAGCTGCGTTAGAACCTGCGCAAACAGATTATTATTATTTCTTAGCCGCACCAAGTGGTGAAGTGTACTATGCGAAAACATTAGAAGAGCATAATGCATTAAAGCAAAAATACATTACGAAAAAATAGTGAAATGGGGAGGGATAGCGAAAAAAGTCGCACATCCCTCTTTTTTGTGGTAAAATATATCGGGTTAAAAACTGGCAGAAGAATCGTTTTTAATATCAAAACGGGACGTACAAGCTAAGGATAAAGCTGGCTTGTATTTTTATTGCATTCTATGTGTGAAAAGACGTCATAGAGGCACTTCTCCATGTAAATAAGGAGGACCATTTATGGAGGATGCAGTTAACGAGTACCTATTATCATTTATTGATCCGAAAGATAAATTAATTCTTGAAATGGAAGAATATGCAACAGAAAATCATGTGCCGATTATGGATCGACTTGGAATGGAATTTATGCTGCAATTTTTACGTTTAATTGGACCGAAAAGCATTTTAGAACTTGGAACAGCAATCGGTTATTCTAGTATTCGTATGATGCAAGCTATTCCAAATTCACGTATTGTGACAGTTGAGCGCAATCGTGAGCGATATGAAAAAGCACTTGAATATATAGAACGTTCCCCAGTAACAGATCGTATTTCAGTTATTTACGGTGATGCGTTAGAGACAGGTGAACAAGTAAAAGAACACGGGACATTTGACGTTATTTTTATTGATGCAGCAAAAGGACAGTATCGTCGCTTTTTTGACTTATATGAACCGTTATTAAATCCTGGTGGCGTAATTATTTCAGATAATGTTATGTATCACGGTCTTGTAACGACAAAAGAGAAAATTGAAAACAGACGTACACGAGGTTTAATCCGTCGTATTAAGACGTACAATGAGTGGCTTATGAACCATGAAGGATACGATACAACGATTTTCCCAATTGGTGATGGAGTAGCTGTTAGTAAAAAGAGAGGGTGACCAAGGTATGAAGAAACCTGAATTGTTAGTAACGCCAAGAGCGGTGGCGGATATCGAACAACTTGCGAAAGCAGGAGCAGATGCGGTAATGATCGGTGAGCAAAAGTTTGGTTTACGTTTAGCAGGGGAGTTTTCACGTGAAGATGTAAAACAAACTGTGAAGATTGCACATGAAAATGGTGTGAAAGTATACGTAGCCATGAACGCTATGTTCCACAACGATAAAGTAGAAGAATTAACAGATTACGTTTCATTTTTAAACGAAGTAAATGTAGATGCAATTGTTTTCGGAGATCCAGCGGTATTAATGGCTGTTCGCGAAGTAGCGCCAAATATGCAGTTGCACTGGAATACAGAAACGACAGCAACAAACTGGTTCACTTGTAATTACTGGGGACAAAGAGGAGCGAAGCGTGCTGTATTAGCTCGTGAGCTGAGCTTAGATGAAATTGTTGATTTAAAAGAAAATGCTGAAGTGGAACTGGAAGTACAAATTCACGGTATGACTTGTATGTTCCAATCGAAGCGTTCATTAGTAGGAAACTACTTTGAGTATCAAGGACGTAATCTAGACATTGAAAAGAAAAAATATGAAGAGAATATGTTCTTATATGACCCAGAGCGTAACAATAAATATCCAATTTATGAAGATGAAAATGGTACTCACATTATGAGTCCGAACGATATTTGTTTCATCGATGAATTAGAGGAACTAATCGAAGCTGAAGTTGATAGCTTAAAAATCGACGGAGTACTAAAAACCTCTGAATACATTATTGAAGTAACGAAAAAATATCGTAAAGCAATTGATTTATGCGTAGAAGATCGTGATGCATATTATGACGTGAAAGATGATCTATATAAAGAAATAGAAGAAATGCAACCAGTAAATCGTCCGTTAGATACAGGATTCTTCTTTAAAGAAACGGTTTACTAAACGAGGAGGGTGTAGGAAATGACTGTACAAGAAATTTCACGAGTAATCGATGGCAAACGTGTTATTGTGAAGAAACCTGAACTGTTAATCCCTGCGGGTAACTTAGAAAAATTAAAAGTAGCTATCCATTACGGGGCAGATGCTGTATATTTAGGTGGACAAGAATTTGGTCTTCGTTCGAATGCAGGTAACTTTACGCTAGAAGAAATGGCAGAAGGCGTTGAGTTTGCAAAGAAGTATGGAGCAAAAATATACGTAACAACAAATATCTTTGCACATAATGAAAATATGGACGGGCTAGAGGAATATTTAAAAGGGATTGAAAAAGCTGGCGTAACGGGAATTATCGTTGCTGATCCGCTTATCATTGAGACTTGTAAACGCGTAGCGCCTTCTGTTGAGGTGCATTTAAGCACACAGCAATCACTATCCAACTGGAAAGCAGCACAGTATTGGAAAGAAGAAGGTTTACATCGTCTTGTATTAGCTCGTGAAGCAAGCTATGAAGAAATGAAAGAAATTAAAGAAAAAGTGGATATTGAAATTGAAGCGTTCGTCCATGGTGCAATGTGTATCGCATATTCAGGAAGATGTACATTAAGTAACCATATGACAGCGCGTGATTCTAATCGTGGTGGTTGTTGCCAATCTTGCCGCTGGGATTATGATTTAGTTCAAACAGTATCACAACATAAAGATGCAAAAGAGCTTCCTCTATTCCAAGAAGGAGATGCTCACTTTGCGATGAGTCCAAAAGATTTAAATTTAATTTTATCAATTCCAAAAATGATTGAAATCGGAATCGATAGCTTAAAGGTAGAAGGACGTATGAAATCAATCCATTACGTAGCGACTGTAGCAACTGTATATCGTAAAGTAATTGATGCGTATTGTGCGGATCCAGATAACTTTGAGTTTAAACAAGAATGGTTAGATGAGCTTGATAAATGTGCAAATCGTGATACAGCTCCTGCATTCTTTGAAGGGGTTCCAGGACATCAAGAGCAAATGTTTGGAAATCATAGTAAGAAAACAACGTATGATTTTGCTGGTTTAGTGTTAGATTATAATGAAGAAACGGGCATCGTAACGATTGAGCAACGTAATCATTTCAAACCAGGACATGAAGTGGAGTTCTTTGGACCAGAAATAGAAAACTTTACGCAAACGGTGGAGAAAATTTGGGATGAGGATGGAAACGAATTAGATGCAGCGAGACATCCGTTGCAAATCGTGAAATTCAAAGTGGATCAACGAGTGTATGTGAATAATATGATGCGCAAAAGCATACTTCAATAAGAAAGAGTGATAGTCGAATGGGGACGAATAAGCCTGTTGTAATTGGAATTGCTGGTGGTTCGGGATCAGGTAAAACGAGTGTAACGAAAGCGATTTTTGACCATTTTAAAGGTCATTCTATTTTAATCTTAGAGCAAGATTATTATTACAAAGATCAAAGCCATTTACCAATGGAAGAGCGTTTAAAAACAAATTATGATCATCCGCTTGCGTTTGATAATGATCTGTTAATTGAACATTTGCAGCAGTTGCTTGCATATGAGCAAATTGATAAGCCTGTATATGACTATACATTGCATACGCGTTCAGAAGAAATTATTCCGGTTGAGCCGAAAGATGTAATTATTTTAGAAGGAATTCTTATTTTAGAAGACCCACGTCTTTGCGAGTTAATGGACATTAAATTATTCGTTGATACGGATGCTGACCTTCGTATTCTGCGCCGCATGCAACGTGATATTAAAGAGCGCGGTCGTACGATGGATTCTGTTATCGATCAGTACGTAAATGTTGTACGTCCAATGCACAATCAATTTATTGAGCCTTCTAAGAAATTTGCGGATATTATTATCCCTGAAGGTGGACAAAACCACGTTGCAATTGATATTATGGTGACAAAAATTGCAACAATTCTTGAACAAAAAGTAAATTTGTAATAGCATAGTAAAAGATATACGGTAGGAAGGGATTTTTTCCCTTCTTATCGAATACAATGAAACATGCAACCTCATCTATATATAGGTGAGGGCATATTTATATCAACTTTCCATACATATCTTCTTTATATAAAGAAGAATTGGAAATACGGGGTTGTATGTGACAACTCCGCTAGTGCAAGGGTACTAGAAACCTCCGCTAACAATGGAAGCGGAGGAGTTTTCATATGGAACTCCTCTTTTTTTCAGGGGATTGGTATATAAAAGGAGTGGAAAATATGTCAACAGAAAAAACATACCCTATGACGCAAGAGGGTAAGCAAAAACTAGAGAACGAACTTGAGCAATTAAAAACAGTAAGACGTAAAGAAGTAGTAGAACGTATTAAAATCGCACGTAGCTTCGGGGATCTTTCTGAGAACTCTGAGTACGATGCAGCGAAAGATGAGCAAGCGTTCGTAGAAGGACGTATTACACAATTAGAAAATATGATTCGTAACGCAGTTATCATTAAAGATACTGGCGAAGTATCTACTGTTGTTACATTAGGTAAAACAGTAACATTTAAAGAATTACCAAACGGAGATGAAGAAGCGTATACAATCGTAGGTAGCGCGGAAGCTGATCCATTCGAAGGAAGAATTTCTAACGATTCTCCAATCGCAAAAAGCTTATTAGGTAAGCAAATTGGTGAGAAAGTAACAATCCAAACACCAGGCGGAGAAATGCAAGTAGAGATTGTCTCTGTAAAATAAAAAAAGATTCTCCTATCGGGAGAATCTTTTTTTTCTGTAGAATGAAAAAAATTGTGTAAACCTTAGAGTGATTCGACAAAAAATGTCAAAAAAACACTTTAAGATTTGATATCATAATTGGAGAATATAGGTTTTAAAAGGGAAAAGGGGCTAATTATGAAACATAAAATCTTTACAGGATTGGTGTGTAGTATATCCATATTAGGACTTGCTGCATGCGGAACGAATGAAGAAACTACATCATCAAAGGGAGAAAAAGTAAAGCAAGAAGAAAAAAAGGATATTAAAGCAACTGAGAGTTCAAAAACCTTAGAAAATCCACAAGATAAAAAGGAATTTAATGATTTTGATGTAGCGTATCAATTAGCTATTGTCATGAAAATATTTCAAGATGTAACGATTAAGTATGATTACGCAATTGGGAATCCAGATTATTTATTGCGAGATTCGATGGATCAAAAAACAATAGATGATATGAAGAATATGTTACAAGAACAGGCGAAGAATAATGATAAAATTTTAAAAGATGAAGTGAATCAAGCATATACATATTTAAAACAATCGAAAGTAAGTAATAAAGATGATATTCAAAAAATAATAGATGCACAAAATAATTATTTACATATTGTAGATAAGATGATTACTTGTATTGATTCTGTAACAGTTGAGAATGCAAAAGAAAAAAGAAATGAAATGGATAATCTTAGTAAGGATTATTTAAAAATAGCGGCTAATGTAACAACCACTGTAATTGAAGTTGCTAAAAACACTGGAGTGAATGAAACTGAATTTAGATCGCTTCTTATGAAATTTTTAGAGAAGCCAAAGAAACAATAATAGCCTTATATAATATCTGTTTTTGTTTTGGAGATTGTATAAATAAAATAGTACCTCGTCTAAACTACAATAGACGAGGTGTTTTTTATGAAAATAAAACGGAGAATTACAATTGTTTTAATTTGTTTTATGTGCGTTATGTTTGTATTGCTTTGTCGTTTAATCCAAATTCAAATTATAGATACAGAATCATTTACTGATCGCAAAATAAATTTAATTGAAAAAAGTGTTACGCAACGCACACAATCCATTACAGTAGACGATGGACGTGGGCAGTTTATAGATCGTAATGGTAAAAAAATAGGTGAGGAAAAATATCCTGTTTTAATTATTTTTCCATTTTTACAAATAAAAAATGACATGTTAGAGAAAATCGCGCATATCATTGGTGTGTCGAGACAAGAGATTAGAAGACAAATGAAAAATAATAAAAATGCATTTACACTACAAGGAGAAACTGCTCCATTTCGAGTGACACGAGAGCAGATGGAGAAGGTAAATGAATTACATGTATTAGGTATTGTAGCAGCTGAAGTGCGATTAAAACAAACTGGAGAGATAAATCATTTAATTGGTGATGTAGGGGAGAACGAAAGGGAGTTTCAAAAGCGATATGGAGAATTGAAAAGAATCTCAAAACAAACGCCGATAGGTATTTCAGGATTACAGCAATCATTTGATGAATTTCTATTGACTGATGGAGAGGCAAAAGTATTATATCAAGTAGATCGGCAAGGAGAACCAATTTTCGGAAAGCAAGCGAAATACACTTCACCAGGAAATCCATTTTATCCAGTTAGGATTCAAACTACTTTACATAAAGAGTTGCAGCAAAAAGCAGAAGAAGTGATTGAAGCGAACGAAATAAAGAAGGGGGGACTAGTATTACTAGATGTAAAGACAAATGAAATATTAGCGATGGCTAGTAAGCCGTCTTTACAAGTAAGGGATGAGAATTTATATAAAACTACACTTGAAAATCAAATGTTAACGCCACATTTTCCAGGCTCTGTTTTTAAAACAGTAGTTGCAGCTGCAGTCATTGATCAAAAAGTAAATTTGTTTAATCGGACATTTAACTGTAATAAAGATTTATATGGTGAAAACGACCCGCAAGTTAGGATGGGTACACTTAACTTTAAAGAGAGCTTTGCTAGGAGTTGTAACAGGACATTTTCCGAGTTAGGTAACGAGCTATTACAAAAGGATAAGACGGTGCTAGAAACATACGTAGCAGCTTTAGGAGCAAATGAAAAGGTTGGATGGAAAGGTTCTGTATTTCATACACCTCATTTTGAGCAAATGCCAGAAGAAAAGGGTACTACTATTTGGGGGAATGAAGAAAATAAAAATAGTAAAAAAGCGGTAGAACAAACAGCAATTGGACAGAAAGATGTACGTATATCACCTCTAGCAATTGCAAATATGATGGCGACGATTGCGAGGAATGGAGAAAAGATGGAAGTGAAAGCAGTTGAAAAAATAGTATATAAAAATGGAGCGGATTTTTTTACATTTGAGAGCCATACGTTAAATGGAAAACAGCTTTCGTATGAAACAGTGAAAACATTACAAGAGTTATTAAGAGGCGTTGTAACAAGGGAGAAAGGAACAGGAACGGCATTCCGTTCGTTGCCACTAAGTGTCGCTGGAAAATCCGGGACAGCGCAAACAGGGAAAGGGACGAGGGTGAATCGCTGGTTTGCAGGTTATTTTCCGTATGAGAATCCAAGATATGCTTTAGTTGTTGTTGATCTAGAGACTGATAGCAAAGTGAATAAAGTTACACCTATTTTTAAAGATATGGTGGGAGCAATCTATCAATTGGAGAATGAAAAGTAATCTTGCAATTTATAGTGAAATGTCTTCATTTCATGAAAATATCATTGTAAATGTTCAACCTTTCTAGATTTAATGTTACAATAGCAATTAGGAAAAACTGCATGGAGGTTTGGAGAATGGCAGGAGGATCAAGATTCCAACAGAAACAACAAAAACGTCGTCAAAACGGTGTTTTAAATATTGCAATCGCTATTGTATTACTATTAGTAGCTATTGTAGCATATCAATTGTTCGTTCCTAGTACGAAAGAGCAAGCATCTTCTACTGATAAGAAAGTCTCTCAACAAACAACAAAGCATGAGAAAGCTGGAAAATCAGAAGATAAAGAATCTGCTAAGAAAAAAGAAAAAGAACAAGAGCAAGCAGAAGCTAAGCAAAAAGCTGAAGAAGAGAAGTTAAAGGCTGAAGAAGAACAGAAAAAAGCTGAAGAAGAAGCGAAAGCTAACGAGAAAGTATCAGCTGAAAAAACTGTATCCAAGGCAAAAGAGGCTTACACAAAACCTTCTTGGAAAGCTGTAGGAACAGAACAAGGTTCATCACCGGCGATGACGTTTAAACAGGGGTCATCAGATTGGAATGAGATGCAAAGTGCAATTGCTGCGGGTATTGAAGTACCGAAAGAGCAATTAGTATTCCATTTTGTTGGAAGAGACAAAACTGGAAAGAGCAAAGCTTATGGTGATGTTCAAGATAAGCAAAGTGGGAAAAGATATTATGTAAATATTGATTGGGTAGACAATGAGGGCTGGAAACCAGTACTTGTTCAAACTCTAAACTAAAAAAGAGAGGCTCCTTAGGAGCTTCTCTTTTTTGTTAACGCAATTTCTTTAATTTAAAATGAACAACCGCGCTATAATACGGTCTTTTGCTTTCAGGATCCATAACCATTTGATGTGAGATGTGATGAACTTCAAGCATAAGTGCTTTATTATTATCAATTTGTTCACTAATTTTTCGTTCTAAAGAAGCTAAGTCTCCCGCTTCAAAAAACTCTACTTTATCTTCTAACATTTCAAAGGTAAATGACATGAAGACGGCCCCTCTCCTATGTAATCAACTATAGTGTAACAAAGAAAAGAAGGAAATACCATGTACATTTCAATTGACATTTTTAGAAAGAGGGAATATCATACTGATAAAACCGATAAGAAAAAGGGGAATTTTTATGGGTACAGAATTTAATGGTTTATTTGATGAGTGGGCTCATACGTACGACTCATTTGTACAAGGCGAAGATATACAATATAAAGAAGTTTTCGCCCATTATGAGGACATTCTAGAGGATGTAGTTAACAAGTCATTTGGTAATGTATTAGAATTTGGTGTCGGTACAGGTAATTTAACAAATAAATTATTACTTGCTGGCCGCACAGTTTACGGTATAGAACCGTCGCGTGAAATGCGCATGATTGCAAAAGAGAAATTGCCAAAAGAATTTTCAATTACAGACGGTGATTTTCTTTCATTTGAAGTTCCAAATTCAATTGATACCATTGTAAGCACCTATGCATTTCATCATTTAACAGATGATGAAAAAAATGTAGCGATTGCGAAGTATAGTCAATTGCTAAACAAAGGTGGTAAAATAGTGTTTGCTGATACGATATTTGCAGATCAAGATGCATATGATAAAACTGTTGAAACAGCAAAACAAAGAGGTTTCCATCAGTTAGCAAACGATTTGCAAACGGAATACTATACACGTATTCCAGTTATGCAGACTATTTTTGAAAACAATGGCTTCCATGTAACGTTCACGAGATTAAATCATTTCGTTTGGGTAATGGAGGCAACTAAGCAATAGAAAGAGGGATTAGATTGAGAATTGCTGTAATTGGAGCAATGGAAGAAGAAGTACGTATTTTACGTGACAAATTAGAACAAGCAGAGACAGAAACGGTTGCAGGTTGTGAATTTACGAAAGGGCTATTAGCAGGGCATGAAGTAATCTTGTTAAAGTCTGGTATTGGTAAAGTAAATGCAGCGATGTCAACGACAATTTTATTAGAAAAATATAAGCCTGAAAAAGTAATTAATACTGGTTCAGCAGGTGGATTCCATCACTCTCTAAACGTTGGTGATGTAGTTATTTCCACTGAAGTTCGTCACCATGACGTAGATGTAACAGCATTTAACTATGAATATGGTCAAGTACCAGGAATGCCGCCTGGATTTAAAGCTGATGAGGCGTTAGTTGCATTAGCTGAGAAATGTATGCAGGCTGAAGAAAATATTCAAGTTGTAAAAGGTATGATTGCAACAGGTGATTCATTTATGAGTGATCCGAACCGCGTTGCAGCCATCCGTGATAAATTTGAAAATCTTTATGCGGTAGAAATGGAAGCAGCAGCTGTTGCACAAGTATGCCACCAATATGAAATTCCGTTTGTTATCATTCGCGCACTTTCTGATATTGCTGGTAAAGAATCAAATGTTTCATTTGATCAGTTTTTAGATCAAGCAGCTCTTCATTCTACAAACTTTATCGTAAAAGTGTTAGAAGAGTTAAAGTAATGTAACAAAAAGGCAACTGTCTCATATAAAGAAAATACATACAGTTGCCTTTTCTTTATTGGCAAACAAGGGGGAGAACACGATGAATGTATATCGTGGAGTTCATGAGTTAATTGGTCATACACCAATTGTAGAAATTACTCGTTTTCCACTTCCGAAAGGGGTCCGTTTATTTGCAAAGCTTGAATTTTATAACCCAGGCGGAAGCGTTAAGGATCGTTTAGGAAGAGAATTAATCGAAGATGCGCTAGAAAAAGGGCTTGTTACCCAAGGTGGAACAATTATTGAACCCACTGCTGGGAATACTGGTATTGGACTGGCACTTGCAGCATTAGAATATGATTTACGTGTTATCGTTTGTGTACCAGAGAAATTTAGTATTGAAAAACAAGAATTAATGAAAGCGCTAGGTGCAACGGTCGTGCACACACCGACTGAGCAAGGAATGACCGGTGCAATTGCAAAAGCAAAAGAGTTAGTAAATGAAATACCGAATTCATACTCTCCAAGTCAATTTGCAAATGAGGCAAATCCTCGTGCATATTTTAAAACATTAGGACCTGAATTGTGGGACGCATTGAATGGAGAGATTAACATATTTGTTGCTGGAGCAGGAACTGGCGGTACGTTTATGGGGACTGCATCTTATTTGAAAGAAAAAAATATAGATATTAAAACAGTTATCGTAGAGCCAGAAGGATCTATTTTAAATGGTGGTAAGGCTGGTTCACATGAGACCGAAGGAATTGGACTGGAATTTATCCCGCCATTTTTGAAGACATCTTATTTTGATGAAATTCATACGATTTCTGATCGAGATGCATTTTTACGAGTGAAAGAATTAGCGCAAAAAGAAGGACTTCTCGTTGGGAGCTCTTCAGGAGCAGCATTTCATGCGAGCTTACTGGAGGCAGAGAAGGCACCACCAGGTACAAATATTGTAACCATTTTTCCTGATAGCAGTGAGCGCTATTTAAGTAAAGACATATACAAAGGATGGGAATAAAAAATGAGAGCAAAGACAAAGTTAATTCATGGTATTCGCATAGGAGAACCTTCAACTGGATCTGTAAACGTACCGATTTATCAAACAAGTACGTACAAACAAGAAGCAGTTGGTAAGCATCAAGGATATGAATATTCACGTACAGGTAACCCAACACGTGCAGCTTTAGAAGAAATGATTGCTGTATTAGAAAACGGGCATGCTGGATTTGCATTTGGTTCAGGAATGGCTGCTATTACAGCGACAATTATGTTGTTCTCAAAAGGTGACCACGTTATTTTAACAGATGATGTTTATGGTGGAACATACCGCGTTATTACGAAAGTATTAAACCGTTTCGGTATTGAGCATACATTTGTAGATACAACAAACTTAGAGGAAGTTGAAGAAGCAATTCGTCCAAATACGAAAGCAATTTATGTGGAAACACCAACGAACCCACTACTAAAAATTACTGATATTAAGAAAATATCTACTCTTGCTAAAGAGAAAGACCTATTAACAATTATTGATAACACATTCATGACGCCATATTGGCAGTCGCCGATTTCTTTAGGAGCAGATATTGTGCTTCATAGTGCAACGAAATATTTAGGAGGTCATAGTGACGTAGTTGCAGGTTTAGTAGTTGTAAATAGCCCACAACTAGCAGAAGATCTTCATTTTGTACAAAACTCAACAGGAGGTATTCTTGGGCCACAAGATAGCTTCTTACTACTTCGCGGTTTAAAAACATTAGGAATTCGTATGGAAGAACATGAAACGAATTCACGTGCTATTGCTGAGTTCTTAAATAATCATCCAAAAGTAAATAAAGTATATTACCCAGGTCTTGAATCACATCAAAATCACGAATTAGCAACAGAACAAGCAAACGGATTTGGTGCTATTATCTCATTTGATGTAGATAGTGAAGAAACATTAAATAAAGTACTTGAGAAACTACAATACTTTACACTTGCTGAAAGCTTAGGAGCGGTAGAAAGTTTAATTTCTATTCCATCTCAAATGACACATGCATCAATCCCAGCGGATCGCCGCAAAGAATTAGGAATTACAGATACATTAATTCGTATTTCTGTCGGTATTGAAGATGGTGAAGATTTAATTGAAGATTTAGCACAAGCGCTAGCATAATACAAAATGCACTGCTAATATTAGCAGTGTATTTTGTATTATGTTATTTTGTGAAACATTTCACAAAATAGACATACACAAACGAAATGATTTCGTGTATATTGAATTCAGGAAATGTTACTCACAAATAAACTTGTGAAATATTTCACAAACAATGAAATTCATGTAGGAAAGCATCTCTATTTTTTTGTGTTAATTGGGACTTATTTTGACCTACAGGGACATATAAGGACCGTAATAGTAGAATAGGAGGAAATTCACATGGTAGTCAAAGAGAAAGTTGTAAATGAAATGCAGGAAGTAAAAAAGATGATTGATACGCTAGTAAATAATGGTCAACAAGCTTTACAAGCATTAGAAAGTTTTACACAAGAAGAAATTGACAACATTGTTCATGAAATGGCATTAGCAGGTGTTGATCAACATATGCCGCTAGCAAAATTGGCAGTTGAAGAAACTGGCCGTGGTGTATATGAAGACAAATGCATTAAAAATATTTTTGCCACTGAATATATTTGGCATAGTATAAAGCAAGATAAAACGGTAGGGATTATTCACGAAGATCCTCATGAAGAAATAATAGAAATCGCGGAACCTGTCGGTGTAGTAGCTGGAGTAACACCAGTAACGAATCCAACGTCGACAACAATGTTTAAAGCGTTAATTGCGATAAAAACAAGAAATCCAATTATTTTCGCATTTCATCCTTCCGCACAAAAATGTTCTGTGGCAGCAGCGAAAACCGTATATGATGCAGCGATGAAAGCTGGTGCCCCAAAACACTGTATTCAATGGATTGAAAGACCGTCTGTTGAAGCGACGAAACAATTGATGAACCATGATGGTGTAGCACTCGTTCTAGCAACTGGAGGCGCTGGTATGGTGAAATCAGCTTACTCTACTGGAAAACCAGCGTTAGGCGTTGGTCCTGGTAATGTACCGTGTTATATAGAAAAATCAGCACATGTAAAACGAGCTGTTAATGATTTAATTTTATCAAAAACATTTGATAACGGTATGATTTGTGCATCGGAACAAGCAATCATTGTCGATAAAGAAATTTATGATGATGTTAAAACAGAAATGATTGAAAACAGTTGTTACTTTGTAACAGAAGAAGAAAGAAAAAAATTAGAAAAGCTCGTTATAAATGAAAATACATGTGCAGTAAATAGTGATATTGTAGGGAAATCAGCACAGTATATTGCCGGTTTAGTTGGGATTACTGTTCCTGGACATACAAAAATGCTTGTAGCTGAAATTCAAGGTATCGGAGCAGCATATCCGTTATCCCGTGAGAAACTGAGTCCAGTATTAGCTTGTGTGAAGGCAAATTCATTAGAAGAAGGATTTACATATTGCGAAGAAATGTTGAACCTCGGTGGTTTAGGACATTCAGCAGTTATCCATTCTACAAATAAAGATGTGCAAAAGCAATTTGGGTTACGTATGAAAGCTTGCCGTCTCATTGTAAATGCACCTTCATCACAAGGTGGAATAGGGGATATATATAATGGATTTATTCCATCACTTACACTTGGTTGTGGTTCATACGGAAAGAATTCAGTTTCCCAAAATGTAACAGCGACTCATTTATTAAATATAAAAAGGCTGGCAAATAGAAAAAAGAATATGCAGTGGTTCAAACTGCCACCAAAAATTTATTTTGAAAAACATGCTACAGCTTATTTAGCAAATATGCCTAACATTTCACGTGCATTTATTGTAACGGACCCCGGAATGGTTGAACATGGCTATGTCGATACAGTCGCGCACTATTTAAACAAGCATGCAAATGATGTGAAAGTTGAAGTTTTCTTTGAGGTCGAAACAGATCCATCAGATGAAACTGTTTTCAAAGGTGCGGAAATGATGAAAAGCTTTAAGCCAGATGTAATTATCGCACTTGGTGGTGGTTCAGCTATGGATGCAGCAAAAGGAATGTGGTTATTCTATGAGCATCCAGAAACGACATTCTATGGCATTAAACAGAAATTTTTAGATATAAGAAAACGTACATGTAAATATCCGGAATTAGGAAATAAGGCGCAGTTTGTTGCGATTCCAACGACATCAGGAACGGGATCAGAAGTGACACCATTTGCGGTTATTACAGATAAGAAAAATAATATAAAGTATCCGCTCGCAGATTATGAATTAACACCAGATGTAGCAATTGTTGATCCACAATTTGTAATGACAGTACCACCAAATGTAACAGCAGATACTGGTATGGATGTTTTAACACATGCAATTGAGGCGTATGTGTCTGTTATGGCAAATGACTATACAGATGGATTAGCATTAAAAGCTATTGATCTCGTATTCAAATATTTACCGAGAGCATATAAAGATGGAAATGATGAAGAAGCAAGAGAAAAAATGCATAACGCTTCTGCAATTGCAGGGATGGCATTTGCAAATGCTTTCCTCGGTATTAATCACAGCTTAGCACATAAGATTGGACCAGAATTCCATATTCCGCACGGACGCGCAAATGCCATTCTAATGCCGCACGTAGTCCGCTATAATGCTATTAAGCCAAGAAAACACGCATTGTTCCCAAAATATGAGCACTTTGTGGCAGATGAAAGATATGCACATATAGCGAGAATGCTCGGGCTTCCAGCAAGTTCGGTAGCAGAAGGGGTGGAATCACTCGTCCAAGCAATTATTGAGCTTGGAAAAAGCTTAAATATTAATATGAGTATTGCGGGACAAGGAGTCGATAAAGAGCAATTTGAAGAGGTTGTTGGAGTATTAGCAGAAAGAGCTTTTGAAGATCAATGTACAACTGCTAATCCAAAGTTACCGCTTATTTCAGAGCTGAAAGAAATTTATATGGAAGCATATAAAGGTGAATAATGATAAAAAAAGAGCCGCAGTAAAAGCGGCTCTTTTTTTATTGGAAAACATCTCCCAGAATGGCTGTATTTACTGGTCTTTCAGTTTCATAGAATATGATACAGTGAAATGGAGGAGTGAGAATATAATGAAAGAATTAAAAGGAAAAATAGAAGATTATACTCGGTTTGGACAAATGCTTCTCGCTGTAAGTACATTGTTAATGGTTGGCTTATTGATTCCGAGTGGAGCAAAAGAGACAATCCAATTTTTTGTTATGATGGGGAGCATCGTTATATTTTTAAGTTTATCGTTCTTTTTCTTTCAGCGTGTGAAAGTGATGCGTGAACAGCTAGAGGAAAATGAATGTGAATAATATTGTTAACTAGAGCGCGGCGAAAAGAAAAAATCTTTTTGTCACGCTTTTTGTTTTTTGTAGAAAAATGTATGCGTTTCGTGTTGACAATGATAATCCTTATCAATTAAAGTAGAATAGTGGTTAATGATTATCATTATCAATTAGAGGTGAAGAAATGAAAAAATCTATTACGCTATTTACAGCGATTTTATCTATTTTTTTCTTGTTAATAGGTTGCAGTGCCAAAGGGGACGGAAAAGCGTCTGCAACCAAAACAGAAAAAGGAAAAAAGAAAATCGAAATTACCGACCTATCAGGAAGAAAGGTAACATTCGATAAAGTGCCAGAAAGTTTTGCAACATTAAGTATGGGAGACATGGATATTATTCATGCTTTAGGTGGAAACATAGTAGGTCGCCCAGATACGAAATTAACTCTTCCAGAGGAGTTAAAGAAAGCACAAGTAATTGGGAATGCACATCAACCGAACTTTGAGCAAATTGCTAGTTTAAAGCCCGATGTACTTGTTGCTAACAATGGATTCCAAAAGAATGTGCCAACGGTTGAAGGACAAGGAACGCAAGTTATCATTTCTTCTGCGAATTCTGTACAAGATATTCAAAAAAATATTGAATTATATGGAATGGTAATGAAGAAAGAAGATAAAGCAAAAGAAATTAATCAAAAAATGAATGATCAAATGAAGAAATATGAGAAAAAGAGCGATGTGAAAGCCTTGCTAGTGTATGGCGCACCAGGAACTTATTTAGCGGCATTACCAACATCTTTATCAGGTGATATTTTAGAAAAAACAGGCGGAAAAAATATTGCTTCTGATTTTCCAGAAACGAAAGAATACCCGCAATATGCACAGCTAAGTGTAGAACGTATTATTGAGGCGAATCCAGATGTGATTTATTTAATTACACACGGAGATCCAAAAAGTGTGAAAAAAGCATTCGAAGGCGAAATGATGAAAAATGAAGCGTGGAAAAATTTAGAGGCAGTAAAACAAAACCGCGTAGTTATTTTGCCACCTGATTTATTTGGATCTAATCCTGGTACAAAAGTTACAGAAGCAATGGACTTTATGTATAAAAGTATACAAGATGTAAGGAAATGATACGTATGGAAAGTAGTGAAGTAGTAAGAGAAAAGGAACATCCTTTTGCGAAAAAAAGATGGATAATAGCAGTTACTTTAGTTGTATTAACAATCCTAGGTCTCTTTTACGGTCTTTTCGCAGGAAGTTTATCCTTTTCTGTACGAGATATTTTAACAGGTATACAAGATGAAGGTTCGACAGTTCATCGAATTGTATGGGATCTTCGCATACCGAGAGTGCTCATTGGGTTTATAGTAGGAACATGTTTAGCTGCATCTGGTACACTGCTACAAGGAGTTATGAGAAACCCTCTTGCAGATCCTGGTATTATCGGAGTTTCATCTGGAGCAGGCCTTGTAGCAATTGTCATCATGATTTTATTCCCACAGCATCTAGCTTTTTTACCACTAGGGGCGTTTTTAGGAGCTTTCATAACAGCGATGGTTATTTATGCTTTATCATGGCAAAAAGGGGCACCACCTTCAAGAATCGTCTTAGTAGGGGTGTCGATCAATGCATTAATTGGTGCAGCAACGTCAGCATTAATGTTATTACATAGTGACAAAGTACAATCGGTGTTACCGTGGCTAGCGGGCGGTATTGGTGGTGTAAGTTGGGCACATTTAAACATGATTATTTATTATGCAATATTCGCCATTATATTAGCTTTCTTTGGTATTAAGCATATTCGAGTGTTAATGCTTGGAGATGAAATGGCAAAGTTATTAGGACATAATGTGGAAAAAAGTCGGTTTTATTTAATCGTAGTAAGTACATTATTAGCTGGAATTGCAGTAAGTGTGTCTGGTCTTATTGGATTTGTCGGTCTTGTCGTACCACATATGCTACGTTTATTAGTTGGAAATGATTATAGATATTTGCTACCTTTATCATGCCTTGGCGGCGGGGTATTACTTGTTTTTGCGGATGCAATAGCTCGAAGTTGGTTTGACCCAATCGAATTGCCTGTTGGTATTTTACTGTCCTTCTTAGGTGGTCCGTTCTTCTTATATTTAATTCATAGAGGAGGAAAACAAAGTGATTTCCGTTAACAAAGTGTTTTACGCACACTCTGAAAGATTTCAAATGCAAAATATGAATGTACATATTAAGGCTGGAGAAATCGTTAGTTTAATTGGTCCGAATGGATCGGGAAAATCTACTTTGCTTCGTTTAATAGCAAGGCTACTGAAACAAAGCGAAGGGGACATCATTTTAGATGGGAAAAATATTCATATGATGAAGAGTGCTGATGTAGCGAAGCAATTAGCAATGTTACCACAAATGCATGATCATCAATTAGATTTAACAGTGAAAGAACTAATTGAGTTCGGAAGAGGTCCACATAAATCATGGAGTAGCCGCTTAAATAAAGAAGATGAAGAAATTGTTGATTGGGCATTGTCTGTTACAAATCTTGAAGGGTATGAATATCGTCTTTTACATTCTTTATCAGGAGGGGAACGGCAACGTGCTTGGATTGCGATGACGCTAGCGCAACGTACAAATGTCTTATTATTGGATGAACCAACAACCTTTTTAGATATCGTTCACCAGTTGGAAGTAATGGAACTTGTGAAACGATTAAATGAGGAGTTTGGAATGACAATTATAATGGTTTTACATGACATTAACCAAGCTGCTCAATATAGCGATCGTTTACTTGTATTAAAGCGAGGAAAAATTCAGTATGATGGTATACCAGAAGAAGTACTATGCCATGAAATGTTTCAACATGTATTTGGCATAGATGTAGATATTTTTCAGGGAAGTGACAAGCCTTTTTTTACACCGAAACGAATTTTTAAAAGGGGAGAAGAGCGATGCAAACAGAAGAGCGTATTACCACTGAATTAGTAAGAGAATTTGTTATGGCAGCTCACGGGGATTTAGAGAAAGTACAAGAGCTATTGGTTGAATCACCAAGCTTACTTCACGCCTCTTATAATTGGGGTGGATCAGATTGGGAAAGTGCGTTAGGCGCATCGGCACATGTAGGTCGTAAAGATATTGCTCTTTATTTACTAGAAAAGGGTGCTCGTATGGATATTTTCGCGGCAGCTATGCTTGGGGAATTAGAAGTCGTACAAGCTATTTTAGTAGCTCAACCAGAAGCATTACGTGCATCTGGTCCTCATGGTATTTCTCTTCTTCAGCATGCACGAATGGGTGGAGAGAAAGCTAAGCGTGTATATGATTATTTAGCAATACTATCTTAATGAACGAAGGAAGTTCTTATGTGCGGTAAACTTTTCACTTGAAACAATTGGAAAGTTTACCGCCCGTTAGAACGGGATAAGTATCTAGTATATTTGAAAATCCTACACCCCCCTCAATTGTAGTTTTCTTTATGCTAGTTATGATATGGATGCAGTAGACAATATTTGTCTACTGCTTTTTTTGTTTCTATAAGATTGAATATTCTGCGTTATGTAGTTGATTCATTTATAATAAATGGTAACATTTATTGTGCATACAAAATATGATCGTGAAATTAAGAAGAAATTAGTAGAAAGGAGTGAAGGAATGTTTCATACAGACCGTTTACAAATTCGTAAATATACAATGGATGATTTACAGTTCTACGCTTCACTATGGGGAAACGAAAAAGTAATGCGCTATATTGGAAATGGGACGTTAAAAACATATATGCAATGTAAAAAAAGTTTGGAGGAGTGGGTAATTCCTAGCTATAAAAATGGCCTCGGTTTATTTGTATTAATTGAAAAGGAAACGAGGATACGGATTGGTCATGCAGGATTAGTAAAGCAGCAGATAGATGGAAAAGAGGAAATTGAAATTGGTTATTGGTTATTACCTCAGTATTGGGGAAAAGGCTATGCGAAAGAAGCAGCGGCAGCATTTCGAGACTATGGCTTCCAAGCGTTACGAATGAATAAATTAATTTCTCTTATTAATCCGGACCACCCCGCCTCAATCTTTGTTGCTAGAAAAACGGGGCTTAGTTATGAGAAAACAACTTCATTTCATGGGATGGATGTTCTCGTTTATTCCATTAGGCGCATTGGATGAAAAAAGGTTAATTTCATTTTTTGAAGAATGGTATATAAAAATAAAGGGGGGATTACATGTACATTTATCATAATGGACTTATTATTCGTGAGGGAACGAATGGTGTACCTGCATATGCAATTAAGACTTTATTCGAAGATGCCGGTTGGAGCAATGATAATATCCCTTCTTGGCAAATTGAAAAATTCACGATAGCATTTGAAAATTCAACATGGGCATTCACAATTTGGGATGAAGAAGAGATGGTTGCGATGGTTAGAGTCATTTCTGATGGAATCATGGTCGCGAACATAGTAAATTTAGTTGTGAAATGTGAATATAGAGGGAAGGGATTAGGTAAGAAACTTGTCGCTCTTTGTTTGCAAAAGCTACCACATGGTGACTGGTTTGCACATACTTCTGCGAACAATTTTGATTTTTATAGAAGCTGTGGATTTGAAGTTAGAGAGCTATCGAGAAATGGAACATGTGCGTATTATGGATATCAAGTCGCGAGAAGAGATGGTCACCGATAAATGAATGAAAAGTAAAAAGTTTAGCGAGGTAATTTTGAGGCTATTGATAATAGAGAATGGATTGAGGCTCATTTTATGATAAAATAAAAGAAAATTCTGTTTATTGTTAGGGGGATAAAAATGAGCATAAAAGTTGGGGATGTATTTAAATATGAAAGAAGATTTACTGAGGAAGAGGTTTTTGAATTTGCAAATATTACCGGAGATAAAGGCAGACACCATGTGGAATATGATGAAAATGGAAGATTAATGGTCCATGGTTTATTGACTGCTAGCATTGGAACGAAAGTAGGCGAAGAATTACATTACATAGCAAGAGAATTAGTAAGTGAGTTTATTAGACCAGTTTTCACAGGAGATAC
Source organism: Bacillus cereus group sp. BfR-BA-01347 (assembly GCF_022663835.1). Taxonomy (NCBI): domain Bacteria; kingdom Bacillati; phylum Bacillota; class Bacilli; order Caryophanales; family Bacillaceae; genus Bacillus; species Bacillus cereus group sp. BfR-BA-01347. Next base: position 242,167 of record NZ_JAKUGG010000002.1, on the reverse strand, counting down.
AATCACTTGTGAATTAACTTTAACAAATGTTGAGCAAATGGAAGGCTATAAAAAAGTTTCAATCGAGTCAGTTTATCGCAATCAACACGAAAAGACTGTACTAGTGGGGACAAGTTATGGAATTATAAGGGGATAAAAAAGAAGCCTGTTTAGCAGGCTTCTTTTTTATTATTTAGTAAACACGTTTTCGATTTTCCGCATAACTAGAGATGAGTAGTAATGCAGTTTCTTCTCCTATATTACGAACAATATGAGGAACGCATGCATTCCATGAGAAAGAATCACCTTCTTCTACAATTGCAATATCTTCACCGTGCTGAACTTCTAGTTTTCCGCGTAATACAAGGTGACATTCTTCCCCTTCATGGGCATTTGGTGAGTTTTCTTTCGGGAATCCAGTAGGTATTTCTACTAAAGATAGGCGAAGGCCCCCTTGCTCAGCGACATGTTCAATTCTTTGTTCATCTTTTCCGTATACACTGTATTTCCGTTCTTCTTTTTTGACAATTTTTAATCGATCTTTTTGCTCTAACAATAAATAGGGAAGGGGAACGTTTAAAAAGTTGGAGATCGTTTCTAAAGTTGAAATAGATGGTGATGTTTTATTATTTTCAACCTGACTCATAAATCCTTTAGAAAGACCTGTTCCCTCGCAAATTTGTGCGATTGTTATGCCTCTACGTTGACGAATTTCACGTATTGCAGAACCAATATTCATAAAATCAAGCTCCTTTTTGTAAACAACTATTTGTATCATAGCAAAAAAAATATATATTTTCCCAGTGAAAATGAATTGACGAATAAAAAAAATTAGTGTATGTTTTGTAATGTAAATAAAAGTTTTGTATAAGAAAACTATAAAGGAGAGAAAGAAATGAATCAACATATTGGTAACTTAATTATTCGTATCGTGTTAGGGGTAACATTCTTCATGCACGGTTTAACAAAATTCCAATCAGGAATTGACAATATTGCAGGGTGGTTTACAAGCATTGGTTTACCAGGAGGACTTGCATACGGTGTAGCAACATTTGAATTAGTTGGAGGCCTATTATTAATTCTAGGTTTAGGTGTAAGATATATTGGATTATTATTTGCACTTGTTATGGTTGGAGCAATCGTAAAAGTGAAATGGTCAGCTGGTTTATTGGGAGATGGAAAAAATCCTGGTTTCGAATTAGAACTTGCATTATTAGCAATGGGTGCATATTTATTTGTTGCAAAAGCTGATGGTTTTGTAGATAATTTCTTAAAAGAAAAAATGTCAAAGAAGAACTAATTTAAATGGGGGCTAACAAGATGAGTTTTCAACTTCATCCCGATACAACACTTGATGTTGTTCATTTATACGTATCTAATGTAAAGAAATCACTAGAGTTTTATACGGAAGTACTAAGTATGAAGGTGCTAAAAGAAGAAGAAGCAGTCGTTACATTTGGGAATGAAAATGATGAACCACTTCTTATCATTGAAGAAAAGAAAGAAGCTTTTCCGAAGCAAAGAGCAAGAACAGGGTTATATCATTACGCAATTTTATTACCAAGTAGACAGGATTTAGCGAATGTTCTTCGTCATCTTGTAGAGATGGTATATCCACTACATGGCGGAGCCGATCATTACTTTAGTGAAGCTCTTTATTTAGCTGATCCAGATGGAAACGGGATTGAAATTTATCATGATCGACAAAAAGAAGTTTGGCGTGATGAGAATGGAGAACTCCCATTTGTTAGTAACCCGTTAGCTGGTGAAGAATTATTACAGCAAGGAAGTACATGGAATGGATTTCCATCTGGTACTGTGATGGGGCATATTCATTTCCATGTAGCTGATTTAGAGGAAGCGAAACGTTTCTATGTTGATGGTCTTGGTTTTGAAGTAACGATCCCAGCTCGTAATGGAGCGTTGTTCGTATCAGCAGGTGGTTATCATCACCATATCGGCTTAAATACGTGGCAAGGTGAAGGGGTGCCACCGCAAATGCCAGGTTCTGTTGGTTTAAAATATTTCACAATTGTACTAGCGGATGAAAAACAAAAAGAGCAAGTATGTGAAAGCTTAAAAAATATTGGCAAGATTGCTACGTACAAAGATGGAATATTACAAGTCGAGGATCCATTTGGACATTGTATCCATTTCAAAATAAAAGGAGAAGCCTAAAAAGGCTTCTCTTTTTTATTTTCTTATAATTGCATTTTCGTTTTGTAAAAATAGTTCATCAAATTGTTTTGCAAGCTCAAAATCTAGTTTCGTTAAACCTTTTGCATTCCAAGATGACAAAGTAATAATAACTGCTTTATACTGGATAAGGATAAATGGATGGTGATTATGTTCTTCTGATAGTTTGGCGGCTTCAGAGACAAATTCGACTCCTTTTAAGTAGTCGGAAAACATATATTTTCGTTCAATCCATTTCTCATCTTTTACCATCCATTTATCTACCTTCAATAATTCCTCGTGAACTTCTTCTTCAGTTAATCTTAGCATCATTTTTCACATCCTTTACTGGAAGTAACGCAAGACCATTGTTAATAAGGCGTGTTACAGCTTCGTCAGTTGTGAAAGTAGAAAGTTGATGTAGTAATGCTGCCGATGTTTCATGCCCTTTGTTATGCTCTAAAAGTAACTCTAATACTTCAAGGCGCAGCAACCATTCTTTCGCATAAAATTTATTTAATACTTCTTGAATTGCTACTAATTGATCGATATGCGCGTCATGTAAAATCCCCTCACTTCGAATATCTCGAACTGTTTGATACATACGTTCAAGTTCATTCAGTACAAGTGGAGCAGGAATTTCTTGAACTTCTTCATCCATTGGGAAAAATGCTGCTGCATCTGCGGCACCTGGGAATACTGAAGTGATTTGTGAGCCAACAGCCATATCAAATGCGCCCCATGAAGCATCAAATAAAACGCGGGCGTTATAAGTAACTGTACAATCGATAAAGGAAATAAGGGCAATTTTCTTATCGTTTTTCACAATATCTGTTACTGTTCCTTTTACATGAATACCACTTGCAAAAGTAAACTCAGCGATAGTTCCAATTGTAACTCCTAATGATTGTAGTTGTTCGTCTGTACAATTTTCTAATGCAATATTTTCAGTGAGTAATCCAATTGGTGTTCCAAATCCGTCACTGTGTACAGAAGTAGAATGATTCGCTAACTGTTTATTATGAAGCGCTAATGCTGTTGGCGAATTTGTTCGCATGTAAATTAATTCACCTGCATCGTTTTCAATTGTCTCGCTAAATGTACCTGTAATTTGTAATCCGCTATTTAGCTCAGCTGTTGCATAGTTCTCAGAGCGAATTGCTTTTTCTAAACCTTCTTTTCCACCTGTTTTAAAGGCCATTGTTTTAGAAAATGTTTCAAGCGCATCTGTTAATTCTTCAAAGGACTTACAAACAAATAGTTGTGGTTGCATTTTTGTTACGTCATAAGTTGTCCCTGTACATGCTTCGATAGAAAATGGAACTTTTTCTACAGCGTCTGTTAAGCAATGTTTGCTTTCGCCAACAGAAGAAAGGAGACCAGCACCATATATTTTTGGATCATCTATATTTCCAATCAATCCATATTCTACTGTCCACCAGAAAAGACGTGAAATTTGTTCAGCTTCTGATAAACCAGAAACTAAGTTTTGTTTTTCAATTACAGCATTTTCAGCAGCCTTAACTTCATCAGGAGTAGAAGTAGGACTTTCTTTTACTATCGTTAATGTACGAACAGCTTCAAATGCATCATGTTCTTCTTTTGTAGAGAAAGCTTTTGCACCAATTTGCCCAAAACGTTTCACATATTTTGCATATGTAGGATCAAGTAAAATCGGTGCGTGTCCTGCGGCTTCGTGTACGATATCTGGAGCTGGTGTGTACTCGATATTTTCTACTTTCCGAATATCTGTTGCGATTGGTAGTAATCCGTGTCCTTGAAAATCGAAGAATGCTACGCCGGGAATAAGTCCGTCAATCGTTACAGCGCCCCAGCCACTTGGTGCCAAACACTCATTCATTTCTTCTACTTTTGGAATTGAATCTATATTAATACCAGATGATTGTAGTCCGTTCACATAGGCTGGATGAGCAACGTCTTTTAAGAAGCTATGATTTTGTCTCATAATATAACGCCACACAGCGTGATTCACCGGTGTGTATTGATCATAATGTTGTGTGGATACGAATGGTTTTAAATGCGATGGAATTTCTGTTTTCTTTGTCATTTAGACATCCTCCTTTTTTTCAATAAAATTGAATATCGATTTCGTATAGCTTGTATCACCTCCTTTCATTTTTGTAAGCGCTTATAAAATTTTATCATAAGATTCGGAATTATTTAACATATGTTTCTATGAGAAATAGAAAAAGCCCCTATCGGAAAATCCGATAGGGGCGAAAGAATCGCGGTACCACCCTATTTGTAAGTGAAAATATACTTACATCTCAATTAATGATAACGGAAAAATTCCGTCTTTTCCTTCATACATAAAAGCACTACGAAAAAGAAGCTCCAGAATTGTAATTCATACTTATATATGTGCTAATTTCCACCGACCATTAGCTCTCTGTAACAGGGATATAAGATACTACTGCGATTCTTTCAACGCGTATATATGAAATTGTGTAAGAGGATGGATGCAAAAAAGTCCCTATCGGAAAATCCGATAGGGACGATAAAAATCGCGGTACCACCCTATTTGTAAACAACTAATTGTTTACCACTCACTTTACGATAACGGAAAGATCCGTCTTTCTCTTCATGCATAAAAAGCATTACGGGAAAGAAGCTCCAGAATTGTAATTCACGCTTGTATATGTACTGATTCGCACCAACCATCAGTTCTCTGAGACAGTGATATAAGTCGCTACTAGTATTCCTTCAAAGCCGATATATAATTCGTTCAACTAAACTATGTTTTGTATTATAAAACTATATTAAAAAAATTGTCAACAAAAATTTTTTATCCCGTGTTAATGAGCAGTAAAATTCCTACCTCAAAATTCAGTGGAAGTAAAGAAGTAAGATGGGAGCCTAACTGCTCGTGAACCCCCGATTGGTGAAGGCTAATAATCAGTGGGGATGAATGAAATCTCCACTGATTAAAGTTTCACTTTATTTCACTTCTAAATTAACAGTTAAATTAGAGGTATTGCCAGCTGCATCAGTTGCTACAATGTGAATAGTATTTTTTCCTTCTTGTAATTGAGTACGATCGAAATAAATGTCATAGCTTTTCTCCCAAGGGTTCAGGAATGCCTGTTCCCATACACCATTTCCGTTAGTTTCATATTGCATTCTCACTGGAATGCCAGGTGCTATCCAACCAGATTCTGACATCCAATCTAGTAGAATATCATCAACTTTTCCTCTAATTACAAGATTTTCTTGGTCAACCTCATGTGTTAACTTAGGTGCAGTTCGATCAAGGAATACAGCAGCTGTTTGCTTTGTTTCTCCGCCAGAATTAGAAGCAACTGCTTCAATTTGATATAAACCATCCGCGAGTGGTGATCCATCTACTTTTGTACCATCCCATTTGAACGGTTTATAACCTGCTGTTTCATTTTTACCTTCATAAATGATTCCTTCGTATGTTACACGTTCTTTTGTAACTAAGTTACCATGTAACGTTACATCTTCAACAGGAGAAACTAAATAGTAGTTGATGAGATTATCATCTAATATGTTATCCCCGTTTGGACTAAAAGTAGAATTCACAATTTCGAGACCATCAATTCGTTTATAATCTTTAGGATCGATACTAAATGTAAATGGAATTCGAATTTCTTCTTTTGCTCCTTGCTCTTTTACATATACATTCCCAGTATACACACCTTGTGGTAGTGAGCTATCGACAGTGATAGTAAATGGTTTTTCCGTATTACTATTTGGTTGTACGCTAATCGATGAAGGAACAGAAGCTTTTACTTTTGTTTTTGTGGTTGCATCTAGTAATTCTACACGAGTTGAAAAGCTTTTCTTTTTACTAGAAAGATTTTGTAACGTAATATTTTGCATCAGTTTTACTTTACCACTGTTTGGCTTTATAAGACCGAAGCTGATATTGTTAGGCTTTACTAATACATTTGTTTGAACAGCTTTTGGAATGTTAATTAAGCCAGATCCTTGCGTCATAACAGGATACGTATTTTCATTAACATCTTTTAAAGTTTTTGCTGTATTGGCAAGTGATGCTTTTAATTGTTCCGTCGTCCAATCAGGGTGCATTTGACGCAGGAGGGCAACCGCTCCAGCTACTTGCGGAGCAGCCATACTTGTTCCGTTATGCGATTCATAGCCGCCTCGTGGTACTGTACTAGTAATTTGTACGCCAGGTGCAACGATATCTGGTTTTATAAGCCAGCTTCCTTGTGACGGACCTCTGGAACTAAAGTTTCCAATTAATTCAGTCGGAACCGGTTGGCTAATTTTTATATTTTTCTTGCGCTTTGTAATTAAGTTTTTCAACTCTTCACCGTTTACATTGGATAATTGCATAACTGGAAGGGCTAGGTTTTCACGTGTAAAGTATTCAGGCATAATATTGATTTCTTTTTCTGTAGAAATGAATAGTACACCAATTGCACCAGCTTGCTTCGCTTGTTCAGCTTTTACTAACGTACTAGAAGTACCTTGTAAAACAAGTGCAAATTTTCCTTTCACATCTTGTTTTGCATAATCGCTTGGATTACCATAGCCAACATATACAAGTGGAGAAGCATTTCCTATTGGGAAATCTGATTTTGATAACGGTAATCCTTGGTAGGTTTTGCTGGAACCAGCTATTTGTAATGTTGGAAAGGGAATAGAAACTGTAGATGCTCCAACTGATATTACGCTACTTGCATTCCCAGGTGCATCAACAGACCAAGGTTTTGGACCATCATTTCCATTGGAAACGACTGCAGTAACCCCAAGCTTTGCTGCACGTTCTAACGTTAAAGTTACAGGCTGATCAGGTACATTTAAATCTTGTCCAAGGGATAGATTTAACACATCAGCACCATCTTGAATCGCTCGTTCAATACCTTGAATAATATCATCTGTTGTACCAGTACCACCGTCATTCATGACACGATAAGCTAAAATAGAAGCATTTGGAGCAACGCCTTTAATTTTTCCATTACCAGCAATAATTCCAGCTACATGAGTACCATGTACGTTACCATCCATTGGATCGTTGTCTTCATCGACAGTGTCATATCCACCAATATAATTTGCCTTTAAGTCAGGGTGTGTATAGTCTACGCCAGAGTCGATAATAGCTACTTTCATACCTTTTCCATCAAGAGGTTTGCCACAGGGGTCTTTTAAATTCCAAGCTTCAGGCGCACCAATTGTCGGTCCACCGATATTAGGTACTTCTTCGTTAGTAGCGCTTTTCGTTGTTTCGTGCAATTTATATGTTAAGTTCGGATAGATTGTCTTTACTTCAGGTAAAGAAGCAAGAGCAGTAATTTGATCTCCTGGAACTGAAATAGAGAAACCGGAAAATAACGTATTATAAACTTCTTTAATTTTTGCACCAGGTGCTTTTTCTTTTATTTTCTTAGTCGTCTCTTGTTGTGCTTTTTTTAGCTCGGCATGATAAGACTGTGCATTACTATTTTGTAAATCTGGAGCATGCTGAATATTACTTTGAGCAGCGAGAGGTGCATGTTGCAATTCTACAATTACTGATATTTCTTTTGTTGTTTTCGTTTCAACATTTTGAGCAATTTTATGTTCTCCCCACTGTTCAATCGTTGTTTTTAATTGTGGACTAAATTGCTTCTCCTTTTGCATTGATTCAGCATGGGCGCTTAAAGCTCCAAAACTAGAAAAGACGAGTACCATACTTAATAGTGTAGATGTAGTTTTTTTCATTGAGACTCCCCCTAATAAAAAGTGCTAATATTCCGAAATATAATCTTACAAATTTCTCTTAAATTACATAATCGGATGTTAGCTAAACTATATTTTCGGCATAATTCATACTAATCCTCTATGAATTGAAAATTTCTTGAGAAATTTTTTCTGATTATGTCGAATAGGTATTTTTCACATATTGTAGGTGGACATTGAGGAATGCTATGAGGGAAATGGAGGAGTGTTATGAAAAAGGCTATAGCAAGTGTCACCGCATTATTATTCATATTTTTAAGTTCAATTACTATTACTAAAGCAGAAAATAGTGGAGTGAAAATTGCTTTTATTCGTCATCATGACCTCTGGATTAAAGTTGATGGAAAAGAAAAACAACTTACAAAAGGAGAATACATAACAGGACCGAAATGGTCATATGATGGGGAGTGGCTAGCATATGTAAAAGGGAAGAAACAAAGTACTCTTGAGTTATATCGGCTGAAAGATGGAAAGAAAGTTACGCCGTTTCACTTAGAAGTATCAAATTATCAATGGTCACCAATAGAAAATATAATTGCATTTATATTTACAGGTACATTACATACATTTGAGGTAGAAAAAAAGAATGCTGATTTTGAAAATGTATCAGCTGGTGTAGGTGATTATGCATGGTACCCTGATGGAAAGAACTTTCTTATATCATCTGAAGCACACTTACTTCCAACAGGATGGACAGGAGCCCAGCTATATGAAGTGCAAAAAGATGCACATATGAATCCTCACAAAATGAAGCATTTGTATGCATTGCCAAATGAGCATGATGATTTTCTAGCGCTAGTTGCAAGTGGATTTGAGTGGTCACCAGATCGAAAGTGGATTTCATTTTTAGCGGTACCGACAGCTTCATGGTCAGCTGATAGTAATACGCTTTGCTTAGTTCGAGCAGATGGCAGCCGGTTTGAAAAGATAGACCAAATGTTATTAAACACACAATGGTTCAAATGGGCGCCATCTAGCAACATATTAGCCTATATTGAAGGAAGCGGGAGAGTTGCGTTAGAGAATAAACATTTAAAAGTAAAAGAATTGCCAGTACTTCAGCAGAACACATTTACGCCGAAAGGATATGTCGATTGGGATTTTGCATGGAAGAACCACAAAGTAATTATCGTTTCGAGGGCAAAAGAGGCAGGAATAGAAACTCCGCCGGAAAAAAGGCCACTGCCATCTTTATATGAGATTGATCGTACAAGCGATAAACAACATCAAATTACAAAGCCACCTCATGAGCAGGGTGATTATCATCCAATCTTTATAAAGAAGAGCAATCACTTAATATGGATACGTTCAGACCGTAAGAAAGCCAATGTATGGCTTGCCAATAGTGATGGAAAGCAAGAAAAGAAGTGGATTGAAAATATAGATGTACCAGCGTGGTATTATGAGAAATGGAATTGGGAAAATGTCATTTCGGTGAAAGAAGAATAAAAAATCTGCCTAAAAGATAATTTTAGGCAGGTTTTTATTGTTATTTATGTGTTTTATTTGGCTTCTTTTTCGCGGGGTTTCCGTTCCCCTGACGTTTTCTATTTTGTTCATCTTTTGCTTGTTTTTCATGCAGTGTATCTAAAAAATCATTCGAGTTACTCATTTTTATATCGCTCCTTTCATTTCGTCCTAATTACTATATCCATTTAGGAGGATAATCATGAGATAAAAGTTAAGCACTTAGTTTTCTTCTATAGTATACGTAAAATATGCCATACGTAATAAATAGCATAAATAAAATTTGTAGCTCTACATTTTCTTTTAAAATAGTTGCGACAGAAGGTGGTAAGTAAGGTGACGCGTTGCTCGTTTCTACACCTAACCATTTGTTTAAGAGGTTAATGATACAAAACATAAAAACACCAGACCAGCTTGCAATAATTGCTTTCTGCTTAATTTTTGTTTCCCGTTCATCATCTGTAATCCAAGGATTAGCAGTTTTATCACTACTAAAAAATCCGTTTATATATACCCATATGATCATTCCGATTAAGATGGTTATCCATTTCATATTTGTGATTCCCCTCTCTCTTGTAAAAAGTATTTGACATATCGGTTTTTTATATAGCAGGAATAATGGATGAGATAGGGAAGAAATTATGTTGAAGGATTTCATAGAGAGAGGAGGGTGGGTATGAAACTCGTCTTTGTTCGGCACGGTGAAGGAGAACATACAAAGGACTTGCCGTCAAGTTTACAAGTGTTGCATCCCCCATTAACGGATGAGGGAAGGAATCAGGCTAAATTACTTCAATGCAATGTGCCATTGCAAGAAACGGATATATTAATTGCTAGTCCTACACTTAGAACTTTACAAACGGCGACAATATGGAGTGAGAAGGTAGCTTGTCAAAAAATCGTCCATCCATATGTATCCCCGCGTATTTTTCCTTATCGAGAAGAAGCGAGAACATTACCGTGCGATTATATAGTAGATCAGGGAATGATAACAAAGTTATTTCCGCATTTTTCGATAGAGAAAAGCTCAAATAATCAGTTATGGAAGGAAGGTATAAACACTATTTCAAAGAATAGTTTTCAGCAAATAGTAGATGAATTTCTTCTTTGGTGTTATGAACTGAGTGTTGAAAGAATTTGCATTGTATCCCACGATGGAACAATTACAGCATATAGGCAATATTTACAGAAAGTCGTTTTAACTAGATCAGATTTTTTGCAGGAAACGGGCATATATGAAATGGATTTATACAATAAAATTCTGATTGATAAGGGCTGATTATAGGATGGGGTTGTATGTTGAATATTGCATTAGTAGTTGGTTTTAATTCGGATTTAGAGGCGCAATCAATCCGAGCATCTCTTGAATATTTTGGTGCAAGGGTTGTGACATATTGGATTGGTAGACCGAAAGATTTTGTGGAAGTTCTTTCTGGAAAGAACTTATTTAATGGTATTAATTATATTATTTTTTGCTTTCATGGTGAAGAAGGGAAGTTTGTCATGGAAGAGTTAGGCGAAGAAGTATATGAACAAGATGAACCGAGAGGGTATTTTGGTACAGAAGAAATTTATGAATATGCAAAATTGCATAATACACATATTGTAAATAGCGGGTGCACGTTAGGGGAGCAAAATCTAGCAAAATCTTTTTTACATAGTGGTGCGAAATCGTATATTGGATCGATTGATTATGTAGATGGAAATGCAGCACTTATGTTTACTATACGCTTATTTTATGGGGTTATTAACCATGGGAAAACGTTAGAAGAAGCGTTTCAAGAAGCAAGTTTAATTGATGAGGAGACACATACATTTCGATTCTATAATTAGTGTGAAACACGTTTATTCTATATTCGAATAAACGTGTTTCACATTTAACTCACATTTTTTTTACAATTTTTTCAATGAAAATGATTATCACCTGTGGTATGATATGTTCAAGTTTTTACAGGTAATAAAAGTTACTATATAAACGTTAGTTTTTAATGTTTCATACACATGTCACGGATTATTCATAATTAACGTTTGAAAAATAAGTAACTAATGTTATTATATTATCTGTAACTAATTTAATTACAACTTTAGGAGGAAGATATGGTTATTCAATTTTTAAGAGAAAACAAAGCAGTTTCTTTTGTATTAGCAGTAATTCGAGTATATCTTGGTTACACATGGTTAATGGCTGGAATCGGTAAACTACAAGGGAAAGGATTCGATGCAACAGGTTATTTGCAAGGTGCAATTGAAAAATCTAAAGGTGCACAACCGGCTGTTCAATCTTGGTGGGCATCATTCTTACAAGAATTTGCAATTCCAAATGTAGATTTGTTTAATACACTTGTAACATGGGGAGAAATTTTAGTAGGAATTGGTTTAATTGTAGGCTGTTTAACAAAAACAGCGGTCTTTTTTGGCCTTGTAATGAACTTTTCCTATATGTTTAGTGGGTCAATTGGAGTGAATCCTGAAATGGTTATCTTATCTATGTTCGTTCTGGTTTCTGGTATGAATGCTGGTAAATTTGGAATTGACGGCTTCGTTATCCCAAAAGTATTAGGATCAAAAACTCAAAAACGCCAAAAGCAAGCTGCTTAATATATGAAAACGGGTATCTCAAAATGAGATACCCGTTTATGTTATTTTTCAGATTGTATCGGATTGTTTTTAAAGAATTCTTTTACATAACCAACAAATTCTTGTGGCTCTTGACGAAACGGTGCATGATAACCTTTTTCGATAATATGGAAGGTACTATTCTTTAAGAATTGATGATACGTTTCTCCTTCTTTCCATGAAACGCTACTATCATTTCTTCCCCATATAATTAAAGTTGGCTGTTTCATTTCATTTGCATTAATTTTAAGACGCCTAGGCCATAATTTCATTTTATTATAATGCTCTTCATCATTACGTTTGAATTTCACTTTGCTTTTATCATAATCTGCAATAGAAGAAACGGCATTTAAATCAGTCGACAATTGTGGTTTTGGTGAGCCTTGTTTATTAACGAATGTATGAGGGCCACCTGTAGCATCAGTTAAAATAAGGTGAGTAACTGCTTCAGGATATAAATATGTTAAATTTAGAGAAATTTCTCCCCCCATGGAATGACCCAGTATTGCGAATGAATCATACCCTAGTTTTTTCATTAATTTATAATACAAATTTGCATGAGTTGGAAAAGAATAATAAAAATCCATTGGTTTAGATGAGCGCCCGAATCCTAAAGCATCTACAGAAATAATTGTATGATCTTTTGCTAAATCGGAGTAAATCTTTTGAAAACCATCTGATGACCCTCCAAAGCCATGAATCATAAGTAAAGGTGGTTTTTCATTACCAATTTTTTTAAAGTAAATGGTTTGACCATCTATTTCTACCATTTTTTCCTCGGTAGCTAGTTTCGCTGTAATTGTATTTTTCACTTGCTTTACTTGTTCTACTGGCTTTTCTGTTGCACTACATCCTACTAATAGTGTAAGAGTAAGACAACCTACCATAAAATAGCTAAATCGCTTCAATTAGGTGTCTCCTTTCTAACATAACGCTGTATCTATCATAGCAAATAGCATATTACGATTTCCAGGAAGTCGGCTACCATTTTTTATCATAAGCGGTGAAAGGAGCGTTTCTTGGAAATTTTCTGTTTGAAGAAATTTACGAAATGTAAATTGTGAGTGTGGGACATCAATTCGTACTATACCATTCCAACATTCACATATCTTTTTTAATAATTGAATAGCATCTTTTTCTTGCTTGGCGATAAGTGGATTGATACATAATATATTGCCCTTTTGTATGCATAATGAAAAAGCTTCTATACAGTTATTTCTTTCAATTTTAAAAGAGTGTACGGCCCTTGGTAGTAGCAAAGAGTAAAGTAGAGAACGATTCATACCAGTTGCAATTTGATCGAGAGAAGTAAGAGATATAAGGTCTTCTTCTTGTACTTCTTGTAAGTGAGAAGGGTCCGTCTTAATAGTTTGCTTTTCAAAACGATGAATCTTTGTTGCTGTTTGAAATCCGCATGATGTGTATAGAGGTTCGCCAGCTTTTGTCGCAATAAGTGCAATGGGTTGTTTTGGATGAATTTGTTCCAAGCAATGATTTAGCAACATGCGCCCTATTCCTCGTTCTTGAAAATTAGGGTGAACGATTAACATACCAATGGAAGCGAAGTTACGTGTAAAGGGAAATACTCCTCCAGTCGCAATGAGTTTGTTTTCATGAATGTAACCTACAAGTGTGCCGATAGAAAGATACATTTCGAATTGTTTTTTCATAAAAATTTCATCGTGTAACCATCCAACAGATTTGCAAAGATTAAGTAATTCAAAAATAAAAGACTCATTTAGCTTTACTATTTTCATAAAGGCTCACCGCATTTCTATTTATTTTCATAAAAATAGAGTCAAAATGTAAAAAAGAGATTTAGGTTAATAAATGAAATCCAACTTGTTTATATTTAAATTGTAAAGGGCGGGATGATTGATACCAAAAGACAAAGTTATACAAATTATAACTGATATTTACATAAGTTAACAAAAAATTTACATACAGCTAATTTTCTCTTAATAGTCTTCCATTAAATTTGATAGTGGGAAATGAATAACCTAATTAGGGGGACAAGACAGTGAAAAAGTTTGTGAAAAAAGCATGGCCATTTGCAGTTGTGGCATCATTAGCAGTTACTTCGGTAGCAACATGGAATTTTACTCGTTCTAGTGAGGTTAATGCAGATGAGAACGGAAGCAATGCAAAGATTAAAAATGTTATCGTATTAATTGGGGATGGTATGGGCCCTTCATATATGACGGCTCACCGTTATATGAAAGATAATCCGAAAACCTTTGAAATGGAATCTACAGAATTTGATAAGCATCTTGTAGGAACACAAAAAACATACCCAGAAGATGAACATGAAAATATTACAGACTCTGCATCGGCAGCAACAGCTATGTCAGCAGGGATTAAAACATATAATGCTGCAATTGCAGTTGATAATGATAAAGCGGAAGTGAAAACAGTTCTTGAGCAAGCGAAAGAAAAAGGGAAATCAACGGGACTCGTTGCAACTTCTGAAATTACACATGCAACACCAGCTGCTTTCGGTGCGCATGACATTAGCCGTAAAAATATGGACGCAATTGCAAATGATTATTTTGATGAGAAAATTAAAGGGAAGCATAAGGTAGATGTTATGCTTGGCGGCGGCGTAAAGAACTTTGTTAGAAAAGATCGTAATCTTACAGAAGAGTTTAAGAAATCTGGTTATAGCTATGTAACGGATAGAGATCAATTGTTAAATGATAAAAATGATCAAATTCTTGGTTTATTTGCACCAGGTGGATTAGATAAAATGATTGACCGTAATGAAAAAACACCTTCATTAGAAGAAATGACTAATGCAGCAATTGAGCGTTTGAACAAAAATAAAAATGGTTTCTTCTTAATGGTGGAAGGAAGTCAAATCGACTGGGCTGGACATGATAATGATATTGTTGGTGCAATGAGTGAAATGGAAGACTTCGAAAAAGCTTTCAAAGCAGCGATTGAGTTTGCGAAAAAAGATAAAAATACGTTAGTTGTTGCAACGGCAGATCACGCTACTGGTGGCTTATCTTTAGGTGCCAATGGCGAGTATAACTTTAAAGTAGAACCAATTAAAGCTGCAAAGCGCACACCAGACTTTATGGCAAATGAGATTGCAAAAGGTGCAAATGTAGAAGAAACATTGAAAAAGTATATTGATTTACAATTAACTCCAGAAGAAATTCAAGCTGTAAATGATATAGCTCCGTCAAAAGATGTAACAAAGATTGATAATGCAATTGAAGATATTTTCAATAAGCGCTCGGTTACAGGCTGGACAACGGGTGGACATACAGGGGAAGATGTGAACGTGTATGCATTTGGTCCAGGTAAATACTTGTTCTCTGGCGTTCAAGAGAATACAAATATAGCGAAACGTGTCTTTGATATTGTTGGCGGTGGCGATCCGAATAAAGGAAGACGCTAATTAAGAGCGAAAGTGAGGCGAAATGCCTCACTTTTCTTTTTAGGAGTTGGGAATATGGAAAAATTATTTAGAAAATTAAGGTTCCTTTTAGTATTTGTAGTATTACTAGTTGGATGTCAACAAGAAGAGAATAACGTAGAACAAAAATCTACTACTAAAAAAACTGAGGAAAAGGTACAAATACCAAAAGAAGAAGAGAGATCTATTCAAGATGTTATTAATGCATTTGTGCGAACGACGAATGAAAAAAATCTTGCAGAACATATGGAGTTATTTTCAAAGAAGATGCCTAGTGCCGAAGACTTAAAAATACAAAAAGAAGCCGCATTTCAAAAGGGAAATAAGAAAATTGAATTGGAACATATAGATATGAAAGTTAGTAAAGTAGGGTATGTTATTGTTGAAACGAAAGAAAAGGAAGTAGACGACAGCATTACTCTTCAAAAGAAAGTACAGTATGCCCTTGGAAAAGAAGAGGATAAATGGAAGATTGAAGAGGTTCGAATAATAGAGAAAAAATAACGTGAAACTTTAATAAGTGTAGGAGTCATATTTCCCAAAATGGTATAAAAAAAGGTTCTCATTGGCGAGAACCTTTTTTTATAGTGGTAGCATAATTTGATTTGAGCATGCCTCAATATCATCAATATCTTGACGAATTGTGGCCATTTTATTATCAAGATCTTCAGCTTTCATTGCTGCATCATGTAGTTCATCTTTTAAATACTCCGGTATTTTCCCTTCATATTTATAATAAAGTTTGTGTTCTAAACTTGCCCAAAAGTCCATTGCCAGTGTACGTAACTGAATTTCTGCAAATACATCTTTTGTACCAGAATTTAATGATAAAGGGTATTTAATAATCATGTGTAAACTTTTATATCCGTTTCGTTTTGGGTTAGCGATATAATCTTTTACTTCTATGACTTCCATATCTTCGCGTTTTTGAATGACTTCTTTCAAATGATAGATATCTTCTACGAAGCAACATGTAATACGAATACCAATAATATCTTGTAAATGTGTTTGAGCGTTTTCAACTGTTGGTAATAAGCTTTTGCGCTCTAGTTTTTTAATAATACTCTCAGGTTGTTTTAGTCTTGTTTTTATATGTTCAAACGGGTTGTAATCCTCTAGAAATTGAGCTTCCCGGTTCATAATTTCAAATTTAGTTTTTAACTCTTCTAAAGCAAATGTATATGGTAATACAAAAGCTTTCCAGTAGTTAACTGTTGATTGATTATATTCCATTTATATACACACCTTTTCCTATTTGCAAGTGAGGTCGTTATTATACTAAATACCAAATCATATAAGCGCAAGCAGCAAATGATGAGATCATAAAGCGATATTTAGTTTTCATACTTTCAACTCCTTTCGAGTAAGATTTTATATAAATAAACGTGATTGTTAATAAGTTCACTATGTACAGTTTCTATAGTAATAGATTCGTGTGAATTTCGTATGAACTAATTGTTTCAGCTTTTTGTCTTTTTTGCTGTTAATCATAATTATTATTCGAATTTAAAGTGTTTTTATTTTATTTATCTATTTGTATAAATTAATGTATATTTAAATTTATAGTTAAATTTATAGTTATTGAGGAGGATATATGGTGAACTTTGAAGAATTAGCAATTGCTAGACGTTCTGCAATGAAATTTATACAAGGTATAGAAATCTCTAATGAGGACTTTAAAAAAATATTTGAGTTAACTAAGCTTTCTCCATCTTGCTATAATTTGCAGCACACACATTATGTTGTAATTCGTGATCAAGAGCGAAAAGAAAGATTAAAAGAATTAGCTTTCGGTCAATATAAAGTATCGAGTGCATCAGCGGTAGTGCTCGTTTGTGGTGATAAAAAAGCATACCAAAATGTTGAAAATATTTACTTCGGTATGAAAGTTTTAAAAATGATTGATGAATGTGAATATGAAGATACAATTAGGCAAACGAAAGGTTTATATGAAGGAAAAGGAGAGCGTTTCATGGAGGATGAAGCGATTAGAAATGCTTCGTTAAGCGCGATGACTTTTATGTACGCAGCTAAATATTATGGCTATGATACATGTCCAATGATTGGTTTCGATGAAAAAGCAGTACAAAGTGAATTAAATATGCCGGAGCATATAGTACCTGTTTTAATGATTACGATAGGAAAAAGTGATACGACTAAAACTCGCCCACGAGGATATCGAAAGCCGATTAGTGAGTTTGTTACATACGAAACATTTTAATACAAAGCATAGATTACTTAAACAAAAGGGTTCTATTTAGACCCTTTTGTTTTGTAATTGACAAATAGAATGAAGTTATATAATATATAAATCGTAATCATTACGTTTTAGTTTGCGATCTTAAAAAGAAAGGAGAATTACATATGCGTGTAAATATTACACTAGCTTGTACGGAGTGCGGTGATCGTAATTACATTTCTAAAAAAAATAAACGAAACAATCCAGAGCGCATCGAACTAAAAAAATATTGTCCACGATTAAAGCGAGTAACGTTGCATCGTGAGACGAAGTAGAAGACTAGAGATATCTCTAGTCTTTTTTTGTTTATATTTTTTGGTTGTGTTTGTTATAATTACCTTAAATTGTAATAAAGGGAGCGGTATGATGAATCAAAAAGATAAAGAAAGAAAAGAGCAGGTGGCTCATATTATTAACATTCCAGATGATTATAGGCTTGTTGTAGATGATCAAGAAGGTGTGGATGACCCATATCATCTATTATGGTGGGAGCATAAAGCGGATGAGGAGAGAACAATACAGATTACGTTGAATAGACATACTGGTAGTTTAGTTGACCTTAGGATAGAGGATGAAAAAGCTTTTTCGAGCGGTGAGGAAGCGATAGAGGAAAATAAAGCAAGAGCGATTGCAAATACATTCTTAAAAAAATATACAAAAGAAGGATCTGAATTTTATACATATGTAACTGTTAAGGATGACAGGCGCAGTTGGAAAGAAGTAAATTATATGCAAGAAGTGAATGGCTATCCATTGCCGAATACAGGGTGTGTTGTGCGAGTTCATCCTTCAGGAAATATTGTGAATTTCCATTATAATGGACAAAAAGCGATAGAGAAAAAGCCGTCATGGCCAAGTGAAATTGTTGAGGAGAATGTCGTTTTAGAAAATTTGAAAGCTAGACAAGATATGAGACTTGTATTTGTAGATTTAACATACTCTTCGTGGGAGTATGAAAACGGGGAAGAAGTAAAAGGGTACCATCTTGTATATGAACCAGAGCCTAGTCATGCATTTATTGATGCAAGTACAGGCAAAGATTTATACGGGCCAGAACATTATAAATTACCTTCTACAGTACTTGTTGATAAACCGCTAAAGAGTAGTCAAAAAAAAGATGTGTTTGATTTATTTGATTGGGGCAAGGGGAAGTTTGTCAAAATAGATGAAAAAGTAGATGAGGATGAAGTCCGGATAAAATTTGTATTAAAAGAAGAATTACAAAAAGAAATAGAAGAGAAGGATTCATATTCAATGGATGAGTTTTATAAAAAACATTTTCCAATGTTGAAACATGATGAATTCGTTGTAATTACTCTAGATAAAGAAACAAATCAATTGCTTTCTTTTTTTATGTGGAAGGATGAGAAAAAAAGGAAAACAATCTTATCAAGAGAGCAATGTTTAAGCAAGGCACTTCAATTTTTAGAGCATATTATCCCAGATGCGACAAAGTATGTTCAACTTTGGGATAATTATGAGGAGGAAGAGGGGATAGAGAGGTTTTCCTTTTCAATCTATGTAAATGACATTCATGTAGAGCGGAAATATATTATGATCAACATCAATGCAGAAAATGGTGCTGTGATGCACTACTCTGGAGAGTGTGGCAACTTTATAAAAGAATTACTTACATATGAAACAACACCAAAAGTAACAAAAGAAAAAGCATTAGAAATATACAGAGAGGCTATCCGAGTTAAATTAGAATGGTTTGTAGATCATGATGCAGAGGAAACGGTATATCAATTGCTGTATAAACAAACAACGGATGAGAATTATAAAGAGTTCTTCGACGGTAGTCGAGAAATTCGTTATATTGATGCCAAAACTGGGAGAAAGATTTGGAGTAAGTAAAATAAAAAGAGTTATTTTTCAAAGAAAATAACTCTTTTTATTTTTATACTTTGCCTGTTCGTTTTTCAAAAGTAAATGTGATAGGAAGATGGGAAGAAGAATTATCACTTTTAAATATTACGTTCCATTCTTTAGTATGGGCTTTAATTTCAAAATTAAGAAGATTCATCGCTCTACGTTTATCTATTTCTAAAAACATATTATGAATTTCTGGTTCTTGCTGTAAATTAAAAGCTTTTAGTGTGACTGTAAATGTGAAAAAATTCTGCCCTTCATATACTATTTTTGATATTTTTGTTTTTTGTGTATTTAACAGTATATAAAAACGGTCTGATGGAGTTAATTGTACAGAGTCATCAGTAATTTCATTCTCGCTATTATGAAGTTCAACTAAGAAAGATGTACTATGGGAAGAATCTTTTTTGCTTGTAATCTGTAATTCAGTAGGAATCATCGGTATTTCATAAAAATCATTCCTTATTATGTTATTATAATCCTCTGAAAATTTACGGACTTCTTTTGGAAAAGAGTCTTCTTGTGTACTTAAAAAAGTTTTATGTTGATTTGGAGTTTTTTTACTAAAATTTAATGTTTCTTTAAAGTAATAATTGGAACCAGTTAAAAATAAAAAACTACAAATTAATAAAAAAATTCGATACGGATTTTGAAAGTGAAAGAACAGTAGTATACATGTAATAATTCCAATTACATAGAAAATAAAGATAAGTAGTTCTAGTTTTGAGTGAAACGAGAAACCATAGTTATGAAAAAAATTTATTCCAGTTATAATTTGAGCTCCAAAAAATAAAGAAATTCCAAATTGAAAAAATAATAAATCAGGCCCTCTTTTAATAACAAAAGTAATGAACGAAATGAAAAGTAAAAATACCCCTAAATAAATTGTTACATTTAATAATCTATCTAATGTAATCATGAATAGTGTCCCCTTTAATAGCATATTCATATAAATAACAATTTTATTTAATTATAATATAACGATAAAATATTTTAAATGTTGGAAGTGTTGAGTTTTATAAATAAACTGTACAGACACAAACAACCTCACGCCCACATACACATAATAAAGACCACTATTTTGGCGGAGGTGAAAGGTTTGAGTCTATTCGCCGCAATTGGATACATGGTTCGAGAAGTGTTTGTCTTTGTTTCTTATGTAAAGAATAATGCGTTCCCGCAGCCGTTATCATCAGATGATGAGAGAAAGTACTTAGAGTTAATGGAGCAAGGTGATGCTCAAGCGAGAAATCTTTTAATTGAACATAATTTACGGCTTGTAGCTCATATCGTTAAAAAATTTGAGAACACAGGAGAAGATGCAGAAGATTTAATTTCAATTGGTACGATCGGGCTCATTAAAGCGATCGAGAGCTATTCTGCAGGAAAGGGAACGAAGCTTGCGACGTATGCAGCACGCTGTATTGAAAATGAAATTTTGATGCATTTACGTGTACTAAAGAAAACGAAAAAAGATGTTTCACTTCATGATCCAATCGGGCAAGATAAAGAGGGCAATGAAATATCGCTTATTGATATATTAAAATCAGAGTCTGAAGATGTAATTGATATGATTCAGCTTAGTATGGAGTTAGAAAAAATTAAAGAGTATATCGATATTTTAGACGAAAGAGAAAAAGAAGTGATTGTGAAACGTTTTGGACTTGGGCTAGATAAGGAGAAAACACAGCGGGAAATCGCTAAGGCACTTGGTATTTCTAGAAGCTACGTATCACGGATCGAAAAGCGTGCTTTAATGAAAATGTTCCACGAGTTTGTAAGGGCAGAGAAAGAGAAAAAAGCGAAAGAGTAAAGTGTATTAGAAGCAGCCATATTTTAAAATGGGCTGCTTTTCTTATTGTAAATAAGAAAAGAAAACGCGTTATGCTAAGAAGAAATACATGTTCACTGTTGAAAATGACGGATTCTATCTGTAATATTAGAAGGTGCTAAATAATTTAAGAATAATACCATACTTAGTTTTCTGTATGTATAATAAGGCTGCTTTATATGATATGTGGGAATAAGAACCAATTTTACATATGATATAGAAAGAAAAGAAGGGAAAACTAAAGTTATAGACTGATTAGGGGGTTTCGCAATTTGCGACGTACATTATATCGACTTATGATAGAACTTACAAATGGTCGCTTTACTTCTTATATATTACGTAAATTTGCACAATCTCGTTTGAGCTCTATCATTATTCCATCGTATGCGAAAGTTTTTCAAATTAATCAAGATGAGATGGAAAAGGGTTTGAAGGAATATAGAACATTGCATGAATTATTTACGCGTAAGCTAAAAGAAGGAAAGCGTAGTATTGATGCAGATGCATCGAGTATCGTTAGTCCTGTTGATGGTGTTTTTGCAGATCATGGTCCTATTGAGGATACAAAAACATTTGATATTAAAGGAAAGCGTTATTCGATTGTGGATATGCTAGGTAATGAAGAACGTGCACAGCGATATGCAGGTGGTACATATATGGTTATTTATTTAAGCCCAAGTCATTATCATCGTATTCATAGTCCGCTTTCTGGTTCTGTGACTGAAAGATTTGTACTCGGTAGAAAATCATATCCGGTAAATGCAGCTGGTATGGAATACGGGAAAGAACCACTGTCAAAAAATTATCGTTCTGTTACAGAAGTAAGCAGTGATGGCGAGCATATGGCTCTTGTAAAAGTAGGTGCCATGTTTGTTAATAGTATTGAGCTTTTGCATGAGAGAGACACTGTTCAAAAAGGTGAAGAAATGGCATACTTTACATTTGGTTCAACAGTTGTGTTATTGTTTGAAAAAGATATGATAGAAGTAGTGCAGGAATTAAAGAGTGGACAAGAGCTTCGTCTTGGTGAAAAAATAGCTACTCGCTTAGCTCATAAATAAAGAAAAGCTTTTATAACCGTAAGTAAGAGTTATGGGCAAAGATACTTAATGATGAAATCCCCTAGATGGGAGTACTTGTTTATTCGAGAGCCATCGTAGGATGGCTCTTTTTACAGGGCATCCAATAATGTATCCTTTAACTGTTTAATTGGTACGGGCTGATTAAACTTTCACTCTATATGTAATCAAGATGATTTGACAAGCTTGTCCTCTAATGAGCGTCTAATGATTTCTTGTTTTATAAGTAAAATGAAGTCGGGATTTAATTTTAGTTCTTTTGCTTTATAATAAGACTCAGTGAGTAACTCAGTGGATAACTGTTCCATATGTTTTGTTTTCAAGGTGAGTCACCTCCTAATAATATAAGGATTGATTCGTTGATGCATTTAATGTACCAAAAAAATATGACAGCCACAAACGAGTGGTTATCCACATACCTAGGTGGATAAAGTGTGTATAGTTTGTTAGTAAATTCCAAATTAACTGAAAAATTAATGTGGAAAATGTGTACAATTTTATCCACAGGTTATATATCGAAAAATGTTGTCGAAAAATTTTATGAAAAATCCTCAAAGAGGTGAAAGAAATTGAAACTATTTTTACCAAATGAATATGTAAAAAATGTATATCATGTTCAACCAGAAGATTTAAAAAAACGTGGGATTAAAGGCGTTATTACTGACTTAGATAACACTTTAATTGAATGGGATCGTCCTAATGCAACGCCGCAACTTGAAAAATGGTTCTTGGAGATGAAAGAGCAAGGCATCCAAGTAACGGTCGTTTCAAATAATAATGAGCAACGTGTGAAAGATTTTGCTGATCCATTAGGTATTCCATTTATTCATAGTGCACGTAAACCATTTGTTCGCGCATTTAAGCGTGCGATACAAGAGATGCGTTTGCAGCCAGATGAAGTTGTAGTAATTGGAGATCAGTTACTGACTGACGTGCTTGGTGGAAACCGAGTAGGCCTTCATACAATTTTAGTTGTACCGGTGGCACAAACGGACGGATTAGTAACGCGCTTTAATCGAAAAATCGAACGAAGAATTATGAAAAATATGAAGAAAAAAGGTTTAATTAACTGGGAGGAATAAAGTTTGACTGAAACAATTAAATGTATTGGTTGCGGTGTAGAAATTCAAACAGAAAATAAAAACGAAGTGGGGTATGCTCCTGCCTCATCTTTAGAAAAAGAACAAGTCATTTGCCAACGCTGTTTTCGCTTGAAACATTATAACGAAATTCAAGATGTATCGTTAACAGATGATGACTTCCTACGCATTTTAAATGGAATTGGAAAATCAGATGCATTAGTAGTCAAAATTGTAGATATTTTTGATTTTAATGGTAGCTGGTTACCTGGCTTACATCGTTTCGTAGGAAATAATAAAGTATTACTTGTTGGAAATAAAGCTGATTTAATTCCAAAGTCAGTAAAACATGATAAAGTAAAGCATTGGATGCGCTATAGTGCAAAGCAGCTAGGATTAAAACCAGAAGATGTCTTTTTAATTAGTGCAGCGAAGGGACAAGGAATTGCTGAACTAGCAGAGGCTATTGAGTATTATCGCGGCGGCAAAGATGTTTATGTTGTTGGATGTACGAATGTAGGGAAATCGACATTTATTAATCGTATGATTAAAGAATTTAGTGATGAGACTGAAAATGTAATTACAACATCTCATTTCCCAGGAACAACACTTGATTTAATTGATATCCCGTTAGATGAAGAATCTTCTTTATATGATACGCCAGGTATTATTAACCACCATCAAATGGCTCACTATGTTGGAAAACAAAGCTTAAAGCTTATTACACCAACAAAAGAAATTAAGCCGATGGTGTTCCAATTAAATGAAGAACAAACATTGTTCTTTAGTGGACTGGCACGTTTTGATTATGTAAGTGGCGGTCGTCGTGCATTTACTTGTCACTTCTCGAATCGTTTAACAATCCATCGTACAAAGCTTGAGAAAGCAGATGAATTATATAAAAATCATGCTGGAGATTTACTAAGCCCGCCAACACCAGAAGAATTAGAAAATATGCCAGAGCTAGTGAAATACGAGTTTAATATTCGTGAACCAAAAACGGATGTTGTATTCTCTGGATTAGGATGGGTTACTGTGAACGAACCGGGAGCAAAAATTGTTGCACACGTACCAAAAGGAGTAAGTGTTTCATTGCGTAAATCTTTAATTTAATATGGAGAGGGATTTATGAAACAATTATATGGTGTAATCGGAAATCCAATTGGACATTCACTATCACCCGTTATGCATAACGATGCATTTGAACACTTGAATATGGATGCCCATTATCATGCCTTTCTTGTTAAAGAGGAAGAGCTAGGGGAAGCAGTAAGAGGTTTAAAAGCATTAGGTATTTCAGGATTTAATGTAACAACTCCGCACAAAGTTGCGATTATGGATTATTTGGATGAGATTGACCCGCTAGCAAAACAAATTGGTGCGGTAAATACAGTGGTTCATAAGGGTGGAAAGTTGATTGGCTACAATACAGATGGAATTGGTTTTGTCCGAGCATTGCAGTCCGTTAGTAGTGAACCACTTCAAGAGAAACGTATTTTATTGCTTGGCGCAGGTGGTGCTAGTCGAGCGATTTATTTTTCTCTTGCCGATGTAGGTGTGAAAGAGATTGATGTAGCCAATCGTACAGTAGATAAGGCGAAAGAACTTATTGCTGCATGTACGGCTACTGTTCATTCTGTTCCTTTATCTTTAGAAAAAGCAACAGAAGAGCAAGGGAATTATGATATTATCATTCAGACGACAACGATAGGTATGCATCCACGCGTTGAACATACGCCGTTACAAATTTCTTCGTTAAAAAAAGGAACGATTGTATCAGATATAATTTATAACCCATTTGAAACGAAAATTTTATGCGAGGCGAAAGAGCAAGGTGCAATCATTCAAAATGGTATTGATATGTTTGTTTATCAAGGTGCACTTGCGTTTGAAATGTGGACAGGCCGCGCGCCAAATATCGAACGAATGAAACAATTAGTTATAAGAAAGCTTGGAGGCTAACATATATGTTAACAGGAAAACAAAAAAGATTTTTACGTGCACAAGCACATCATTTAACACCAATTTTTCAAGTAGGAAAAGGCGGAGTAAATGAAAATATGATTAAACAAATCGCAGATACTTTAGAAGCTCGTGAGCTATTTAAAGTAAGTGTGCTACAGAACTGTGAATTCGATCGCCGTGAGGTTGCAGAAGAACTTGCAAAAGGTGCACGTGCTGAAATCGTTCAAGTAATTGGAAGCACAATCGTTTTATACAAAGAATCAAGAGAAAATAAACAAATTAAGCTTCCTCGATAAAAAGACTAGCATGCGCTATTTTTATTGCTGATGCGTAATGATGTACAGAGCGAAACCAATTGAACTTTTATTAATAGCAACTCTCTTCATTCCTAACCGAGGAGAGTTGCTGTATGTAAAAGAAAGGGGCGTTTCTTTTGAGGAAAATTGGCATCATTGGCGGTACATTTGATCCGCCTCACTATGGACATTTGCTAATTGCAAATGAAGTATATCACGCTTTGAACTTGGAAGAAGTATGGTTCTTGCCAAACCAGATTCCGCCACATAAACAAGGGCGGAATATTACAAGTGTGGAAAGTCGTTTACATATGTTAGAGCTCGCGACTGAGGCAGAAGAACACTTTTCTATTTGTTTAGAAGAGCTAAGTAGGAAGGGCCCATCTTATACGTATGACACTATGTTACAATTGACGAAGAAGTATCCGGATGTGCAGTTTCACTTTATTATTGGTGGGGATATGGTTGAGTATTTACCGAAGTGGTATAACATTGAAGCTTTACTTAATCTTGTAACGTTTGTTGGAGTTGCAAGACCTGGGTATACATTGCATACACCATATAAGATTACTACAGTGGAAATTCCGGAATTTGCAGTTTCTTCATCCTTATTACGTGAGAGATATAAGGAGAAAAAAACATGTAAATATTTACTTCCTGAAAAAGTACAGGTATATATCGAGAGGAATGGGTTGTATGAATCGTGAGAATGCACTGCATATTGTCAAACAACAAATGCATGAAAAACGTTATATACACACAATTGGTGTAATGGAGACAGCGATTGAGCTTGCTAAGTTATACGGTGTGGACGAGAAAAAAGCAGAGATGGCAGCTATATTCCATGATTATGCGAAATGTAGAGCAATTTCAGAGATGGAAGAGATTATTAAACGTAAAGATTTGCCGAAAGATTTACTTTGCTATAACAAAGAGTTATGGCATGCACCTGTTGGGGCATACTTAGTAGAAAAAGAAGTAGGCATTACGGATTCTGAAATTTTGCAAGCTATTACATATCATACAAGTGGTCATGAGAACATGACGATGTTAGATAAAGTGATTTATGTAGCTGATTACATTGAACCGGGGCGAAAGTTTCCAGGAGTGGAAGAGGCTCGTAAACTCGCATATACGGATATAAATCAAGCTTTATTATTTGCGTTAAAGAGAACAATTCAATTTTTAATGGAAAAAGATCAGACGATTTATCCATTAACATTCCAAACATACAATGCAGTTATCAAGGAGGAAATGAGTAAATGAACGATAAAGATTTATTAGTATTAGCGGCAAAAGCAGCTGATGATAAGAGAGCAGAAGATATGGTTGTCCTAAATATGCAAGGTATTTCACCAATTGCAGATTATTTCATTATTTGTCACGGTAATTCAGATAAACAAGTGCAAGCAATTGCACGTGAAATTAAATCAAAAGCACATGAGTTCCAAATCGACGTACAACGTATGGAAGGATTTGACGAAGCACGTTGGGTATTAGTTGATCTTGGAGATGTAGTTGCTCATGTATTCCATAAAGATGAGCGTAATCACTATAATTTAGAGCGTCTATGGGGCGACGTGCCACGTGAAGATATTACAGAAGAGTTAGGCCAATGAAATACGAACAATTTGCATTGTTGTACGACGAACTAATGAATGATGTCCCTTATGATAAATGGGTGGAATTTACAGAGGAAAGTTTACAGCAGGCAGATATGAAAGAGGTAAAAATTCTTGATGTAGCATGCGGTACGGGTAATGTAACCCTTCCGCTTGTGCAAAAGGGTTACGATTTAATAGGTGTCGATCTTTCAGAAGAAATGTTAACAGTCGCTCAGCAAAAACTAGGAGGAGAGGGATACTTTATTCCTTTTTATCAACAAGATATGCGCGAGCTTGATGTTCCAGGTGAGTTTGATTGTGTAACCATCTTTTGTGATTCATTAAATTATGTATTGCAAGAAGATGGAGTACAAGAAACATTTAGAAGAGTATCTCACCATTTACGTCAAGATGGTTTGTTTTTATTTGATGTACATTCTTTATATAAAATACATCATGTATTTCAAAATGAAACGTATACAGTAAATGGAGAAGAAATATCTCTTATTTGGAATTGCTTCCCTGGTGAAGAATCAAATAGTGTAGAGCATGATTTAACATTCTTTGTTCAAGATCCGGAAGAAGATGTGTACCATCGGTTTGACGAATGTCACGTGCAACGTGCATATCAAGTGGAAGAGTTAACGAAATGGCTTGAAGAAGCAGGTTTTACAGTGCTTCGTGTAACAGGTGATTTTGAGCGACTTGAAGTTACAGAACAAACAGAGCGTATTTTCTTCATGGCGAAGAAAAACGGATAAAACAAAAGCAACCGAGAAGGTTGCTTTTGTTTTATAAAGAAGATGTATTTTTAGTTCTAGCATAATCTGAAGATTGTATGCGTAAAGTGTGGGAATAGTAGTTGAAGTGAAAATGTATTGTAAAAAAGTAAGTATTTATAAAAAGGATTTGGAATGAAAATGACGTATTTATTATGTGTGTTTATTGAATTGCTGATCAACGCATTCTAAATCTTCATCAAATTTTTCATGTGTTCGCTCAATTAACTTATGGAACATATCTCCAACGTGTTCTTCTAAAACCCGGATGCCTTCCCCAGTAACGCCGCCTTTCACGCAAACCTTTTCTTGTAAGGTAGGTAATGTGAAGATTTCTTTTTCAAGTAATTTCCCCATCCCCACGACCATTTCACTTACTAAAGTAGTAGCCTCTTCGTGTGTAATATTTGTTTTATCTACAGCAGCGTTAATGAAGCATTGTAGTAAATAACTAAAGAAAGCAGGACCGCAACTTGCTATATCAGATGAAACGCGCGTTATATCTTCTTCTATTACAAGAGGTGTCGAAATATTTTTGAATAGACGAAGTAGTTTTTGTTGCCATTCTTCAGAGCAATTATCTCCAAATGTAAATAGTGAGGCGCCAGAGAGCGCGCGATTTGTGATACTTGGAATGATACGCGCGACGTGGCAAGGTACGAGAGTCTCTAATTGTGATGGAGATATTGGACTTGTAATAGAAACTAAGCACGTGTCATCAGAAAAATGTTCAGTGTATTTTTTTAGGATAGGGTATATATCTATCGGCTTAACACAAATAAAGATCAGTTGTGATTGTTCGATTATTTCCGGGATAGTTTTTGCTATATGAACAGAAGGGTATTTTTCTTTTATATGATATGCTTTGGCAGGCGTCCGATTAATGATTGTAAGGCACGAAGGTTTGACAGCACGGGTTTCTAAAAATGCATCGATTAGTATATTCCCCATGTTTCCTGTCCCTATAATTCCTATGTTCAAAGTTTCATCCCTCCTTCGTAACAGCTTTCTCCTAAACAATATGAATGATGTTATAAATTTATGATTAGAGGTGTAAAATGATGTGGGATTTTCCGAAAAAGTGGTTAGGTTTAGTAGCTATTATTGGAACTTTACTTTTTCTTGTTTTTTGGAAAACGAATCAGAGTGTAGAACGAACGCCTATTACAATGAATGTACAAGAGAAGGATATAGAAAAAAAGAGTAAACCGAAAATGTCGGATACAAAGGAACAGAAAAGAACAATTATAATTGATGTGAAAGGAGCGGTTAATAAAGAAGGGGTATATGAAATGGAGGAAGGAGATCGCGTAAAGGATGCGGTTCAAAAGGCTGGTGGTTTTTTATCAGAGGTAGATATGAAAAAAGTGAATTTAGCACAAATTGTACAAGATCAAATGCTTCTTTATATACCGAGTAAAAATGAGTCAGAACAAGGGATGCTTACTTCTTCTAAGGAAGATGGCAAGATTCGAATAAATACAGCGGCGAAAGAGCAATTAGAAAAAATTACAGGGATTGGCTCTAGAAAGGCAGAAAGTATTTTGAAATATCGAGAAGAGCATGGTCCGTTTCAGAAAATAGAAGATTTATTAGAGATTGATGGGATTGGTGCGAAATCTCTTGAAAAGATAAAAGATCAAATTATTATTCCGTAAAAGATTGACGAAGTTTTTCTTCTTTCGCTACACTACAAGTAGACAAAAAAGTAGGTGAAAATATGGAACGAATTTCATGGGATCAATATTTTATGACGCAAAGCCATCTACTATCGTTACGTAGTACATGTACAAGGCTTGCGGTAGGAGCAACAATCGTTCGCGATAAACGAATTATTGCGGGTGGATATAATGGTTCAATTAAAGGTGGTGTACATTGTATAGATGATGGTTGTTACGTAATCGATAATCATTGTGTTCGGACAATTCATGCCGAAATGAATGCTTTATTACAATGTGCCAAGTTTGGTGCGAAAACAGAGGAAGCAGAAATTTACGTTACGCATTTCCCTTGTTTACAATGTTGTAAGGCAATTATTCAAAGTGGTATTACAGCGGTTTATTATGCGCAGGATTATAAAAATCATCCATACGCCATAGAATTATTCGAACAAGCGAATGTAACAGTGAAGCACGTTCCGCTAGAATATGATATTGCTGCATTAGAGGAGCAAAAACGTTATAAGGAGTTAAAAGAATTATTTGCGCCTTTAGAAAAAGATAATTTATCAATGGAAGAATTACAGCATGTATTCACGAAAGCAAAAATGATGCTATAAGGAGTGAGTATAAGTTGCAGGAACAATGGGGGTATGTTGCAATCTCGTTTATAATAGGGGTTGCAATTGCCTTTTCCTCGTCACTTTTATTGATAGTTTTTTGCCTCTTTTTAAATGTTTTCTTCTGTTTATATCGCACTTCGCGTAAAACCTTCATTTTTTGTATTGTAGCGTGCTTTAGTAGCGCTATATACACTTCCTATGTTCAAACGTGGAATAAGCCTCTAGGGGAGTCCTATGGAGTTACAAGAGGGGTTATACAAAATACACCGCTTGTTAATGGGGATCGCCTATCTTTTCAATTTGAAGATCAGAATAAAAATATAGTGCAGTTAAGTTATAGAATCAAATCAGCCTTGGAAAAGAAAAAAATGCAACAATTATACATAGGGATATCATGTGTATTCGAGGGTGAGAGGAAAGAACCGGAAACAGCTCGGAATTTTCATGGTTTTAATTACCGTGATTATTTATACAAACAACATATTTATTTCACATTTGAGGCTACATATATTTCTGAATGCTATAAAACATCACTATCGCTCACGCAATGGATTCTTCTTTTGAGGCAACAAGCAATCTCGAAAGTTACAGAAATGTTTCCAGAGCAATCAGGTGCTTTTATGAATGCATTACTATTTGGTGATAGACAACAAATGACGTTTGAAGTGGAAGAGCAATATCAACAATTTGGTCTTGTACATTTGTTAGCAATTTCAGGTTCGCACATTGTATTGTTAATGGTGATAGTATATTTTATTTTGCTAAGAAGCGGTGTGACAAGGGAGGTAGCAACAATTTGCCTTATCGTTTGTATTCCTTTGTATATGGTTTTAGCAGGGGCGTCACCCTCTGTTATAAGAGCTTCTATAACAGGAGTTTTGATGTTGATTGCTTTTATGTGCTCGATTCGTTTATCTAGTTTAGATGCTTTAAGTGTAACAGCTATATGTATGCTTATATATGACCCTTATCTTGTTTTTAATATTGGATTTCAGTTTTCTTTTGTAGGTAGCTTCGCTTTACTTTTGTCTGCTCCGTTATTGTTAGGGAGTAGCAACGGAGTAATCCGAAATTCTATTTATATTTCTATCATTTCACAGCTCGTTAGTACTCCGATTTTGTTATATCACTTTGGTTATTTTTCTCCATATAGCATTCTCCTCAATCTCTTATACGTTCCGTTTTTATCTATCATTGTATTACCATGTAGCATTATTATTTTACTGTGTATGCCAATTGTCCCGTTTCTCGCAAAAGAATTTGCGGATATATTATCAATAGGCTTGAGTATGTCTAATGATTTTCTGAGTTATTGTGAAAGTTTACCATTTACCCAGCTTATTTTCGGGAAAACGCCCTTCAATCTTGTAGCTGTATATTGCGCGAGTATTGTCAGTATATTGATGGTTTGGGAAAGGAGAGCGCCGAAAAAAATAGTTTGTATAGTTGCCAGTGTATTTCTTTTTATTAGCACATGTCATTATGTATATCCATATTTTAGAGGAAGCGGAAGTGTAACATTTATTGATGTTGGACAAGGTGATGCAATATTAATTCGCCTTCCGTATGATAAAGGAATTTATCTTATTGATACAGGTGGAACGCTTCGTGTGAATAAGGAAGAATGGCAGCAAAAAAAGCATGAATTTTCTGTTGGGAATGATATTTTAATACCCTATTTACAAAAAGAAGGTATTAAAACAATTGATAAATTAATCGTAACGCATGGAGATGCAGATCATATAGGTGCTGCGCAAGAATTATTATCATATATACCTGTAAAAGAAGTGGTATTTGGCCGGAAGGGAAAAGATGCAGTATTAGAAAAAGTAGTAAAGAAACAGGCATTAGAAAAGGAAATGAAAATAACTGAAGTGGGGGAAGGGGAGAATTGGAGTGTAAATGAAGCAGAATTTTTCGTTTTAGCTCCAAAAGGAAAAGAAAAAAGCGAAAATAACGCTTCAATTGTAATATGGGCAAAATTTGGAGGGCTGAAGTGGCTATTTACAGGCGATTTGGAAGAAGACGGGGAGAAGATTTTAGTAGAGGCATATCCAGATTTACGAGTAGATGTTTTAAAAGTTGCTCATCATGGGAGTAATACGTCATCTATAGAGCCTTTTTTGAACGTCATACAGCCTCGTGTAGCGATTATATCTGTTGGTAAGCAGAATAGGTATGGACACCCGCATAAAGAAGTGATAGAGCGTTTTGAGAAGATGGGGAGTGCGATATGGCGCACGGACGAGCAAGGTGCTATTTCCTATGTTTTTAAAGGGAAAAATGGAACCTTTAAAAGTAAAATCACATATGATAAAACACATAATAGATGAAAAAGAGAAGACTGCCATGAAGTGGCAGTCTTTAAGAACCGATAAATTTAATAACAGTTGCAATGATGAAAAGTGTTGCGAAAAAACCAAATGAGACGATAAATCCTACCCCTGAATCAATAGCGTCATTGCGTTTACTTTGAACGTTTTGTTCAAAATCATTCATTTAGAATCCCTCCCCAACATTCCACTTTAGTATAAAATATTGTCAGAAAAAAATCTACAATTTCCATATGAAGAGAAAACGAGCTTTTTTGTTACTTTTAAATCATGAAGTAATGTGAGTTTTTCGTTTCCAAGCATGTTAACAGTTGGCACTTATACTCAAATTTTTATTGTGAATAATAAAGGGAAGGTGATTACCGCACACCAATAAGAAACCCGGGGCTTATTGCGTGGCGTTTAATATAAATAAAGGGACGGGTTATAAAGCCTGTTCCTTTGTACTTGTAAAACAAAAGCTAGGGCATTAGTATAAATATATATTGCCAAGTTAGGGAGTAGGAAAAAGTATGAGTGATATACATAAAAAAATTAAAAAGAAACAGTTTGCTCCGTTATATTTACTATATGGAACGGAAGCTTTTTTTATAAATGAAACGATAAAGCTTATTACGACAGAAGCACTTGAAGAAGAAGATCGAGAGTTTAATGTTGTGACATACGATTTAGAAGAAGCGTATTTAGAAGATGTGGTTGAGGATGCGCGTACGCTTCCTTTCTTCGGAGAACGGAAAGTACTGTTAATAAAGTCACCGCTATTTTTGACTTCGCAAAAAGAAAAGTTAGAGCAAAATATAAAAATTTTAGAAGAATACATTGGTGAACCTTCCCCATTTTCTATTCTTGTTTTTGTTGCGCCTTACGAAAAACTTGATGAGCGAAAAAAAATTACAAAACTATTAAAGAAAACAGCAGATGTAGTAGAAGCAAATGCGATGCAAGTGCAGGATGTTCAGAAGTGGATTGTTGCTCGTGCAGATGAAGTACATGTGCATATTGATAACGCGGCTGTTAGTTTGTTGCTAGAGCTTGTGGGGAGTAATGTAACAATGTTGGCGAAGGAAATGGACAAGTTAACGTTATACGTTGGTATGGGCGGAGAGATTACGACGAAACTTGTTGCAGAGCTTGTGCCAAAATCAGTTGAGCAAAATGTATTTGCTTTGACAGAAAAAGTGGTGAAAAAAGATATTGCAGGTGCAATGCAAATTTTGGATGGATTATTTACGCAGCAGGAAGAACCGATTAAATTGCTTGCGTTATTAGTGAGTCAATTCCGCTTGCTCCATCAAGTGAAAGAGCTACAGCAACGTGGTTATGGCCAAAATCAAATTGCATCTCATATTGGTGTACATCCGTATCGTGTAAAGTTGGCAATGAATCAAACGAAGTTTTTCTCTTTTGAAGAATTAAAAAAAGTGATTATAGAATTAGCGGAAGCTGATTATAGTATGAAGACGGGAAAGATGGATAAGAAGCTTGTGCTCGAGTTTTTCTTAATGCGATTAAATCATATGTGATGACACAAAAAAGTTCATGTACTAAGTATATGAACTTTTTTGTATATAAAAAAACGATCCAAATGGATCGTTTTTTAAACGCCTTACGCGTTTACTTGTTTCGCTAAGCGAGATTTTTGACGAGCTGCAGCGTTTTGGTGGATAAGACCTTTGCGAGCTGCTTTGTCAAGTTTTTTAGAAGCAGTTTTGAAAGCTTCTTTAGCATTTTCAAGATCGTTATTAGTAACTAAAGCTTCTACAGTTTTAACAGCAGAACGCATGTCAGACTTGATAGAAGCGTTATGTGCACGACGCTCTTCGCTAAGTTTAGCGCGTTTGATAGCAGATTTGATGTTTGCCATACTTTTCACCTCCCTGGTGCAATCGAATGACTCGATTCTTACATAGAACAAGTGATATTCTATCAAACGGTGAAGAGAATTGCAATAGTATATCCATGAAATTTCACGTAAAGGAAAGAATGACCTTATATAACTTTGGGAAATCTAACGATATTTACTATGAATTACGGAGGAGATACGATGAAAGAACCATTAGATTTAAGTAAATATAGCATTAGAACTGACCTAGCTGTAGAAGCTCATCAAATGTTGCAAGAAAGCCAAGAAGAACAAAAAGGGATACAGGGAGTTATTGTAAAAGAGAGGGAAGAAGAAGGTACTATAATTACAAAAGTAACAATTGATGAGGCTGCCTCTGAAGCGATGGGTAAAAAGCCTGGAAATTATTTAACGCTTGAAGTTCAAGGTATACGTCAGCAAGATACAGAACTTCAACAAAAAGTGGAGCGTATTTTTGCAAAAGAATTTTCTTATTTCTTAGAAGAGATTGGCGTTACAAAAGAAGCAAGCTGTTTAATTGTAGGTCTTGGGAATTGGAATGTAACACCAGATGCTCTTGGACCGATAGTTGTAGAAAATGTATTAGTAACGAGACATTTGTTTCAATTACAGCCTGAAAGTGTAGAAGAAGGGTTTAGGCCTGTTAGTGCAATTCGGCCGGGGGTAATGGGGATTACAGGGATCGAAACGAGCGATGTTATTTATGGGATTATTGAGAAGACGAACCCGGACTTTGTAATTGCGATTGACGCATTAGCTGCCCGTTCTATTGAACGAGTAAATAGCACGATACAAATTTCTGATACTGGAATTCATCCCGGATCGGGGGTTGGGAATAAACGTAAAGAACTAAGTAAAGAAACATTAGGTATCCCTGTTATCGCAATTGGTGTTCCGACTGTGGTCGATGCTGTTTCGATTACAAGTGATACGATTGATTTTATTTTGAAACATTTTGGCCGGGAGATGAAAGAAGGAAATAAACCTTCACGATCTTTGTTACCAGCGGGATTTTTATTTGGAGAAAAGAAAAAATTAACAGAAGAAGATATGCCGGATGAAAAGAGCAGAAATATGTTTTTAGGTGCTGTTGGTACGTTAGAAGAAGAAGAAAAAAGAAGGCTGATTTATGAGGTGCTATCTCCTCTTGGTCATAATTTAATGGTAACCCCAAAAGAAGTAGATACTTTTATTGAGGATATGGCGAATGTAATAGCGAGTGGTTTAAATGCGGCGCTGCATCATCAAATTGATCAAGATAATACGGGAGCATATACACATTGAGGGGAACAGATGATTATCGTTTGAGTCGCTTTACGCTTTTGTGTATATGTAGTGTAGCTTTATGTTTACTTATGATGATAGCAGGAGTGGCACTTGCTAATCATGGTTTGAAAAGTATGAAAGGCTATCAGCAATTGTCATATGAACAAATCGCTCATATGACAGGGACAGAAAGTACAGGTGCTGAATCAGAAATTTTGGGTAGCTCGTTTTCGGCCTCAGAAAAACAACAACAATTAGAACGTTTAAGAAGTTTTAATGTTGTAGAAGGAATTGGGATGGCTGTAGCAAGTGTAGCTTATGAAATGACGAAGTTCGGAACGGATATAGTTGTTGGGAAAATAAAAGAAATTTTTAGCTAAGAGTAACATGGGAGAAGGTTGTTTTACTGATTTGTAAGACAGCCGTTTTAAAATTTGAAAAGGGTTTGTCTCTTATGGTTTATTCGCATAAGATATAGATAGAATGATTTGTATCGTAAGCAGCACGAGTTTTCATTGAATCTTTGTTGCTCTATTGATATAATCAGTGCTAGTGTATATTGGCGAGACTATTAGGAGTTGAGAACATAGATGAATAAAGAAGAAAGAGCAAAAAGACAGTCCAAAATTCGTAATTTCTCTATTATTGCTCATATTGACCACGGAAAATCAACGTTAGCAGACCGTATTTTAGAGAAAACAAACGCGTTAACACAACGCGAAATGAAAGCTCAGTTGCTTGACTCTATGGATTTAGAGCGTGAGCGTGGTATTACAATCAAATTAAACGCAGTACAATTAAACTATAAAGCAAAAGATGGTGAAGAGTATATTCTTCATTTAATTGATACACCAGGACACGTCGACTTTACGTACGAAGTATCACGTAGTTTAGCGGCTTGTGAAGGCGCGATTCTTGTAGTAGATGCAGCGCAAGGTATTGAAGCGCAAACGTTAGCAAACGTATACTTAGCGCTTGATAATAATTTAGAAATTTTACCAGTTATTAATAAAATCGACTTACCAAGTGCGGATCCGGAACGTGTACGTCAAGAGGTGGAAGACGTAATTGGTTTAGATGCATCAGAAGCGGTACTTGCTTCTGCGAAAGCTGGAATTGGTATTGAAGAAATTTTAGAGCAAATTGTTGAAAAAGTACCAGCTCCGGCGGGTGATTCAGAAGAGCCGTTACAATGTATGATTTTCGACTCTTTATATGATCCGTACCGCGGTGTAATTGCTTATATCCGTGTTGTAAATGGAACAGTAAAAGTTGGCGATAAAGTACGTATGATGGCAACGGGTAAGGAATTTGAAGTAACAGAAGTAGGTGTATTTACACCGAAAACTACACAACGTGACGAGTTAACAGTAGGTGATGTAGGTTTCTTAGCAGCATCGATTAAAAATGTTGGTGACACACGCGTTGGTGATACGATTACACATGCGAAACGTCCAGCTGCAGAGCCGTTAGCAGGTTACCGTAAGTTAAACCCGATGGTATTCTGTGGTCTGTATCCAATTGACTCTGCTCGTTATAACGATTTACGTGATGCATTAGAAAAATTAGAGTTAAACGATTCTGCTCTTGAGTTTGAACCAGAAACATCTCAAGCGCTAGGATTTGGTTTCCGTTGTGGTTTCTTAGGACTTCTTCACATGGAAATCATTCAAGAACGTATTGAACGTGAATTTAAGATTGACTTAATTACAACAGCGCCAAGCGTTATTTATAAAGTTTATTTAACTAACGGTGAAGATGTTATAGTTGATAACCCATCTAATATGCCAGATCCACAGTCTATCGATCGTGTAGAAGAGCCGTTTGTGAAGGCTTCAATTATGGTTCCGAATGACTATGTTGGAGCTGTAATGGAGATTTGCCAAGGTAAACGTGGAACGTTTATTGATATGCAATATTTAGATGAAACGCGTGTTACATTAACATATGAAATCCCGTTATCAGAAATCGTATATGACTTCTTCGATCAATTGAAATCAAATACGAAAGGGTATGCATCATTTGACTACGAGTTAATTGGCTATAAACCATCTAAACTTGTGAAAATGGATATTCTTTTAAATAATGAACAAGTGGATGCTTTATCATTTATCGTACACCGTGATTCAGCGTATGACCGTGGTAAAGTAATCGTAGAGAAATTAAAAGAATTAATTCCGAGACAACAGTTCGAAGTGCCAATTCAAGCGACTATCGGAAATAAAGTTGTAGCACGTTCTACAATTAAAGCGATGCGTAAAAACGTACTTGCAAAATGTTACGGCGGTGACATTTCTCGTAAGCGTAAACTTCTTGATAAGCAAAAAGAAGGTAAAAAACGTATGAAGTCTGTTGGTTCTGTAGAAGTACCACAAGAGGCATTCATGGCTGTACTGAAAATGGATGACAACTAATATTTGAAATAAAAAAGAAGTCGTTTGTGCGGCTTCTTTTTTCTGTATAATTACTTTTTAGACATCTGAGCAGCTCTCATTTACAATAATGAGAGAGCTTTTTAGTTCATATAGAGTTAGGAGACTGTTAATGTCCGAAAATATTCGAAAAGATATTCAAGATAAAATACAAAATGGTAATTTTAATTGTGAAAAGGAATTGACGCTTTCTATTATTAGTGGAAAGTGGAAAGTTGTGATACTGTGGCATCTTGGTGTGGAAGGGCCGCATCGTTTCAGTGAATTACAACGGTTATTCCCAAGCATTTCTCATAAAGTTTTGTCGAACCAATTAAAAGAGTTAATGGAAGATGGGATTGTTGATCGGACAGTATATCCCGAAATTCCTCCTCGCGTTGAGTATTATATGACGGAACTAGGCATGTCACTTTTACCGATCGTTGAAATGATGTATGATTGGGGAAAAATGCGAATGGAACAAATTCGTAATACGTTAGAGAAGTAGAGAACCCTCCGGAGTGCGGAGGTTTTCTTTTTAGAAAGGTAGGAGTTATATTTGGTACAAGCTGCATATATTCATATTCCGTTTTGTCAGCACATTTGTCACTATTGTGATTTTAATAAAGTGTTTATTGAACGCCAACCGGTTGATCAATATTTAGATTATCTAGAGAAGGAAATAATAAATACGGTTCAAAAAGTTCCGTTTGATAGTATGAAAACGATTTTTGTGGGCGGGGGAACTCCGACAGCGTTAAATATGGAGCAGACAAAAAAATTACTCGAGATTATTAATCGTCATTTGCGTCCGTTCGCCCCGAATTGTGAATTAACATTTGAAGCGAATCCAGGAGATCTACCGAAAGAGAAGTTGAATGTACTGCTAGAAGGTGGAGTGAATCGAATTAGTTTTGGTGTGCAAACGTTCCGTGATGAACTGCTTGAGAAAATTGGGCGCAAGCATACGAGGGAAGATGCATTCCTAGCGATTCGAGAAGCACAGGAAGTAGGCTTTAAAAATATTAATGTAGATATTATTTATGCTTTGCCAGGACAGACGATAGAAGATGTAAAAGAAACATTAGATATTGCTTTTACGCTTGGTGTACAACATTTCTCGGCATATTCATTAATTGTGGAACCAAAAACAGTGTTTTATAACTTAATGAACAAAGGGAAATTGCGTCTTCCGGGTGAAGACCATGAAGCGAAAATGTATGAAATAGTAATGGATGAAATGGAGAAACACGGTTATAACCAGTATGAAATTAGTAATTTCTCAAAAGGTGACAATAAAAGTAGACATAATCTCACATACTGGAATAATGAAGAGTATTATGGATTTGGAGCTGGAGCTCATAGTTATGTGAACGGGGAACGTATTCAAAATGTAGGTCCCCTGAAGCAATATTTTAATAAAATTGATGAAACAAGATTTCCGTATTTAGATGTTCACAAAGTGACGGAGAAAGAAAGAATGGAAGAAGAACTGTTCTTAGGGCTTCGAAAAACAAAAGGTGTTTCTAAAACGTCGTTCCGCAATAAATTTAATGTGGAGATGGATCAAGTTTTCGCGAAGCAGTTACAAAGCAATCAAGAGCAGGGATTGCTTGAAGAGGAAGATGGACATGTACGTTTAACGCGAAAAGGAAAATTATTAGGGAATGAAGTATTCCAATCATTTTTGATTGACTAATTAAATGTTCCATAGGTGTGAAAAATTTTCATTATTTCGTGACGTTTCCGTTGACAATTGAATGTCAATTTTGGTAAGTTATTAATAGATTTAGCACTCAAAGACAAAGAGTGCTAACAGAGGTGATGATGAGATGCTTACGGAACGTCAGCTCTTAATTTTACAAACAATTATTGATGACTTTATTGGATCAGCGCAGCCCGTTGGGTCTAGAACGTTGGCTAAAAAAGATGAAATTACATTTAGTTCAGCTACTATTCGAAATGAAATGGCGGACTTAGAAGAATTAGGTTTTATTGAAAAAACGCACAGTTCTTCTGGACGTGTTCCTTCTGAGAAAGGCTACCGATTTTATGTAGACCATCTTTTAGCGCCGCAAAACTTACCAAACGCTGAAATTGTACAAATTAAAGATTTATTTGCCGAAAGAATTTTTGAAGCGGAAAAAATTGCACAGCAATCTGCTCAAATTTTATCAGAACTTACGAATTATACGGCCATTGTTCTTGGACCGAAGTTAAGTACAAATAAACTTAAAAATGTACAAATTGTGCCGCTTGATCGTCAAACTGCAGTCGCTATTATTGTAACTGATACAGGGCATGTACAAAGTAAAACGATTACCGTTCCGGAATCTGTTGATTTATCAGATTTAGAAAAAATGGTTAATATTTTAAATGAAAAGCTATCTGGCGTACCGATGGAAGAACTTCATAATAAAATCTTTAAAGAGATTGTTACAGTTTTACGTGGGTATGTTCATAATTACGATAGTGCAATAAAAATGTTGGATGGTACATTTCAAGTTCCGTTATCGGAAAAGATATACTTTGGAGGAAAAGCAAATATGCTTTCGCAGCCAGAGTTCCATGACATTCAAAAGGTTAGATCTTTACTTACCATGATTGATAATGAAGCCGAATTTTATGACATTTTGCGTCATAAACAAGTCGGGATTCAAGTGAAAATTGGTAGGGAAAATTCTTCGACGGCTATGGAGGATTGTAGTTTAATTTCTGCAACATATTCGATCGGCGAAGAGCAACTTGGAACAATTGCTATTTTAGGTCCTACGAGAATGCAATATTCTCGTGTAATTAGTTTGTTACAGTTATTTACGAGACAATTTACTGATGGGCTTAAAAAGTAAATGAGAGTAATACATTCGCTCAAGTGATGAAATTTTCATTGCTGTGTGTAATATATAATCCTTAGGTAATCATGCTATGCATGATACCTAATACCTTTTAAGGAGGTGAATATTGTGGAAGAGCGTAACGAACAAGTGGTAGAAGAAGTAAAAGAAGCGCAAGTTGAAGAAGCTGTCACGCCAGAAAACAGTGAAGAAACTGTAGAAGAAAAAAGTGAGGCTGCTCTTTTACAAGAAAAAGTAGATGAGTTACAAGCGAAACTAACGGAAACGGAAGGTCGCACATTACGTCTACAAGCTGATTTTGAAAATTATAAGCGCCGTGTCCAAATGGATAAACAGGCTGCTGAAAAATATAGAGCACAAAGTCTAGTTTCAGACATCTTGCCAGCTCTTGATAATTTTGAAAGAGCGATGCAAGTGGAAGCGACTGATGAGCAAACGAAATCCTTGTTACAAGGTATGGAAATGGTGCATCGTCAATTGTTAGAAGCACTGAATAAAGAAGGTGTGGAAGTGATTGAAGCTGTTGGTAAACAGTTTGATCCTAATGAACACCAAGCTATTATGCAAGTGGAAGATAGTGAATTTGAATCAAACGCGGTTGTAGAAGAATTCCAAAAAGGTTATAAACTAAAAGACCGTGTGATTCGCCCATCAATGGTAAAAGTAAATCAATAATTTACATAAAACTAGGAGGATTCGCCATGAGTAAAATTATCGGTATTGACTTAGGTACAACAAACTCTTGTGTAGCTGTTATGGAAGGTGGAGAACCAAAGGTTATCCCAAATCCAGAAGGAAATCGTACAACACCTTCTGTTGTAGCTTTCAAAAATGAAGAACGTCAAGTTGGGGAAGTTGCAAAGCGCCAAGCAATTACAAACCCAAATACAATCATGTCTGTTAAACGTCATATGGGTACAGACTACAAAGTAGAAGTTGAAGGTAAAGATTATACACCTCAAGAAATTTCTGCAATCATTTTACAAAACTTAAAAGCTTCTGCTGAAGCATACTTAGGTGAAACAGTAACGAAAGCTGTTATTACAGTACCTGCATACTTCAACGATGCAGAGCGTCAAGCAACGAAAGATGCTGGTCGTATCGCTGGTTTAGAAGTTGAGCGTATCATTAACGAGCCAACAGCAGCAGCACTTGCTTACGGTTTAGAAAAACAAGATGAAGAACAAAAAATCTTAGTATATGACTTAGGTGGCGGTACATTTGACGTATCTATCCTTGAGTTAGCAGACGGCACATTCGAAGTTATTTCAACTGCTGGTGACAACCGTCTTGGTGGCGATGACTTTGACCAAGTTATCATCGATCACTTAGTAGCTGAGTTCAAAAAAGAAAATAACATTGATTTAAGCCAAGATAAAATGGCGCTTCAACGCTTGAAAGATGCAGCTGAAAAAGCGAAAAAAGATCTTTCTGGTGTAACACAAACTCAAATTTCATTACCATTCATTAGTGCTGGAGCTGCTGGTCCATTACACTTAGAATTAACGTTAACAAGAGCGAAATTCGAAGAGCTTTCAGCAGGTCTTGTTGAAAGAACATTAGAGCCAACTCGTCGTGCATTAAAAGACGCTGGTTTTGCTCCAAGCGAATTAGATAAAGTTATTCTTGTTGGTGGATCTACTCGTATCCCAGCTGTACAAGAAGCTATTAAACGTGAAACTGGTAAAGAGCCATATAAAGGTGTAAACCCTGATGAAGTTGTAGCATTAGGTGCTGCAGTTCAAGGTGGCGTACTTACTGGTGATGTAGAAGGCGTTCTATTATTAGACGTAACTCCACTTTCTTTAGGTATTGAAACTATGGGTGGCGTGTTCACGAAATTAATCGAGCGTAACACTACAATTCCAACAAGTAAGTCACAAGTATTCTCAACAGCTGCTGATAATCA
This sequence comes from Bacillus cereus group sp. BfR-BA-01347, assembly GCF_022663835.1. Lineage (NCBI taxonomy): Bacteria > Bacillati > Bacillota > Bacilli > Caryophanales > Bacillaceae > Bacillus > Bacillus cereus group sp. BfR-BA-01347. The sequence continues at coordinate 199,113 of NZ_JAKUGG010000002.1, read as the reverse complement.
ACCAGCAGTAGACATTCACGTATTACAAGGTGAGCGTCCAATGTCAGCTGACAACAAAACGTTAGGTCGTTTCCAATTAACTGACCTTCCACCAGCACCACGTGGTATTCCACAAATCGAAGTAACATTCGATATTGATGCGAACGGTATCGTTAACGTACGTGCGAAAGACTTAGGAACAAGCAAAGAGCAAGCTATTACAATCCAATCTTCTTCAGGTCTTTCTGATGAAGAAGTAGAACGTATGGTACAAGAAGCGGAAGCAAATGCTGACGCTGACCAAAAACGTAAGGAAGAAGTTGAACTTCGTAACGAAGCTGACCAACTTGTATTCCAAACAGACAAAGTTGTAAAAGATTTAGAAGGTAAAGTAGATGCAGCTGAAGTTGCAAAAGCAACAGAAGCAAAAGAAGCATTACAAGCTGCAATTGAGAAAAACGAGCTTGAAGAAATTCGTGCGAAAAAAGATGCTTTACAAGAAATCGTACAACAGTTAACTGTTAAATTATACGAGCAAGCTCAAGCTGCTGCTGGTCAAGCAGAAGGTGCGCAAGGTGCACAAGACGCTGGCGCGAAGAAAGATAATGTAGTTGACGCTGAGTTTGAAGAAGTAAAAGAAGACAAGTAATTCAACTGTAAACATAATAAGTAAGATGACAAAAAGTCAAAGTCAAGCGTGCCTTGACTTTGGCTTTTTTCACGAATGAGAAGCGATGTGTGAGGATCTTAAGTTTTTCGCTTTGCATACTGTAAGTGAGGAAACTTTGTTGCAAAGCACTTTCTTTCGGTGTTAAAATTACGTTTATGTGAAAGAATCGGGGGTTGTGAATTTATGAGTAAACGAGACTATTATGAGGTCCTTGGACTTAGCAAGGGCGCTGCAACAGATGAAATTAAAAAAGCGTATCGTCGTTTGGCTAAAAAATACCATCCAGACGTAAGTAAAGAAGAAAATGCAATTGAAAAGTTTAAAGAAGTACAAGAAGCATACGAAGTGTTAAGTGATGATCAAAAGCGTGCGCAGTACGATCAATTTGGTCATGCTGGTGCAAATCAAGGATTCGGTGGATTTGGCGGCGGAGGAGACTTCGGCGGTGGCTTCGGTTTTGAAGATATATTTAGTTCTTTCTTTGGCGGTGGCGGCGGCAGACGTCGTGATCCAAATGCTCCGCGCCAAGGTGCTGACTTACAATATCAAGTCACTTTAGATTTTGAAGAAGCTATTTTTGGTAAGGAATTAAATGTGGAAATTCCAGTAGAAGATCCATGTGATACTTGTAAAGGTAGTGGAGCAAAACCAGGAACTTCAAAAGAAACATGTAAACATTGTTCAGGTTCTGGTCAAGTGAGTGTTGAACAAAACACACCATTTGGTCGTATCGTAAACCGTCAAGCTTGTGGTCATTGTTCAGGAACTGGACAAATTATTAAAGAAAAATGTACGACATGTCACGGTTCAGGTAAAGTTCGTAAACGTAAAAAAATTAATGTTAAAATTCCAGCGGGTATTGATAATGGTCAACAAATTCGTGTGTCTGGAAAAGGTGAAGCCGGCGTAAATGGCGGACCAGCAGGAGACTTATATGTTGTCGTTCATGTAAGAAATCATGAATTCTTCGAGCGTGAAGGAGATCACATTATTTGCGAAATGCCATTAACATTTGCGCAAATGGCGCTTGGTGATGAAGTGGAAGTTCCTACTGTTCATGGTAAAGTGAAGCTGAAAATTCCAGCAGGAACACAAACTGGAACTGAATTCCGCTTAAAAGGAAAAGGTGCTCCGAACGTACGTGGATACGGCCAAGGAGATCAATATGTAGTCGTTCGTGTTGTTGTACCAACGAAATTGACTTCACAGCAAAAAGATTTATTACGTGAATTTGCAGGACAAGAAGAGCAGGATGATAGTTTATTCGGAAAGCTTAAACGTGCTTTCAAAGGGGAATAATGGAAATAAAAAATGGAGTTGGTAAATTGTGAAATGGTCAGAAATTAGTATTCATACAACAGAAGAAGCAGTAGAAGCTGTCTCTCATATTTTACACGAAGCTGGTGCTAGCGGAGTTGCGATTGAGGACCCAGCGGAGTTAACGAAAGAGCGCGAGCAACAATATGGTGAAATTTATGCATTGAATCCCGATGAATATCCAGCGGAAGGTGTATTAATAAAAGCATATTTCCCGCAAACCGATTCTTTACATGAAACGATTGCAGGTGTAAAATCATCTATTGATGTGCTTCCATCTTACGACATCGAAATTGGTACTGGAAATATTACCGTTAACGAAGTCAATGAAGAAGATTGGGCTACTGCTTGGAAAAAATATTACCATCCAGTACAAATTTCTGATACATTCACAATCGTACCGACTTGGGAAGAATATACACCATCTTCTCCTGATGAAAAAATCATTGAATTAGACCCGGGTATGGCGTTTGGTACAGGAACTCATCCAACAACAACGATGTGTATACGTGCTTTAGAAAAAACAGTACAGCCAGGTGACACTATTATTGATGTAGGAACAGGTTCTGGTGTACTTAGTATTGCAGCGGCAAAATTAGGTGCGTCTTCTGTTCAAGCATATGATTTAGATCCGGTTGCGGTTGAAAGTGCAGAAATGAATGTACGTTTAAATAAAACAGATGATATCGTGTCTGTTGGACAAAATAGTCTTTTAGAAGGTATTGAAGGTCCTGTTGATTTAATCGTAGCTAACTTATTAGCAGAAATCATTCTATTATTCCCTGAAGATGCAGCAAGAGTTGTGAAATCAGGTGGATTATTTATTACATCGGGCATTATTGCTACGAAGGAAAAAGTAATTTCTGAGGCGCTAGAAAAAGCTGGATTTACAATTGAAGAAGTGTTACGAATGGAAGATTGGGTAGCAATTATTGCACGAAATGCGTAATATAGATTTTAGTCTATAATGAAAAGGGGAGTCTCTCACTATAAGGTGAGGGACTTGCCGTTTGTTATATGAAAAATGATAACGTTTCGTTCTTTTCGTAAGTGTTGACTTACGAAAGGAACGAAACTCTACTAAGGTGATTATATGCAACGTTATTTTGTAGAAGAGAAATATGTAAATGAGACAAGTATTCGTATTGTAGGTGATGACGTACATCATATCGCAAGAGTGATGCGTATGTCAGCTGGAGATCATATTTATTGCTGTGTAAACGGAAAAACAGCAGTATGTTCAATTGATGAAATTACCAGTGAATTTATTAATACGACTATTGTAGAATGGGTAGAGGCGTCAAGTGAACTTCCTGTTTTCGTGACGATTGCAAGTGGACTGCCAAAAGGAGACAAGCTAGAGTTAATTTTTCAAAAAGGAACTGAGCTTGGGGCAGCTGCATTCTTACCATTTCAAGCATCTCGCTCTATCGTAAAATGGGATGCGAAAAAAGCTGATAAAAAAGTTGAGCGTTTAAGAAAAATTGTGAAAGAAGCTGCGGAACAATCACATAGAAGTGAAATTCCAGAAGTACATGCTCCGGCATCATTTAAGCAATTGCTTTCAATGAGTGGTGAGTATGATGTTTGTCTTGTTGCTTACGAAGAGGAAGCAAAACAAGGCGAGAAATCTAATTTTGCGAAAGCTTTAACGACAATGAAACCAGGTCAAAAGCTATTGATTGTATTTGGCCCAGAAGGCGGTTTAGCTGAGGAAGAGATTACAGCGCTTCGTGAACATAAATTTGTACCATGTAGTTTAGGACCAAGAATTTTAAGAACAGAAACGGCGCCATTATACGCGTTAAGTGCTGCTTCGTATCATTTTGAATTGATGGGGTGATGATCAATGTCAACTGTTGCGTTCCATACGTTAGGTTGTAAAGTAAACCACTATGAAACAGAAGCCATTTGGCAATTGTTTAAACAAGGTGGTTATGAAAGAACAGAATATGAAAAGAAAGCTGATGTATATGTTATTAACACATGTACAGTAACGAATACTGGGGACAAAAAAAGTCGTCAAGTAATTAGACGTGCTGTGCGTCAAAATCCAGATGCAGTTATTTGTGTAACGGGATGTTACGCACAAACATCTCCAGCGGAAATTATGGCAATCCCAGGTGTGGATATTGTAGTTGGTACACAGGATCGTGAAAAGATGTTAGGTTACATCGAAGAATTTCGTAAAGAGCGTCAACCAATTAATGCTGTCCGCAATATTATGAAAACACGCGTGTACGAAGAACTTGATGTACCTTATTTCACGGATCGTACACGTGCGTCTTTAAAAATACAAGAGGGTTGCAATAACTTCTGTACATTCTGTATCATTCCTTGGGCGCGTGGTTTAATGCGTTCTCGTGATGGAAAAGAAGTTATTAAACAAGCACAACAATTAGTGGATGCAGGCTATAAAGAAATCGTATTAACGGGTATTCATACAGGTGGATACGGCGAAGACATAAAAGATTATAACTTAGCTGGATTACTTCGTGATATGGAAGCGGAAGTAGGCGGATTAAAACGTCTTCGTATTTCTTCTATTGAAGCGAGTCAAATTTCAGATGAAGTAATTGAAGTGTTAGATAAATCTGAAGTAGTTGTACGCCACTTGCATATTCCGTTGCAATCTGGTTCTAATACTGTATTAAAACGTATGCGTCGTAAATATACGATGGAGTTCTTCCAAGAGCGTTTAGATCGTTTGAAAGAAGCGTTACCAGGCCTTGCGATTACATCTGATGTAATCGTTGGTTTCCCAGGTGAAACAGAAGAAGAATTCATGGAAACATACAATTTCATTAAAGAGAACCGCTTCTCTGAGTTACATGTGTTCCCTTACTCAAAACGTACAGGAACACCTGCAGCACGCATGGAAGATCAAGTTCCTGAAGATGTGAAGAACGATCGTGTTCATCGTTTAATTGAGCTATCTAATCAATTAGCGAAAGAGTACGCATCAGGGTTTGAAGGTGAAGTGCTTGAAATCATTCCGGAAGAGCAATTTAAAGAGGGCGACCGTGAAGGGTTATATGTAGGTTATACAGATAACTACTTGAAAATTGTATTTGAAGGATCAGAAGAATTAATTGGTAAGCTAGTGAAAGTGAAAATTACGAAAGCTGGTTATCCATATAACGAAGCGCAATTTGTTCGTGTTCTTGAAGATGATGTAAAAAAAGAATCAGCTAGTGCATAAAAAGAGCGTGCAACCGGAAACGGTTTGCATGCTTTCTTTATTTGAATCGGTTAAGTACTAGAGGGCGTGGAGGCGTTTCATGCATCCCTGTATGAAAAAAGATGAAATGATAAAAATATAGTTGTCTTCATCAGTGAAGGATACTAGCTATTTGCCATAACTTTTGAAAAGGAAATGCTTCTATTCTTCTTTTATTCTGCCAAATAGTTGACCTGAAGTGATAAAATGTATTATAATCGTAAAAGACATGCTGAAGAAGTGTTTCTTTTTGCATGCTGAAGTTAGTATGTAAGTGTGATGTTTCGGAGGGAGGGAAAGAGAATGTCAAAAACAGTCGTTCGTAAAAACGAGTCTTTGGAGGATGCACTTCGCCGTTTTAAAAGATCGGTTTCTAAAACTGGTACACTTGCTGAAGCAAGAAAGCGCGAGTTTTATGAAAAACCAAGTGTAAAACGTAAGAAGAAATCTGAAGCGGCAAGAAAGCGTAAATTCTAAGAGAGGGTGTAAGTTATGAGTCTTCTCGGTCGTTTAAACGATGATATGAAACAAGCGATGAAGAATAAACAAAAAGAAAAATTAACCGTTATTCGTATGGTTAAGGCTGCTTTACAAAATGAAGGTATTAAACTGCAACATACTCTTACTGAAGAAGAGGAAATAACAGTTTTAGCTCGTGAAGTAAAACAGTATAAGGACTCCCTCCTTGAATTTAAAAAAGCTGGTCGTGAAGACCTTGTTAATAAACTGCAAAGTGAAATTCAGATTTTAAGCGCATATTTGCCAGAGCAATTAACTGAAGAAGAACTAGTTGATGTAATCAAGCAAGTTATTTCTGAAGTTGGTGCGACTTCTAAAGCAGATATGGGTAAGGTGATGACTGCTGTTATGCCGAAAGTAAAAGGTAAAACAGACGGATCACTTGTGAATAAGCTGGTTATCCAGCTATTAGCATAAAAAAACGTCTCATTTCGTATGAGACGTTTTTTTATTGTTCTTATTAAGGAGAAACGCTATATTGCTTAAAAAGCGTTTCTGTAAGTGATAGAAACCCCTCTAGTTAAAGTTTCAATTTATTATTTCCTTGTATAATTCTGATTCTACACCTGTTCTTACTTCCTTGACTAAAACTTCTTTCGCAAATAAAAGCTAAGTACCGAGCCTTCTGAAACTCAGATTGAAGTTTTATAGCGTGCTCTTCAGCATAATCCTCGAAGGTAACAAAAGAGATTCTAACTATATTAGATTTTGCATCAGTTGCATAAAATGGCCGGATATGACTGTCGATAACTTGTTTTATAGCATTCAAAATTTCTTGACCAAAGCCAATTTACTTTCGTATTTCCTCATTTATTAATTCATCTTTTAATGAACCCTAATATTTTTTGAAATTCATATAACAACCATCTATAAAATATTCTTACTTACAACGTAACATTCAGAGCGGGGAAATTTTCTTTTTTGAATTTTATCCCGCATTAACAGGCAACCCGATTGGTGAGGGTTGATTAAAGTTTCACTTTATCTCATTTGTCCAATAAATGACAACTACTTATTCTATGGTCAGTATGTCACGTCCAGAACGAATTGTAACAGGTTTTTTCAAGTTTCCAACTTCTCGCTAGGCTCAATTTCTTAATGTAACTTGTACTGATATCCTGTAGGGGCGCATATTCTTGTATTAATACTTCTATTATTAAAGGTAATATCCTCTGATCCATCATTGTCCTGACAAATATGATTTCATATAGCGACTGTTTTAATTAACATGATATGAACTCTTACAGAATATAGTTATGTTAGTGAAGTCGTTATAACACGATAGGCACTTGTGAAGAAATACATATATATATATGGGATGAGGAGGGGGTCTTTCGAGATGAAGAAATTAGAACAAATGAAAAATTGGTTAACAAAACAAGTAGATCTACCAGTGGATGTATTAATGGATCTGCCTCGGATTACTCTTGTTGGGCAAATACATATTTATATAGAAAATCATCGGGGGTTATTAGTGTTTTCAGATAAAGAAGTGCGATTACTTTTAAAACATGGTCAATTATTAATTAAAGGACAATCCTTTGTTATTAAAACGATTCTTCCAGAAGAGCTTTTACTCGAAGGTATAATTGAGCAAGTAACATTTTTAGAAAATGAAAAAAAAGGTGATTGAAGTGAAACTTCCATTTGTGAAGTTTTTCTTCTTTATCCTGTAAAAGTTCCGTTGATAGAGACTGATTACAGTTTTACTCTGTTTCATTTTAGTACGAGCTATTTTAATGCTTCAAATAAAAAGTCGTATACCTACTTTTAGAAAGGTAGTGAAGGTGGTAAATGAAAAATAAATGGTTTATAAAGTGGCTTGGGTATGTAAAAGTGCGAATTGAAGGTAGAGGGGCAGAACGGTTTGTTAATGAATGTGTACGGAGGAATTTATTAGTTTGGGATGTTAAGAAGATAGCTGATGAAACGTTAGTTTTTTGTATATTGTTACGCGATGTGAAAAAAATAAAACCAATTTATAGAAAAAATGAATGTAAATTATATTTTATTGGACGTTATGGTTTTCCTTTTTGGAATAAGCGTTTAATTAAAAATAGTGGATTTTTAATTGGGTTTTTAATTTTCTTTTTTGGTGTGATTGCAATGTCAAATATGGTTTGGAAAATTGAAATTACAGGAGCAAAACCTGAAACAGAATATATATTAATGAAAGAATTGGATAAAATGGGTATTAAAAAAGGGAAACTACAGTTTCAAATGCCGAATGTAGAGGATGTACAACGCCATTTGACAGATAATATTAATGCCATTACTTGGGCGGGACTAGAAGTAAGAGGAACGACGTATCATTTTAAAATTGTTGAAAAAAACGAACCGAAAAAAGAAAAGGAACAAAGGCCACAAAATTTAGTAGCAAAAAAAGAAGCGATTATTACAAAAACGTTTGTAGAAGTTGGAAAACCGGTTGTACTGAAAAATGATCATGTGGAAAAAGGGCAGATTCTCGTATCTGGAATATATGGTAATGAGGAAAGCCCGACAATTGTTTCAGCGAAAGGTATTGTGTATGGCGAAACGTGGTATACCTCTAAAGTGAATGTCCCGTTAAAGACGCAATTTCAAGTGTATACTGGTAATGTATACAATGAACATTTTCTTAAATTTGGGGATACGAAAATAAAAATATGGGGATTTCAACATGATAAGTATAAACGCTCTCGTACTGAAAGTGTAAAGCACGATGTGAAATTATTTGGTTTTACACTGCCGATTGCATATGAAAAAGATGTTGTGAGAGAAGAGGAAGAAGCGAATCGAGAATATACAGAAAAGCAAGCGTTAAAAGTAGCGAAAGAGATGGCCGAAAAAGAACTAAAGAAAAAATTGGATGAACATGCTATGATTGTAAGTGATAAGATTTTGAGTAAAGAGGTTGAGGCGGATCAACTAAAGGTCACATTGCATTATACTGTAGTTGAAAATATTGCAGAGCCACAACCAATATCTGAATCCGATATTCAAGGAGACTGAGTAATGGCAGAACAATTAGTAGAAATGAACCAACAATTGGAAAATACTAACGAAGCAATCGCTCTTTTTGGAGTCAATGATGCGCATTTAAAAGTAATTGAACGAGAACTCAATGTATCGATCGTAACTAGAGGAGAAACTGTTCATGTATCTGGGGCAGTTGAAACGGTAACACTCGTAGAAAAAATCTTACAGCAATTACTTGTTGTAATTCGTAAAAGTATATCAATTTCGGAGAGAGATGTTGCGTATGCAATTCAGCTCGCACAACAAGGGAAAATTGCTCAATTTGAAGAGTTATATGAAGAAGAAATTTTCAAGACTGCAAAAGGTAAATCCATTCGTGTAAAAACAATGGGGCAAAGACGATATATTCATGCGATGAAGAAGAATGATATTGTCTTTGGAATAGGGCCAGCAGGAACTGGAAAAACATACTTAGCTGTAGTAATGGCTGTGAGGGCTTTAAAACAAGGATATGTAAAGAAAATTATTTTAACAAGACCTGCTGTAGAAGCTGGAGAAAACTTAGGTTTTTTACCAGGGGATCTGAAAGAGAAGGTTGATCCATACTTACGTCCATTATATGATGCCTTACATGATATTCTTGGACAAGAATATACGCAGCGTATGATGGAGCGAGGAGTAATTGAAATCGCGCCACTTGCTTATATGAGGGGACGTACGCTTGATGATTCATTTGTTATTTTAGATGAGGCTCAAAATACAACGGGTGCTCAAATAAAAATGTTTTTAACGAGATTAGGTTTTAGTTCTAAAATGGTTATTACAGGGGATCCTTCACAAGTAGACTTGCCAAAAGGGGTAAAATCAGGGCTATCTATAGCCTCTAATATTTTATCTGGTGTATCAGGTCTGTCATTTATTACATTAGAACAAACAGACGTTGTGAGACATCCATTGGTGCAACGTATTATTGAGGCATATGATAAAATGGAATGATCCTATTTGTCAGGATCATTTCTTTTTGTATGATAAGGTTGGCGAACGTCATATTTTTTACTATCATGAAAGATAAGGAAAATAAACTATAGGTACTGGTGTATAAAATGTTGCCTCAAAGTATCGTTGGGTAGAAGAAATGAAAGCTATAAATAGTTTCACTTTATTTCTGGAGAGGAGAAGTATTGAAATCATGTCAAGATCTCAAGAAATTTCTAAGTGGTTTCGTAATTTACAACATTCGAAAAAACTAAGTTGGATTTCTTACGTTGTATTAGGAGCAGTGTTGTTTTTTGCGCTTATGAATAATGTAAAACCAGAGCAATTAGATGTTAACATGTATTCTATTGCGAAAAAGACAATCCATTCTCCTATAAAAATTGAAGATAAAGTTACAACGGATAAAAAGAAAAAAGAAGCCGCTACAAAAGTTGAAGATCAATATACATATAAAAGTGAGTATAAACAAAATAAAGTTGATATTGTGAATGACGTCTTCGCTAAAGTGGATGAAGTGGTGCAAGAGATTAAAGCTGTTGGACCGGATGATCAAAAAAAGATTACTGATGCTGAGAAAGTGGATAAGTTAAAAAAGAAACTACCTGCTGACTTAACGAAAGAATTATCTGATTCAAACTTACTAAATTTGATTAATGCAGATTCGGGCCAATTAGTATTAGCGAAAGATGCTGCGGTCACAGCGATTAATAGTATCATGACTGAGCATATTAAAATGGACGAATTGAAAGATGCGAAAGAACGATATGTAAGTGAGATGAATAGTGTTAATGTTGATAATGGTTTAAAAGAGTCAATTAAGGCGCTAGGAAGATATGCAATTTCAGCGAACTATTTTTATGACCCGATCTTAACGAAAGAGAAGAGAAAAGCAGAGGAAGATTTAGTTCCACCTGTTTATATTCTTCAAGGACAAGTTCTTGTTAGAGAAGGTGAAACAATTTCAAGTGATGTGTATAATCAGTTGAAATTAGTTGGTTTGTTAGAAAAAGGGAATGGCTTTCAACCTTATGTTGGATTAGCGGTACTCATTAGTGTGTTACTATACTTTATGCATAAACAATTTGAATTGTTTTTAAAGAGAAAAAGAGAAGATAGACCGTATGTTTTAGCGTATATTACAATTTTGTCTATCACAATCGTCTTAATGAAAATCATTAGTTTGTTTCAAAAACTTGAATACGCAGGGATTGCATATGTTGTCCCAGTTGCGATGGGAACATTACTTGTAAAACTAATGATTGGTGATCGATTTGTCTTTTTAACGAGTATGATTTTTTCTGTATGCGGAAGTATTATGTTTAATGAAGGAGTAACGAGTACGTTAAATTATAGTGTAGGGATTTACGTATTGTTAAGTTCATTATCGGTTAGTATTTTCTTGCGAGAAAAAAATCGTCGTACAATGATCTTACAAGCTGGTATACTCGTTTCTGTATTAAATGTAGTCGTATTGGCGGCGCTCTTATTATTACGTAATGGGAATTTTTCGCCTCTTGAAATTGGTACGCAATTATTAATGGCTTCACTTTCAGGGATTATATCGTCCGTTTTGGCTATGGGGATTTTACCATATTTAGAAAGTGGACTTGGAATCGTATCAAGTATGAAGCTTATGGAACTATCAAGTCCAAATCATCCGCTTTTACGTAGAATTTTGTTAGAAGCGCCAGGGACATATCATCATAGTGTAATGGTAGCGAATCTTTCTGAGGCTGCGTGTGAAGCAGTCGGGGCAAATGGTGTATTAGCACGTGTAGGTGCATATTATCATGATGTAGGAAAAACAGTACAACCGCAATTCTTTATTGAAAACCAAATGGGAATTGAAAACCCGCATGATAAATTAGATCCTGTAACGAGTAAAGATATTATAATTGCTCACGTAACGGATGGAGTAAGAATGCTCGAAGAATATCATATTCCACAAGAAATTATTGATATCGCTGGGCAACATCACGGTACAACGTTACTGAAATATTTTTATTATAAAGCAATTAAAGAAGATAAAGAAAAATATACAGAAGAGATGTTCCGTTATCCAGGTTCAAAAGCAACTTCGAAAGAATCGGCAATTGTTGGTATTGCTGATAGTGTAGAAGCTGCGGTACGTTCTATGAATCACCCAACGCCAGAACAAATTAATAATTTAGTGCAAAGTATTATTAAAGATCGATTGCAAGACGGTCAATTTAGTGAATGTGATTTGACGTTTAAAGAACTACAAATCGTTGGGAAAACGTTGTGTGAAACGTTAAATGGTATTTTCCATTCGCGTATTACATATCCGGAACTTCCGGAAGAAAAGGAGAAAGAATGAGTTTGTTAATTGATTTTATTGATGAAACAGAAGAAGTAAAAGAAGCGTATATGAGTTTAATTCGTGAAGTGTTAGAAAAAGCAGCTCAAATGGAAAATATCGAGGATGGCGTGGAGGTATCGGTGACATTTGTAGATAATGAGCGCATTAGAGAAATTAATCGTGATTACCGAGATAAAGATCAACCTACAGATGTAATATCTTTTGCCATGGAAGAGATGGGAGAAGGAGAAATGGAGATCGTTGGTGCAGAGATGCCGCGCATGTTAGGTGATCTTATTATCTCTATTCCAAGGGCGAAAGAGCAAGCTGAAGAGTACGGACATTCTTTCGATCGTGAACTTGGATTTTTGGCGTTACATGGCTTTTTACATTTACTTGGTTATGATCACATGACGGAAGAAGATGAAAAAGAAATGTTCGGAAGACAAAAAGAAATTTTAGAAGCTTTTGGATTAGGAAGATGAAAAAAGGAAAACTTATAGATAGTTTTGGATATGCTATAGCTGGTATATTCTTTTGTTTTCGTCATGAACGAAATATGAAAATCCATTATTTAGCCGCAGTCATTGTTATATGCTGCGGCTTTTATTTCCATATTACGAAAATAGAGTGGATGATATTACTTATTGTAATAGGGATTGTAATGAGTTTAGAGATGGTAAATACGGCTGTGGAAAAAACGGTAGATTTAGCGACTGCCGATATTCATCCGTTTGCAAAAATTGCAAAGGATGTTGCGGCAGGAGCGGTTTTATTATTTACAATTATAGCTGTTATAATTGGTGCTATTATCTTTTTACCGTATATGGTATAGTTGCATTCCGAAGCTTTTATTAAGCTTTGGAAGTGCCGTAAGGGCCTTTAATGAGAGAGTGTATCTCTTCATAGCTGTGAACAGGAAGGATGCGGGAATATGAATAGTAAACAATTAATTCTAGAAGCAATCGAAGCGCGTAAACAAGCGTACGTACCATATTCTAAATTTCAAGTAGGTGCAGCATTATTAACGCGCGGTGGAAAAGTATATCGTGGGTGTAATGTTGAGAATGCATCATATGGCTTATGTAATTGTGCTGAAAGAACAGCTTTATTTAAGGCGGTTTCTGAAGGAGATAAAGAATTTGTAGCCATTGCGGTTGTAGCAGATACAAAGCGCCCAGTACCTCCTTGTGGAGCATGTCGACAAGTTATGGTAGAATTATGTAAACAGGATACGAAAGTATACTTATCAAATTTACATGGTGACGTTCAAGAGACGACAGTCGGAGAATTGTTACCAGGAGCATTTTTAGCGGAGGATTTACATGAATAGAAAAGGTTATAAATCAGGTTTTGTCTCTATTATTGGCAGACCGAATGTTGGAAAATCTACATTTTTAAATCGTATTATCGGCCAGAAAATTGCTATTATGAGTGATAAGCCACAAACGACTCGTAATAAAATTCAAGGTGTATATACAGAAAATGATGCACAAGTTATTTTCATTGATACACCAGGAATACATAAACCTAAACATAAACTAGGCGACTTCATGGTGAAGATGGCGCAAACGACATTAAAAGAAGTTGATATCGTTCTGTTTATGGTTAATGCTGTCGAAGGCTTTGGTCGTGGTGAGGAATTCATCATTGAGAAATTAAAAGAAACGAAACAACCAGTATTTTTAGTAATTAATAAAATTGACCAACTTCATCCAGAGCAATTACTAGAGTTAATTGATCAATATCGTAAACTACATGAGTTTGCAGAGATTGTACCAATTTCTGCGTTAGACGGTAATAATGTGGACGCTTTAATTGGAACAATTAAAAAGTATTTACCAGAAGGACCACAATACTATCCAGATAATCAAGTAACGGATCATCCGGAGAGATTTATTATTGCAGAGCTTATTCGTGAGAAAGTACTACATTTAACACGTGAAGAAGTACCGCATTCTGTGGCTGTTGTTATCGATGCGATTCAAAAGCGTGAGGGTGGGGCAGTTTATATAAATGCAACGATTGTTGTTGAACGTGCATCACAAAAAGGAATCATCATCGGAAAACAAGGAAAAATGTTAAAAGAAGTTGGTAAACGAGCTCGTTTTGATATTGAAGCGCTACTTGGTTCTAAAGTATTTTTAGAAGTATGGGTAAAAGTGCAAAAAGATTGGCGTAATAAAATGTCTCAGCTTCGTGACCTAGGTTTCCGCGAGGATGAGTACTAAAATAGAGTCAAGCTGTAATCAGTGGATGGTTGGTTCATCCGCTGATTATTGGTTTTTATGAACTTTGATAAATTAGGAAAAATTTTTCTCACATGAAAATGGACAAAATGGGTCAATTTAATAACAACAAAGGAAATTGGTTTATAGGCTACGCTTATTGAGAAAGGTGGATTCTTATGCTAGATTTTACCTGGAAGTTTTTCTCCAAAACAGGAAGCATTGAAACGTACTTGCTTTTGAAAGAAATGGAAAAAGACGTAAACGATGAGATGGATCAACATGAAGAGGAGCTAGCGCATCTAGACTCTCCAATTTCTTGACCCGTTTTGTTCAAACCTTGGATGGTGACGAACATGTTTCAAAAAGTTGAGGGCATCGTTATCCGTACGACAGATTACGGAGAAACGAACAAGATTGTTACAATATTCTCAAGAGAACTTGGTAAGGTAAGTGCAATGGCACGAGGAGCAAAAAAACCGAAAAGCCGATTAGCATCTGTGTCGCAATTAATGACACATGGCCATTTTCTTATTCAAATGGGATCTGGGCTTGGAACATTGCAACAAGGCGAGATTATTTCAACTATGAAAGAAATTCGCGAGGATATATTTTTAACTGCTTATGCATCATTTATTGTTGAGTTAACTGATAAAGCAACAGAAGATAAAAAACATAATCCGTACTTATTTGAAATGTTATATCAAACGTTGCATTATATGTGTGAGGGTGTTGATTCAGAAGTATTATCATTAATTTATCAAACGAAAATGCTTCCAGTATTAGGGATGCGCCCGTACTTTGATACTTGTGCGATTTGTCATCAAGAAACAGACTTTGTCGCCTTCTCCGTCAGGGAAGGCGGTTTTCTGTGCTCACGTCATGCAGAGCAAGACCCATATCGTATACCGGTAGGAGAAGCTGTTCATAAATTATTACGTCTTTTCTTCCATTTCGATTTACATAGGCTCGGAAATGTATCGGTAAAGGATAGCACAAAAAAACAAATGCGTTTAGTATTGAATACATATTATGATGAATATTGCGGAATTTATTTGAAATCAAGACGTTTTTTAGAACAACTTGATAAGTTTCAAATATAATTTTGGACCGTATACGGTCCTTTTTACATACTTTCTTTTTCGAATAGCATATTTAGTATATAATATTTAAGAGATAGTATAACTTTTTTCGTTGTGCATTAAAGGTGGTGATTATCATAGAGCTGAATAAACGGCAAGAACATATCATTCAGATTGTAAAAGATCACGGTCCTATTACAGGGGAATCAATTGCAGCACAATTGGGTCTAACACGTGCGACGCTAAGACCAGACTTAGCAATTTTAACGATGGCTGGTTATTTAGAAGCACGTCCACGCGTAGGTTATTTTTATACGGGTAAAACTGGGGGGCAGCTATTATCTGAAGCTGTTAAGAAAATTAAAGTACAAGATTATCAATCTAGACCGGTTGTAATTGATAAAAATGTTTCCGTATACGATGCAATTTGTACGATGTTTTTAGAGGACGTTGGTACATTGTTCGTTGTAGATCAGATGACTCTATTAGTTGGTGTTGTGTCTCGTAAAGATTTATTAAGAGCGAGCTTAGGAAAGCAGGATTTAACCTCTCTTCCGGTTAATATTATCATGACAAGGATGCCAAACATTGCGATGTGTCGTAGAGAGGATTCTTTATATGATATTGCGATGGAATTAATAGAAAGACAGATTGATGCAATGCCAGTTGTAAAAGATACGAAACAAGGTTTAGAAGTGATTGGGCGAATTACAAAAACAAATATTACACGTGCGTTTGTAAATTTAGTAAATAACGAATAAGTGTAATTTGTTTAAAGTGAGGTAATGTAATGGATAATAAAATCGTATATGTCGTATCTGACTCTGTAGGGGAAACGGCTGATTTGGTTGTTCGAGCAGCAATGGGGCAATTCCCGTTTGCTCCTGATATTAGACGTGTACCGTATGTAGAAGATACAGGGACATTAAAAGAAGTGATTTCGATTGCTAAGAGTAATCAAGCACTTATATGTTTTACGTTAGTTAAGCCTGATATGCGCCAGTATTTAGTAACAGAGGCTGCAAAAGAAGGGGTAGAGGCATACGATATTATTGGCCCTCTTATTGATCAAATTGAAGAAATTACGGGGCAAGTGCCGAGATATGAGCCAGGTGTTGTCCGTAGGTTAGATGAAGAATACTTTAAAAAGATTGAAGCGATTGAGTTTGCTGTGAAATATGATGACGGCAGAGATGCACGAGGTATTTTAAAAGCAGATATCGTGTTGATCGGTGTTTCGCGTACATCAAAAACACCACTTTCCCAATATTTAGCTCATAACAAACGCTTGAAAGTTGCGAATGTACCACTCGTGCCAGAAGTTGACCCACCTGAAGAACTATATCAAGTGGCAAAAGAAAAATGTTTCGGTTTGAAAATTACGCCAGATAAGTTAAATCATATTCGAAAAGAGCGATTAAAATCACTTGGATTAAGTGACGGAGCAACATATGCAAATATTAATCGTATTCAAGAAGAAATTGATCACTTTGAGGAAGTAATTAGTAAAATAAATTGCCAAGTAATCGATGTATCGAATAAAGCGATTGAAGAAACAGCAAATATTATTGTGAATGCAGTGCAAAACCAAAAAATGTTTTAGCACATTTACCAAAGGTGAATGTGCTTTTTTCGCTCGTGTGAAATATGACACCTATGGATTTTGTAATAGATTGTATTGTAATGGTTATACTTATACTCCTTTGTCTTTTAGTATATTCAAGGTGTGAGTTTGTCATCCTGAAATGTAAGATGAAAAAATAAAGGGATATGTAGCGTAGTTGAAGAAAATATATTATAATAAAAAATTGTGATAAAAACCTATATTTTACGTTTAGACTTTAATTTTTCAGAATAAACTAGGGATAGGATTTACGAAAAAGACATGTAATTACGTTAAATCGACAAAATCTATACAAGAAAACGCACATTATGGAAGGATTCACAGAAGGGATGTAGAATACAGAAATATGCAAAACATCAACAACATATCAGTTGGTGTATATGTATGTCCCGTGAAGGCTGAAGTTGTGCAAGTTGGAGCGGAATTTCATGTCGGAATTTTGTTTGTCGCATCATATGCTCATCCTTTTGGAAAATAGCAAGGCAATTGGATCTTTGTAGATACTGAACAAAATGTAGTTGATTGTTATATGGATCAACATGAAAAAGTTACAGATCTCAAGGTCAAACAGTATATGTGGCTTGCTACTGTTCTTGTAAAAAGGTCTATATGTATTGTTTCTAAGAGATACATTTGTAACAGATGAGCAAATGTATACAATTTTATATAGCAAGTATGTATATGCGATTTATGCATATAAAGGACCTATAGGAAGGTTCAAAATCGTTTATACAATGTAATCGGCAACACTTTCTAACAAGTTTAGAAAAATATTGTCGAATTATAAAGGAATTTTTTAATTTATATCGAATACAAAATACGACACGGAGATGGAGTTATGGGGAACAGAATTCCCGAAGAAGTTGTTGAACAAATTCGGACATCATCCGATATTGTAGAAGTCATTGGTGAATACGTTCAACTTAGAAAACAGGGGCGTAACTATTTCGGCCTTTGTCCATTTCATGGTGAGAACTCTCCTTCATTCTCTGTTTCATCCGATAAGCAAATTTTTCATTGCTTCGGATGTGGAGAAGGTGGAAATGTATTTTCCTTTCTAATGAAAATGGAAGGACTGGCTTTTACCGAGGCTGTTCAAAAGCTAGGCGAAAGAAATGGAATTGCGGTTGCAGAGTACACATCAGGGCAAGGACAACAAGAAGACATATCTGATGACACTGTCATCATGCAGCAAGCTCATGAATTATTGAAAAAGTATTATCATCATTTATTAGTAAATACGGAAGAGGGAAATGAAGCACTTTCATATTTATTAAACCGTGGTATTACGAAAGAAATGATTGAGAAGTTTGAAATTGGTTATGCATCACCTGCTTGGGACGCAGCGACGAAAATTTTACAAAAAAGAGGTTTATCGCTGTCTAGTATGGAACAAGCTGGCCTTCTAATAAGAAGTGAGAAGGATGGTAGTCATTACGATCGCTTCCGCGGAAGAGTTATGTTCCCGATCTATACGTTACAAGGTAAGGTAATAGCATTTAGTGGAAGGGCGTTAGGAGATGACACTCCGAAATATTTAAATAGCCCTGAAACGCCGATTTTTCACAAAAGTAAATTGTTGTATAACTTTCACCAAGCAAGACCGTTTATTAGAAAGCGTGGGCAGGTGGTTCTTTTTGAAGGATATGCCGATGTGCTAGCTGCGGTAAAAAGTGGTGTGGAAGAAGCTGTTGCGACAATGGGAACAGCTTTAACTGAAGAACAAGCAAAACTTCTGCGACGTAACGTTGAAACTGTTGTTCTTTGCTATGATGGTGATAAAGCAGGGCGAGAAGCGACGATGAAAGCAGGGCAATTACTGCTAAAAGTTGGTTGCCAAGTGAAAGTCACATCCTTGCCAGATAAGCTTGATCCTGATGAATATGTGCAACAATATGGCACTACTGCTTTTGAAAATCTTGTGAAATCAAGTGTGAGTTTTGTTGGTTTTAAAATAAATTATTTGCGTTTAGGGAAAAATTTGCAAGATGAGTCTGGCAAAGAAGAATATGTGAAAAGTGTTTTAAAAGAGTTATCGTTGTTACAAGATGCGATGCAGGCAGAGTCATATTTGAAGTCATTATCGCAAGAATTTTCGTATTCAATGGAAACACTTTTGAACCAATTGCACCAATATCGCAAAGAACAAAAGGTACAGCAAAAACAAATAAAGCAGGTTGCTAAACCGTCTCAAGTCGTTCAAACAAAACCTAAGTTAACAGGTTTTGAAAGAGCGGAAAGAGAAATTATTTACCATATGTTGCAAAGTGCAGAAGTAGCTGTTCGTATGGAATCCCATATAGAAGATTTTCATACAGAAGAACATAAAGGGATTTTATATGAACTATACGCATATTATGAAAAGGGAAATGAACCTTCAGTCGGAACATTTTTAAGTTGGCTCTCTGATGAAAAGTTGAAAAATATTATCACTGATATTTCGACGGATGAATTTATTAATCCAGAATACACTGAAGAAGTGTTGCAAGGCCATTTGGAGACGCTTAGACGGCATCAGGAAAAACTTGAAAAGATGGAGATCATCTTTAAAGTGAAACAAATGGAAAAAACAGATCCTGTAGAGGCTGCTAAATATTATGTAGCATATTTACAAAATCAAAAAGCGAGAAAATAGCTTTTTTGATAAATTTTTAGTATAATGAATGTTTGTATCTCGCGTAAGGAGGGGAACAGATGGCTGACAAACCAGCTCGTTCTAAACAAATTGAAACTGAAATGACCCTTGAGCAAGTGAAAGAACAACTCACTGAGCTCGGAAAAAAACGTGGCGTTCTTACATATGAAGAGATTGCAGAACGCATGAATGGATTTGAAATTGAATCCGATCAAATGGATGAATACTATGAATATTTAGGTGAACAAGGCATTGACTTAGTTGGTGATAATGACAACGAAGAAGGCCCTAATAATCGCCAAATTTCAAAAACAGAAGAAGAGTTTGACCTCAATGATTTAAGTGTACCACCTGGGGTTAAAATCAACGATCCTGTTCGTATGTATTTAAAAGAAATTGGTCGTGTAGACTTACTATCTGCAGAAGAAGAAATTCGACTTGCAACGCGTATTGAAGAAGGCGATGAAGAAGCGAAACGTCGTCTTGCAGAAGCAAATTTACGTCTTGTAGTAAGTATTGCAAAGCGCTATGTAGGCCGTGGTATGCTTTTCTTAGACTTAATTCAAGAAGGTAATATGGGTCTAATTAAAGCTGTTGAAAAGTTCGATTATCGTAAAGGTTTCAAATTTAGTACGTATGCAACTTGGTGGATTCGCCAAGCTATTACACGTGCCATTGCAGACCAAGCGCGAACAATTCGTATTCCAGTTCATATGGTTGAAACGATTAATAAGTTAATTCGTGTACAACGTCAATTATTACAAGATTTAGGTCGCGAACCGTCTCCTGAAGAGATTGGTGAGGAAATGGATCTTGCTCCAGAAAAAGTACGTGAAATCTTAAAAATTGCACAGGAGCCAGTTTCTCTTGAAACACCAATTGGTGAAGAAGATGACTCCCATTTAGGTGACTTTATTGAAGACCAAGAAGCAACATCGCCTGCGGACCATGCAGCCTATGAATTGCTAAAAGAACAATTAGAAGATGTGTTAGATACGCTAACAGATCGTGAAGAAAATGTTCTACGTCTTCGTTTCGGTTTAGATGATGGACGAACTCGTACGCTTGAAGAAGTTGGGAAAGTATTCGGCGTAACGAGAGAGCGTATCCGTCAAATTGAAGCAAAAGCACTTCGCAAATTAAGACATCCAAGCCGTAGTAAGCGTCTTAAGGATTTCTTAGAATAGGTTATTTTTTAAGTTTACTTCACCTTTGTGAAGTAAACTTTTTTATTTTGTTAATTTTTGTTAAAATTTAGCTGTGGGCAACGATTACAATTTCTTGTAATTTATTTTACAGAATTGTCTTTTGATTTGCAAATGCTCATTTTTCGATTTTTCGATTAATTTTGTTTATTATATACAAAAATATATGTAGAAAAGCGAAAAATATGATGAGAAACGTTAATAATTATCGAAATAATAAGCGATATGACAATAAAAAACAATAAACTGAATTTATGGAATATTTTTAACAAGTAGTAGTTTGCTCTTTTCTGATAGAGCGTTTTCAAGTACAATATAAATGACTGAATCATCTAACTATTTAGGGGTATAGAGGGGGGAGAAGAGATATGAAACGTAATCCGCTGATTCCGTTCGCTCTTATTGCAGCATTGGGTATTATCGTTATGTTTGTATTTTCATTTCAGGGGCTAAATAAATCTAAAGAGTTAGCTGATGCAAAAAATGGCGGGAAGCCAGCACAAACAGCATCAAAACCAGAGGATATTGTGAAGCAAAGCTGTACGAGCTGCCATGGTGATCAGTTACAAGGGGCAGTTGGACCTAACTTACAAAAAATTGGTGGGAAACTTTCAAAGGATGAAATTAAAGAAATTCTTTCGAAAGGAAAAGGCAATATGCCTGCCAATATAGTTCCAGCTGATCAAGCTGCTAAAGTAGCTGATTGGTTATCGAAGAAAAAATAAAGTTCCGTATGACAAGCCTTTTGCTTATGCAAAGGGCTTGTTTTTCTATATTTTCTAAAATACGATGAATGATAGAGTGGTGAATTGTTGTTATGGGGTTGCAACAACTACTATAAATTCATTATCATGGAGACAGACTGACAAGAGAAGGAGTAATGGAAATACATGAATGAAGTAAAGCTTTCAAAACGATTAGAAGAAGTTGTGCGTGAAATACCAGTAGGATCTACAGTTGCTGATATTGGATCGGATCATGCGTATTTACCGTGTTATACAATTATAAATAATATTGCTACAAAAGCAGTTGCAGGAGAAGTTGTAGATGGACCATTCCGCTCTGCACAAGCAACTGTAGCTGAAAGTGGCTTACAAGATAAGATAGATGTGCGTAAAGGGAATGGATTAGCTGTTATCGCGCCAGGAGAAGTAGATGTAATTACGGTTGCTGGGATGGGTGGAGCGTTAATTCGTGATATTTTAGAAAGTGGTAAAGAAAAATTAAAAGGTGTAACGCGTTTAATTTTACAGCCGAATATTGCAGCGCATCACATTCGTGAATGGTTTATTGAGAATGGATGGGAGCTTATCCATGAAAAAATCGTAAAAGAAGATGGAAAAATTTATGAAATTCTAGTAGGGGAGCGGGGAAACATCGCGTTGCCTTATTCTGAAAATAAACAAGCTGAATTGTTTATGGGACCATTTTTAATAAAAGAAAAAAGTGAAGCTTTTGTTGAAAAATGGGAAGGAGAATTAAAAAACTTCCAAAATATTTTAAAACAGTTAGAACGTGCGACTGATTCTGAAGAAACAAAAGCGAAACGTGAAGAAGTAGAAGCGAAAATGAAAATGATAGGGGAGATTTTATCATGAGTAAAATTCCGAATGGTCATGAAATAATTTCTTTATTTGAAAGTATGTATCCAAAGCATTTAGCGATGGAAGGTGATAAGATTGGTTTGCAGATTGGAGCGCTTAATCAACCTGTGCAGCACGTATTGATTGCTTTAGATGTAACGGAGGAAGTTGTGGAAGAAGCGATTCAATTAGGGGCAAATGTCATTATTGCTCATCACCCTTTAATTTTTAACCCGTTAAAAGCGATTCATACAGATAAGGCGTATGGGAAAATTATTGAAAAGTGTATTAAAAATGATATTGCAATCTATGCAGCGCATACAAATGTGGATGTTGCTAAGGGCGGGGTAAATGATTTACTTGCTGAGGCGTTAGGATTGCAAAATACAGAAGTTTTGGCACCAACATATGCAGAAGAAATGAAAAAAGTTGTTGTGTTTGTGCCAGTCACTCATGCAGAAGAAGTAAGGAAAGCATTAGGAGACGCAGGTGCTGGTCATATCGGCAATTATAGCCACTGTACGTTTAGTAGCGAGGGTACAGGCACATTTGTACCTCAAGAGGGGACAAATCCTTATATCGGGGAAACTGGACAGTTAGAACGTGTAGAAGAAGTGCGAATCGAAACGATTATTCCAGCTTCATTACAGCGAAAAGTGATTAAAGCAATGGTAACGGCGCACCCTTATGAAGAAGTAGCATACGATGTGTATCCGCTTGATAATAAAGGTGAAACGTTAGGCTTAGGAAAAATAGGATATTTACAAGAAGAAATGACGCTTGGTCAATTTGCAGAACATGTGAAACAATCATTAGATGTTAAGGGTGCAAGAGTTGTCGGTAAGTTAGATGATAAAGTGCGTAAAGTAGCTGTACTTGGTGGAGATGGTAATAAATATATAAACCAAGCGAAATTTAAAGGAGCAGATGTATATGTAACTGGTGACATGTACTATCATGTTGCTCATGATGCGATGATGCTTGGTTTAAATATAGTTGACCCAGGACATAATGTTGAAAAAGTAATGAAGCAAGGTGTACAAAAGCAACTGCAAGAAAAAGTGGATGCAAAGAAATTCAATGTTCAAATTCATGCTTCGCAGTTACATACAGATCCATTCACATTTGTATAAGAAAAATAAAAACCGTTGCTCCATTAGGGCAACGGTTTTTATTATTCTTCTTTTTTCACCTTTACGCGAGGTAATATCTTTTGTAACGGTACTTTTCGAACTCTTTCCCATGTAGCGGGATTCATTGGATTATATTGCTCTAAGAACGCGATAACTTCTTTTGTAATCGGCGTTGGTGTAGAAGCACCTGCTGTGACAGCTACGTTTTCTACACCTTGTAGCCACTCTAATTGAATTTCGCTTACATCAGCAACTCGATATGCTTTTGTACCCGCGATTTCTTGTGATACTTGTGCTAGGCGATTTGAATTGTTACTTTTCGGATCGCCAACAACAATTGTTAAGTCTGCAACATCAGCTTGTTTAGCGACAGCTTCTTGGCGAACTTGAGTTGCTAAACAAATTTCTTTATGGAATTCTGCTGTTGGGAATTTTTTTTGAATGTCCTCCATTAAATGTTGAACATCCCATTGACTCATCGTTGTTTGATTCGTTACTAAAATTTTATCTGTTGGGATTTCTAATGTTTTTAAATCATCGGCTCTTTCGATAAGGTGAACGATGTCAGGTGCAATACCAACTGCGCCTTCTGGCTCAGGATGATTTTTTTTACCGATATAAATGACATGATATCCTTCCGCTTTTTTAGCTTCGATAAGATCATGCGTTTTGGTAACATCTGGGCAAGTGGCATCGATTGTTGTTAAACCTTTTTCTTTTGCGCGTTGTTTAACTTCTGGAGAAACACCGTGTGCTGTGAAAATAACAGTACCAGAATCAATCTTATCTAAAATTTCTAAGCGACTTGGACCGTCTAATGTGATAATTCCATCTTCTTCAAAAGCGTCTGTAACATGTTTATTGTGAACAATCATACCTAAAATATAAATGGGTCTCGGCAATGATTTATCTAATGCGGCGTTACGTGCAATTACCATTGCATCGACAACACCGTAGCAATAACCACGAGGGGAAATTTTAACAATTTTCATATGAGTAATCCTCTCCTTCTAAACAAGGGATACTTTTGTGCATAGTCTTTTACATTATAAAGGAGGAGTGGATAGAAAACAAAGGATTGTTACACATATAGTTTTGGTTTTGTTGCTGTTTGTTGAACTGGTTCTTTCGGTAACTCTTTTTGTATTACAGGTTCAATCACTATTTTCTTTCGTTTTCGTTTCTTTTTTTGAGGTGCAGGAGGCGGACTTTCTACCTCAACTGGCTCTGTTACATTTTCTGTTTGATTTTCTTCCGTGCTTTTTCCAGAGGTGAGGATTTTAACAATGCTTGGTAGACTACGCATAATAGGACCGTACTGTTCGACAACAGGACCTACAGATTGAACGACTTGGGATACTTTTTCGATGTTATTTATCATATTAGTTGGATTCGAAATTAAGTTCGAAAAAAAACTGCCGATGCCACTGCTTGCTGTTGCCGCAGCTGTAGTTGCGCCGCCGCGCGTTTCATTTGATTCATACATTTGAGGCGGTATCATTTGCTCAGGGTGTTGCTGCATGTATGGTTGATATTGTGGATGTTGCTGCGGATATTGTTGGTGGTATTGCTGCTGATATTGCTGTTGATATTGCGGCGGCGACGGTGGTTGCTGATGCATCATCGGTTGCCCTTCCATTTGTCGGTAAGGTGGAACCATTTGCATAAAAGGCTCGGTTGGATCGTGTTTTTTAAAAAGCTTGGCAAGAAAACCTTTCTTTTTTTGTACCATTGGTGGTAGTTGTGGAATTGGATATGGTGTATAAGGTTGCTGCCCTGGATTCGGATACATTTGCCTTGTAGGGGATTTCGGAAACATGTGAGAAATCCTCCTTTCTTCAGTTAGGTATATACACATACAATATGCAATAAAAGGGAAGAAGGTTAGTTTTTGAAGTGAAAACCTAAACTAAAGATGGATTTTACTTGTAGATTTCGATATAATGTAGACTTGACTGATTTGTGCGCGCAGTAGAAATTTTAGAAAGAAGGTGTAACTTATGACACAACAAACTTTTACACAGTATGATTTTAAACCATTTTTAATAGATGCAGTTCGTGAACTACGCTTTACAGAGCCGACAGGAATTCAGCAGAAAATTTTCCCGGTTGTGAAAAAAGGTGTAAGTGTAATTGGACAATCCCAAACAGGTTCTGGGAAAACACATGCATACTTACTTCCTACATTAAACAGAATTAATGCAAGCCGTGAAGAAGTACAACTTGTTATTACAGCGCCTACTCGTGAGTTAGCACAACAAATTTACGAAGAAATCGTGAAATTAACAAAGTTTTGTGCGGAAGACCAAATGATTACAGCACGTTGTTTAATTGGTGGAACTGATAAACAACGCTCAATTGAAAAGTTGAAAAAACAACCTCATATCGTAGTTGGAACACCAGGACGTATTAAAGATTTAGGAGAAGAGCAAGCATTATTTGTTCATAAAGCAAATACGATTATTGTCGATGAAGCAGACTTAATGCTTGATATGGGATTCATTCATGATGTAGATAAAATTGCAGCACGCATGCCTAAAAACTTGCAAATGTTAGTTTTCTCTGCAACAATTCCTCAAAAACTAAAACCGTTTCTGAAGAAGTATATGGAGAATCCAGAACATATTCATATCAATCCAAAACAAGTTGCAGCTGGAAACATTGAACACTATTTAGTGCCTTCTAAACATCGTAATAAAATTGATTTAGTGCATAAAATGCTACTTCAATTTAAACCGTATTTAGCAGTTGTTTTCACGAATACGAAAAAGATGGCAGACCAAGTTGCTGATGGATTAATGGAACGTGGCTTAAAAGTTGGACGAATTCACGGGGATTTATCACCACGTGATCGTAAAAAAATGATGAAACAAATTCGTGACCTGGAATTCCAATATATTGTTGCAACTGATTTAGCAGCACGTGGTATTGATATTGAAGGGATTAGCCATGTTATTAACTATGAGCTACCATCAGATTTAGATTTCTTCGTTCACCGCGTTGGAAGAACAGCACGTGCGGGGCATTCTGGTATTGCAGTGACGATTTATGATCCAGCAAACGAAGAAGCGTTAGATAGCTTAGAAAAACAACGTCATATCGAGTTTAAACATGTAGATTTACGTGGAGATGAGTGGGCAGATTTAGGTGAGCGTCGTCGTCGTAAGAGCCGTAAAAAGCCAAATGACGAACTTGATGTTATGGCAACAAAAGTTGTTAAAAAACCGAAAAAAGTAAAACCAAACTATAAACGTAAACTTGCAACAGAACGTGACAAAGTGAAGAGAAAATACAGCCATAAAAAAAGATAAGGGATTTCCCTTATCTTTTTTTTATCCTGCTAATTTAAATGAAGAGTATAGTCTGTCTAAATAGTCATATGAATTTGTGTAGTGCGTCTTTTGTGAACAAACAATTCACTACATATTTCTACAAATTATGCTATCATTATATCTATTGTATATTGAAGAGGTGATTGTATGTTAAAGATTGGATCTCATGTTTCCATGAGTGGTAAGAAAATGTTATTAGCAGCAAGTGAAGAGGCTGTTTCATACGGTGCAACAACGTTTATGATTTATACAGGTGCACCGCAAAATACACGAAGAAAACCAATTGAAGAATTGAACATAGAAGCAGGAAGAAAACATATGGAGCTGAACGGAATTGAGGAAATTATCGTCCATGCACCGTATATTATTAATGTTGGGAATACGACGAAGCCAGAAACATTCCAATTAGGCGTAGACTTTCTTCGCATGGAAATTGAAAGAACATCGGCATTAGGTGTAGCAAAACAAATTGTTCTTCACCCAGGAGCGCACGTTGGTGCTGGAGCAGATGCTGGTATTCAACAAATTATTAAAGGGCTTAATGAAGTATTAACGCCAGAACAGACGGTTAACATTGCGTTAGAGACGATGGCAGGAAAAGGAACAGAATGCGGTCGTAGCTTTGAAGAAATTGCAAAGATTATTGATGGTGTGAAATATAATGAAAAGCTATCTGTATGCTTTGATACGTGTCATACGCACGATGCAGGATATGATATTGTAAATGACTTTGACGGCGTATTAAACGAATTTGATAAGATCGTTGGTATAGATCGTTTACAAGTACTTCATATTAATGATAGTAAAAATGTACGCGGAGCAGGAAAAGACCGTCATGAAAACATTGGATTTGGTCACATTGGGTATAAAGCATTGCATCACATTGTACATCATCCACAGTTAATGCATGTACCAAAAATTCTTGAAACACCGTATGTAGGGGAAGATAAAAAAGATAAGAAGCCACCATACAAATTGGAAATCGAAATGCTGAAAAACGGCACTTTTGATGAAGGGCTTCTTGAAAAAATTAAAGCGCAATAAGGAGGGGAAATCCCCTCCTTATTTTAGTAGTTGCTGAAATAACGTATTTACTTGTTGGGCAGTGGCAGGGGAAGTTACTTTTGCGATCTGTTTTAAGAGCTCTAGTCGCTCGTTGTTATCGTAAATATTAATATTTTTACCCTTCATAAGTAAAACAATTTGATCAGCTTGTGCTGCTGTAATGGGAACTTCGTATTCTTTGCTATATTTTAATAACTCTTTTGTAGAAATATGATTTAATTTTTTATTAACAATTTGTTTAATGAGGTTCATCTTGTTATCCTCCTTCACGCGTTCTTCTATCGAAATATATGAGCATGTAGCTTGTACATATTCGTATGGAGTTTCTTTTTTCATGAGGAAAAGAAGCGTATGTTATAATATAAGAACGAAACTACAGAAAAAGAGTACAGGGAGGGCTTATGGAGCAAAAGCAACATCGAAAAGAAAGTGTTATTCATCTCATTTATCGTTTAGTTATGATTATTTTTGGAGCAGCATGCGCGGCGGTAGCAATTGAACTATTTTTAATGCCAAATAAAATTATTGATGGTGGAATTATTGGTATTTCTCTTATATTAGATTATCTTACTCCTAACATTTGGTGGTTAAGTTTTTCTACTTTAGTCGTTGTTCTCAATATCCCATTTATGTATTCCGGTTATAAGCAAATTGGAAAAACATTTATGTTATCTTCGACATTTGGTATTGTAGCGTTAGCTTTCATTGAGTCAACGTTACATGCGGTACCACCATTTACAACAGAACCTATTTTAGCGACAGTGTTTGGTGGTCTTATTTTAGGGCTTGGTGTAGGACTTGTAATTCGTCATGGTGGATCGCTAGATGGAACTGAAATTATGGGGATTTTATTAACGAAGAAATTACCGTTCTCTGTTGGTGAATTCGTAATGTTTGTGAACTTATTTATTTTTGCATGGGCAGCATTTGTGTTTGGTGTGGAACAAGCG
The DNA here is from genome assembly GCF_022663835.1 of Bacillus cereus group sp. BfR-BA-01347. Taxonomy (NCBI): domain Bacteria; kingdom Bacillati; phylum Bacillota; class Bacilli; order Caryophanales; family Bacillaceae; genus Bacillus; species Bacillus cereus group sp. BfR-BA-01347. The sequence continues at coordinate 170,294 of NZ_JAKUGG010000002.1, read as the reverse complement.
ATGTATTCTGTTATGACGTACTATATCGCATTTAAAACGATCGATACAGTAATTCAAGGGCTAGATGAAACGAAGGCGGTTTTAATTGTATCTGATCAATATGAGGAAGTATCAAACGCGATTTTGCATCGTCTTGGCCGTGGAACTACAAAGCTTGTAGCGAAAGGTGGTTACACGGATAAAGAAAAAGAAGTTATTTATGCAGTTGTAACGCGTCTAGAAGTGACGAAGTTAAAATCAATTGTGCATGAAATTGATGAAAATGCGTTTGTTACGATTATGAGCACGCAAGAGACAAATGGTGGTAAGTTTAAATCGGCTATTCACTAAAAAGTTTATAGGAATATTTTTCGAAAGCAGAGAATTTTTCTCTGCTTTTTGTTATAATAGTAAGGTTTCTTGAAAAAATAGATATATTTTAGGCAGATTGGTTTACAACTATAATAAGCTGTACTATAATTCAAATAGATATAAATCGGAATCATTCTGAATTAAAATAGGTGAGATGCTATGAATAATATATTAGAAATTGAAGGTTTAACATTCCAATACGAAGATCGGAATGTGTTAGAAAATATTAATTTGCAAGTTCCGAAGGGAGCTTTTTTAGGTTTAGTGGGACCGAATGGTTCAGGTAAATCAACTTTACTTAAGTGTTTATTAGGTGTTTTAAAGCCAAAAGAAGGAAGCATTCGCGTGTTTGGCGTTGATAGTAAGAAGTTTAAGGAATGGAACAAAGTTGGTTATGTATCCCAAAAGGCAAATAGTTTCAATTCTGGTTTTCCAGCAACTGTTTCTGAAGTTGTGTCAATGGGACTTGTTTCGAAAAAAGGGCTTTTTCGCTTTTTCACAAAAGAGGATAAGAAAAAGGTAGAAAAAGCAATTGCTGATGTAGGGATGAGTGAGTTTCAAGGTCGTAACATTGGAGAGCTTTCTGGTGGACAGCAACAGCGTGTATTTATTGCTCGTGCGCTCGTTAGTGATCCTGAATTGCTTATTTTGGACGAGCCTACTGTTGGAATCGATGTGAAAAATGTGGAAAGTTTTTACGAAATATTAGAGGATTTAAACAAAAGGCTCGGGATCACATTAATTCTTGTTACTCATGATATGGGAGCTGTTACTGAAAAAGTAACACATGTTGCATGCCTAAACCAACATCTACATTTCCATGGAAATGTAGAGAAGTTCCGAGAGTTAGAAGATGCAGAAATGTCCGTCTTATATGGACATCATGTTCATCGTTTAGAACACGAACATGAGCATCACGGGAGGATATAATGATACAAGATTTTTTACAATATGACTTTTTACGTAATTCTTTATACGCAGGTATTTTAATTGGACTTGTTGCACCACTAATTGGTGTGTTTGTTGTTATTCGTCGTTTATCTCTTATTGCGGATGCATTAAGTCACGTGACGTTATCGGGTATTGCAGCAAGTTTATTACTTGAAAAAACCATTTTTACAGGTGGATTTTTAAACCCCTTATATATGGGGATGATTTTCTCGATTGGTGGAGCGCTACTAATCGAAAAGTTACGAACTGTATATAAGCACTATCAAGAATTAGCAATTCCGATTATCCTTTCGGCAGGGATGGGGGTTGGAGTTATTTTCATTTCACTTGCAAATGGATTTAACACAGACTTATTTAGTTATTTATTTGGTAGTGTCAGTGCTGTAACAAGTACAGATTTAATTATTATTGGGATTGTAGCAATTGTTGTTGTTGCGACAATTATTTTATTATATAAAGAGCTGTTTCTATTATCATTTGATGAGGAATACGCAGTATCAACTGGTTTAAGAGCGAAATGGATTCACTTTATTTTCATTATATTAGTTGCTCTTGTCATTGCAGTATCAATGCGTGTAGTAGGGGTTCTTCTCGTATCATCATTAATGACGTTACCAGTTGCAGCAAGTATTCGTATTGCTAAAGGATTTAAACAAACAATTTTCTTTTCCATTTTATTTGGTGAAATTGCAGTAATTGGTGGAATGTTTGCTTCGTATCAACTTGATCTAGCGCCAGGTGGTACAATTGTTATGATAGCAGTTCTTATTTTAATCGGTGCGATTTTATGGAAGAAGAAAAAAACTGCATAAAGTAGGGATAGGTATGAATCTAACAGAAGCTTTACGCCTAATGAAAGAAAAAGGATACAAACATACTGGAAAAAGAGAAGAGATGCTCAGATTATTTGCAGCACATAATCGTTATTTAACTGCGAAAGATGTTTTAGAGCATATGAAAGATGATTATCCAGGGCTTAGTTTTGATACGATTTATCGTAACTTAACAGTTTTTGCTGAGATTGGTGTTTTAGAACAAACGGAATTAAATGGTGAAAAACATTTTCGTTTTACTTGTTCTATTATGGAACATCATCATCATTTTATTTGTTTGGATTGTGGAGGAACGAAAGAGATTACTTCCTGCCCAATGGATTTTATGAATAAAGATTTTACCGGTTATGAAGTAACGGGTCATAAGTTTGAAATATATGGTCGTTGTCCAAAATGTGCAAAGTAAAAGCTCGTCGGTTATATAACTGACGAGCTTTTTTACGTAGAAAAGAAGGTTGCTCACAAATATTGTGGCAACCTTCTTTTTATTGTTCTTGCGTCTCTTTTTCTTTTTCTCGTTCAGCAGCCATTTCAGCAGCAATTACGTCGATTTCTTTTTTCAGTTCTTCTACCATTGTTTCTTCTGGTACTTTACGAACGACTTGCCCTTTACGGAACAATAATCCCTCTCCACGTGCACCGGCAATACCGATATCAGCTTCACGAGCTTCACCAGGGCCATTTACAGCGCAACCAAGTACCGCGACTTTAATTGGTACTTGAAGTGTAGAGATGTATTCTTCCACTTCGTTAGCGATGCTAATTAAATCGATTTCAATACGACCACAAGTTGGACAAGAGATAAGTGTTGCTGCGTTAGATGCAAGACCGAATGATTTTAATAGTTCACGAGCAACTTTTACTTCTTCAACTGGATCAGCACTTAATGAAATACGTAATGTATTTCCGATGCCTTTATTTAAGATTGCTCCAAGACCAGCAGCACTTTTTACAGTTCCGGCAAACAATGTTCCAGATTCTGTAATACCTAAATGTAATGGATAATCAAAAGCGCGAGCAGCTTTCTCATATGCTTCGATTGCTAAGTTAACATCAGAGGCTTTCATAGATACGATAATATCGTGGAAATCTAAGTCCTCTAAAATTTTAATATGATGTAGCGCGCTCTCGACCATACCATCTGCAGTTGGGTACCCGTACTTTTCTAAAATGTGACGCTCTAATGAACCAGCGTTTACACCAATACGGATTGGAATACCGCGCTCTTTTGCTGCATTTACAACAGCTTCTACTTTATGGCGACGACCGATGTTACCTGGATTGATACGTACTTTATCGATGCCACCTTCAATTGCTTTTAAAGCAAGGCGATAATCAAAATGAATATCAGCAACAAGTGGAATGTTGATTTGTTTTTTTATATCAGCAATAGCATCTGCTGCGCGTTCATCTGGAACGGCAACGCGCACGACTTGACAGCCGGCTTCTTCTAAACGCTTGATTTCAGCAACTGTTGCTTCAACATCATGTGTTTTTGTTGTTGTCATACTTTGTATAATTAATTCATTATTACCGCCGATTGTTAAATTACCGACTTTAACTGGACGTGTTTTTGTACGATGAGTCATTTCATTCACGAATAGATCGCTCTCCTTATAAAAGAAGTTTCTTATTTAGTCCCTCATATCAATGATAGTATACGTGATATAGGGCTATAGAAACCGAAGTACTCGGTTTCACTTTTACTATTGTATCAGCGCCTTTATGTAATTGACAAGGATTAAGTGATAGCTTATTGATATAAGGGGAATTTATAAGACTTTCCAATTTGTATTTTTGTAGCAGATGTACTTTTGTTTAATTGTTTAAAGTCGTCAATGACTTTTTCTATGGAAGGAATTTTTTTCTTATTAATTTGTTCTGTAATAGAAAGAACTGTCTCACCAGTTTTTACTTCAATTGTTTTATAAGATACATCCGTTTCTTTTTCTGTTTTGTTCTCTTTATTTTGTTGGCTGTCTGTGTTTTCTTTTTTAATCGTTTGAGCAGTAGTTGTTTTTTTATATGCACTTAACATCGGTAAAGTACCGATTTTTATATCGTAATAAAATATATAACCGAGAACAAGCACGAATAGGAATATACCTAATCTCTTCATATTCTTCACTCCTTTGCTAGGAATATATGCTTGTCCAAAAAAAAAATGCCTATTTAGGCATTTTTTATTTTTCTTTCGGTTTGGGTACCTCTTTAATCGTTAAGTATAGAACGATTAAAACAACAGCGATATAAATGAACGTTGCCCCAGGTACGACGATTTTGAATAAATCCATAATCATGAAGAAAATGGTTGGGATTGTGTAGCTATATGCAGTTAGTGTCCAAACTTGTTTATAGGATAGTTTACGTTGACCGCTCATAGCAGAACCGATGAACGCAAGTAAAGTCACGCCTACAAAAGTGATGAATAATTGGAATAGGTACACTAAAAATCCAATAACAAATAATAAAATTGGGTAAATATTATCGAATAAAGAAATAAATTCTTGTAGATCTTTTTTCTCAAGAGATGCACCTAACAAATCGTTATAAGAATACGTTTGTGTTTGACCATTTCCCATAGAGACTACTTTATCTTTTAAAACAAATAAACCTGTTTTATTTTGATATTTTTCTAGGTCTGTTGAATTTGGATCAAATACGAAAAGTGCATTTCCTTCTTCTTTTTCAATAGGTTGATCAATATCGGCTTTTAGTTCGCCATTTTCAATTTTAAAATCAGGTAAATCTTTATCGATGACTTGATTTACCATGCCTACACCATCCTGGATAAAACTACCGTACAAAAAAGTTCTTGGAATAGTAGTAATTAAGCAAAGTAGCATAATATACAAAATGGTTTTACCGATTTTTTGAAAACGGAATAGCGCCATATCTTTAGGCGAGTATATGCTTTTTACGAATTGGGTAAATATGGACATAGATTCACTTCCTTTATGTATGTATAAAATCATTGTAACGTAGGAATCTAGAGAATCTCAAGATATATTATATTTACATATAGTGGAGATAACTAAATTTCTTTTTATTAACTTTCTTCTTTTAAATAAGAAAAATACAATTGACACTTTTCTTTTCTATATGGTAAATTTATCTTACCTTTCTTAAAGGGCATATCCGATAGGAATTCCTTTATTTGATATGTTGTTACATACATAATTGTGGACCCTTAGCTCAGCTGGTTAGAGCAGACGGCTCATAACCGTCCGGTCGTAGGTTCGAGTCCTACAGGGTCCATATCCATTTCACATGTTTATTATGTTAGCAGGAAGCTTCCTTGTAGAAGGAAGCTTTTTTTACGGAATATATGAGCATTTTAATTGAAAAGAAGTGGGAATTTTGCTACTTTAATGATAGCAAGACAATGTGATTTATTTGTTTGCACCCTATGGCAATTAGGGTAGAATGAAGTTGTATGTCACTTAAGTGGCAATACATAAACTGGGAGGAATATAACAATGGCAAAACACGAATTACCAAATTTACCTTATGCGTATGATGCTTTAGAGCCTCACTTTGACAAAGAAACAATGAACATCCATCATACAAAACATCACAACACGTACATTACAAACTTAAACGCTGCTTTAGAAGGTCATGCAGAATTAGCTGACAAAAGCGTAGAAGAATTAGTTGCAAACTTAAACGAAGTACCAGAAGCAATCCGTACAGCAGTACGTAACAATGGTGGCGGACATGCTAACCATACATTCTTCTGGACAATCCTATCTCCAAACGGCGGAGGACAACCTGTAGGTGAACTTGCAACTGCAATTGAAGCAAAATTCGGTAGCTTCGATGCATTCAAAGAAGAATTCGCAAAAGCTGGCGCAACTCGCTTCGGTTCTGGTTGGGCTTGGTTAGTAGTAAACAATGGTGAGTTAGAAGTAACAAGCACTCCAAACCAAGATTCTCCTTTAACTGAAGGTAAAACGCCAGTTATCGGTTTAGATGTTTGGGAGCATGCTTACTACTTAAACTACCAAAACCGTCGTCCAGACTACATCGGTGCATTCTGGAACGTTGTAGATTGGAACGCTGCTGAAAAACGTTACCAAGAAGCAAAATAATTGTAATAAATATAGAAAAAGCTAGGGGAGAGCCCCTAGCTTTTTTCTATGCTTTCCTTTTACATAATTGGGCTTGTCTTTGGAAGACTAGAACATGAAGTAAAGGAGAGTTGTGTATGAAATGGAAACATATAATTGGTGACGTTGAAGTGAATCGGGATTTAGTGTTATTGCTCCTTATAGGAGGTTTATACACGCTCGCAATTTCTTTATCGAATACGTTTGTAAATATTTATTTATGGAAACAAACACAAAATTATGTGAATCTTGGCTTGTATAATTTAGCCAGCGTGGTATTACAGCCTCTCACATTTCTTGTAGGGGGGAAATTAGCGAAACGTATCGATCGCTCGATTTTATTACGGATAGGGGTAGGAACGCTCGCAATTTTTTTTATCGTTGTCTTAGTAGCAGGAAAAAGTGCTTCTCAGTATATTTTATTAATGGGGGCTCTTTTAGGAGTAGGATACGGTTTTTACTGGTTGGCTTTTAACTTATTGACATTTGAAATTACAGAACCAGAAACAAGAGATTTCTTTAATGGGTTTCTTGGACTTCTTACATCCTTCTCTGGGATGATCGGACCAATAGCAGCAGGATACACAATTTCACGTATGGAGAAATGGAGTGGTTATACTGTTATATTCTTTCTTTCATTAGTTCTATTTGCAATTGCTGTCGTCTTAAGCTTCTTTTTATCTAAAAGAGAATGTGAAGGGCGTTATGAAATCGTGCAAGTATTGAAAGAACGACGGATTGATAAAAATTGGGGAAAGATTACACGAGCTCATTTTTTCCAAGGATTGAGAGAAGGAACGTTTATTTTTGTCATTTCAGTATATGTTTATTTAGCAACTAATAGTGAGTTCGCATTAGGAAAATACAGTTTAGTTAACTCTGCTGTATCCTTTGTATGTTATTACTTAGTTGCTCGTATGTTAAAGAAAGAGTGGCGAAAAAAAGCAATTTTACTTGGGGGCATTATTTTATATGCTGTCGTCTTTTTAGTCATTTTCAATGTTACATACACGAAATTACTTATTTATGCGGCATGTATTGCGGTTGCATATCCTATTTTACTTGTTCCGTACGGATCAATGACATATGACGTAATTGGTAGAGCGAAAAATGCGAGAGAATGGCGTGTGGAATATGTCGTTGTTCGGGAGCTGTGGTTAAACGCCGGAAGAATCTGTTCCATTTTAAGTTTTTTATGTGCTGTACTATTCTTTCCACCTGAAAAAAGTTTACCTTACTTATTATGTATTTTAGGTGCTGGACATTTTCTTATTTATTTTGCAGTTAAAAATGTCAAATATGATGAGGGAAATGCGAGTAAAACAAGTGTTGTAACGCAAGGGAACGCGCAAAACCAAACTGAACCAGAAGGTTAACTTCTCGTTTGTTTTATGCTAGAATAGAAAAAGATGTAAGACAGCAGTGAGGACACCTGTAGAAGGTGTCCCTTTCACATTACATAGCTGTTGGTAGAGGGGGTTTGTATGAGCAAGAAGCAGAAGCAAAATAAGAAAAAGACCCACGTTCCTTTTCGGTTAAACGTGCTGTTTTTCTGCGTGTTTTTAATGTTCTCCGCGGTTATTGTAAGGCTCGGATATGTACAAATTGTTCGCGGTGAAGAATATAAGAATGAAGTGGAGAAGAAAGAAAACTCAACGATAAGTAATCCTGTACCGCGTGGGAAAATATTTGACCGTTATGGGCGACCTGTAGTAGATAATGCAGCCGTTCGTACTATTACATTTACAAAAATGAAAGGATCAACTGCAGAAGATCGCTTAGAAACAGCGAAAAAGCTAGCAGATTTGATTGAAGTACCGACAGATAAATTAACAGATCGCGATAAAAAAGATTATTGGCTTGCTATGCATAAAGAGGAAGCTAAAGAAAAAATTACGAATAAAGATCGTCAAGAGTTTAAAGATAAAAAAATTGATGATAAAGAATTAGACGAGCGTCAGAGAAGTCGTGTAACAGAAGAAGAGATTAATCAATTATCCGCAAAAGATCTAGAAATACTAGCGATTAAAAGTAAGATGGACGGCGGATATGCAATGACACCTCAAGTTATTAAAAAGGATGCTACAGAAAAGGAATATTCGATTATTAGTGAAAACCTAGCAGCATTACCAGGTGTAGATACGAATGTTGATTGGGAGCGAAAATATACGTACGATGATTTATTCCGAAGTGTACTTGGTGGGGTGTCGACATCTGATGAAGGCTTACCGAGAGAAAGACTAGATTACTATCTTGTTCGTGATTATAATCGAAATGACCGAGTAGGAAAAAGTTATCTTGAACAACAGTATGAAGATAGTCTGCACGGTACGAAAGCAGAAGTTAGAAATGTTACAGATAAAAACGGTAATATTTTAGAAACGATTAATGTATCAAAAGGACAAAGTGGTAATGACCTGAACTTAACAATTGATATGGAATTACAAAAGCGCGTGGAAGATATTCTTGCGAAGAATTTAATGAGGTTTAAAGGAAGCGAACCTCTTTTAGATCGCGCATTCGTTGTAATGATGAACCCAAAAAATGGTGAAGTTTTATCTATGGCGGGGAAACAATTAGTTAACGAAGATGGCCAAACGAAAGTAAATGACTTTGCATTAGGTACCATGACAAGTTCTTATCCGATGGGATCAACTGTAAAAGGTGCAACAGTACTTACTGGATATCAAACTGGTGCGATTCAACCAGGGGCAGTACAATTGGATGAACCAATTAAATTAAAAGGTACACCTACGAAGTCGTCTTGGAAAACGATGGGATATATTAATGACCTTACAGCTTTAAAAATGTCTTCTAACGTTTATATGTTTAAAACAGCGATGAATATCGCCGGTGTTCAGTATGTGAGAGGTGGTACGTTAGATATACCTCAAAAAGCATTTGATACGATGCGTTATTATTTCGGACAGTTTGGACTTGGTGTAAAAACAGGAATTGATTTACCGAATGAATCTGCTGGTCAGATGGGTAGAAGTAGTCAACCAGGTTTCTTACTAGATTTATCAATTGGACAGTATGATACGTATACACCGCTTCAATTAGCGCAATATATTTCGACGATTGCCAATGGCGGATATCGTATGCAACCACAAGTTGTAAAAGAAATTCGTCAACCGGCAGTGAAACCAGATGAAGTTGGGAAAGTTGTTCAATCTATGGAACCGAAAGTATTAAATCGTGTTGATATGCCGGAATCGCAAATTAAACGCGTTCAAGAAGGATTTAGACAAGTGTATAATGATTCGGGTGGTACAGCTACAAAATACTTTACAGGTGCAAAATATAAAGCGGCAGGGAAGACAGGTACCGCGCAAACTGTGTATGGCGGAGATAAAGAGATTGGTAGAAAGGCAAACGGTGAACGTGTGGAAACATATAACTTAACATTAGTAGGTTATGCGCCACTTGAAGATCCAGAAGTAGCATTCTCTGTTGTCGTTCCGTGGGTACATGATGATAAGACTGGTATTAATGGATATATTGGTCGTGAAATTATGGATGCTTACTTTGATTTGAAAAACAAAGAAGTAAATGGTCAAGCTTCAAAAGATGATAAAGACAATAAAAATAAAGATCAAGATGATGAATAAAAAAGTTGTAAAAAAGCACACTATCTGAAAAGATAGTGTGCTTTTTTTTATGGTTTATGCATATCGTGTAATAAATGTGGACAAGTATACAACATTGGAAAAAGCGCGGCCGTATAAATGATACTTGTATATGGTGGGATAGGGGATAAATATTTTATAGGGAAATCATCAGAGGAAATGAATAGCTACTAATGAATTAAAATTGTATCGTATGTTGATTTTTGTGGAACTTTACAAAACTTTTACAAACAATTAAAACCGAATTAATAGTTTAGCAGTATTCTTATATCTGTAATCCTGTTATTTCCGGTTACTTCTAGGAGGAAGAACACGTGAAATGGATGCGTACACCTATTAAAATTTTCGTATTATCAATATGGTTCCTCTGTTTTGAAATGTCTACTGCATTTGCTTTAAATGATACGGGAGAAGTGAGAGTTGATGGATCCTCAACGGTTTTTCCTATTATAGAAGCAGTAGCGGAGGAATATACAAAGGTGCATCCAGACGTGAAAATTTCCATCAGTATTTCTGGAACTGGGGGAGGATTTAATCGTTTCAGTAAAGGAGAAGTAGATATAAATAATGCTTCGAGAGTAATGAAACAAGTCGAGAAAAATGAAATGAAGAAAAACTCTATTCAGTTCACACCTTTTGAGGTTGCTAACGACGGTCTTACGATTGTTGTGAATCGCCACAATACATGGGTAGACGATATGTCAGTAGACGAGTTACGACTACTTTGGAGTGAAGATGGAAGAGAGAAGCGATGGTCACAAATTCATTCAACATGGCCACGTGAACAAGTGAAGTTTTATGCACCAGGCGTAGACTCTGGTACGTATGATTATTTTCAAAATGTCATCTTACAAAATCATCGCATTGTAAAAAAAGTCTCTTTGTCTGAAGATGATCAAGTTATTATGCAAGGGGTAATGAATGATAAACATGCCATTGCTTTTGTAGGATATGCTTATTATATGGCTAATCGAGATAAGGTGAAAGCAATAAAAGTAAATGGTGTATTTCCGACGAAAGAGACCATTCAATCAGGTAAGTATAAGCCGTTATCTAGGCCGCTACTTGCTTATGTGAATAATGCATCTATCCGAAATAAAATGAATGTAGCAAACTATGTTGAGTTTATGATTCAGCATGTCGGTAACCTCGCTGAAGAGGTCGGGTATGTAAAATTACGAAAAGAAAAATACAATGAACAGCTGCGTATGTTAACAGAAATAAAAAGGTAATGTCGGGGTGGAAAGGGGTTTTCATCTTTGGCTCATAATGACAAAAGTCAAATTACATTTTCTGTACAACATTTGATTGAAAGAAATACAAAACAAAGAAAAAAAACGCAGCGAATCAATCGAATAGTACCTTTATTACTAAAAATAATTGCTAGCGTTTCTATTGTGACGACACTTGGAATTGTTTTTACGCTCTCTAATGAAACAATCATGTTTTTTCAAAAAATATCATTATACTCCTTTTTGACGGAGAAAGAATGGTTACCATTTTTTGAAGATCCTAAATTCGGCATATTACCACTTATATGTGGAACGTTCCTTGTAACAGCAATTGCTATGTTTGTAGCAATTCCTATCGGTTTAGCGTGTGCCGTATTTTTAAGCGAATATGCTTCAAATAGTGCACGGAAAATATTAAAGCCGATGTTAGAGCTATTAGCAGGTATCCCGACAATTGTATATGGTTTTTTTGCATTAACAATTGTTACGCCACTTTTACAAAGGATTATACCAGACTTACAGTTTTTTAATGCGATTAGTCCAGGAATCGTTATCGGATTTATGATGATGCCTACAGTTGCATCTCTATCTGAAGACGCGATGAGAGCTGTGGCGAAAGGGACGAAAGAAGCTTCATTAGCACTCGGAGCGACGCGGTTTGAAATGGTAAAACAAGTGGTGTTTCCGTCCGCTTTTACAGGGATTATGGCAGCAATTATATTAGCGGCTTCTCGTGCAATTGGTGAAACGATGATTGTTGTAATTGCAGCAGGATCCACACCAAATGTATCGCTTGATCCGACACATTCTATTCAAACGTTAACAGCCTATATTGTACAAGTAAGTTTAGGTGATGCTCCGCATGGAACGATTACGTATTACAGCATGTATGCTGTAGGTGCAACGTTATTTTTGTTTACTTTTATTATGAACATCATTTCGCAGTCAATTATGCGCCGTTTTAGGAGGATGACATAATATGCGAATGTTGAATCATAAAAAAATACAAAAAAACATGGCATCACGCTTTTTAAAAGATCGAATTTACAAATTGTTATTTTATATAGCAATTTTATTTTCAATTGTAATTTTGTTTTTGTTACTGTTTCAAATTGTTGAAAAAGGTATAAGTTATCTTTCAATAGATTTCTTTACAAATTTCGCTTCACGTAATCCGAAAGAAGCTGGTATTGCTGCAGCTTTGTCAGGGACAATATTATTTATGAGTATTGTTATACCTGTTTCTTTTATATTTGGAGTTGGAACAGCACTTTATTTAGAGCAATATGCGAAGGAATCTCTATTTAAAAAAATAATAGTGATTAATAATCAAACGTTAGCAGGAGTACCATCCGTTGTATTTGGATTGCTTGGTTTAACTATTTTTGTATATGCTCTTCATTTAGGAGAGAGTATAGTTGCAGCAGCACTGACGATGAGTTTACTCGTTTTACCAACAGTTGTTGTGGCGAGTCAAGAAGCAATTCGATCAGTACCAAGTGTATTATTAGAGGGTTCTTACGGATTAGGTGCTACGAAGTGGCAAACGATGTATCAAATTGTATTGCCATATGCTTTCCCAGGGATTATAACGGGCTGTACGTTAGCGATATCAAGAGCAATTGGAGAAGCTGCACCACTATTAGTTATTGGGGCACTTGCGTTTGCAAATTATGTTCCATTTAGTATGTTTGATAGATTTACAGTTCTACCAATTCAAATTTTTAATTGGATGAGTAGGCCAAAAGAAGAATTTCAGTATGTAGCAGCAGCTGGGATGATTGTTTTGTTAGGTTTGTTGCTATTTATTAATATATTTGTTTTATGGTTACGAAATCGAAAATAAGTTGGAAGTGGATGAAAGGGGAATTCAAATGGTAGCAACAGTAGTAAATGTACAGGTGAAAAACGAAGAGAAAATCGAGACTGCGCCAAAGAAGGTAGTATTTGATACGAAAAACTTAAATTTATGGTATGGGGAAGACCATGCTTTAAAAGATATTAATTTAAGTATTCATGAGAATGAAGTTACAGCCATTATCGGTCCAAGTGGCTGTGGTAAATCAACTTACTTAAAAACATTAAATCGCATGGTAGAGCTAGTACCGATCGTTCGAACTACAGGTGTAATTGAGTATAGAGAACGCAATATATTTGATAAATCATATCCAGTTGAAGAATTAAGAACGCATGTAGGAATGGTGTTCCAAAAGCCAAATCCATTTCCAAAATCTATTTATGAGAATGTAGCATACGGTCCAAAAATCCATGGTATTCGTGACAAAAAGGCATTAGATGAAATTGTTGAAAAAAGTTTACGTGGAGCAGCGATTTGGGATGAGTTAAAAGATCGTTTGCACGATAATGCATATGGTTTATCTGGTGGACAGCAACAGCGTCTATGCATCGCACGCTGCTTAGCTATTGAGCCAGACGTTATTTTAATGGATGAGCCAACATCGGCATTAGACCCAATTTCAACATTAAAAGTAGAAGAATTAATTCAAGAGCTAAAGAAAGATTTTAGTATTGTTATCGTAACGCATAATATGCAACAAGCAGCGCGTATTTCAGACAAAACAGCTTTCTTCTTAAGCGGGGAAGTTGTGGAGTATACAGATACAAACAAATTATTTACGACTCCTTCAGATAAGCGTACAGAAGATTATATTACAGGTCGCTTTGGTTGATATCGTTTCAAAGCTAAGAGCAAATGCCCTCTTAACAGAGGGCATTTCTTATTTTATCTTACTGTTAATAGAGAAGTAATACTTCTCCTTATCTTAAGGTTTATTACAAGCGCAAGAGGCTATGTAGGAGATTTGCCCCGCTATTTGCAGGCAGTAAGCCCCCACCTTAAAATTTAGCGAAAGCAAAGAAGTCAGGGAGGGGATCTTGCTGCCTATAAAAGCCCGATTGATGAGGGTTGATTAAAGTTTCACTTTTATATAATGGCACATAATATTGAGGGGGAAGAAAAATGGTAAGAGAACAGTTTCAAGGTGATTTAAAAGCGTTACAGCAAAAGGTGATCGAGCTTGGAGAATTAGCAAATGCGGCTTTATTGATTGCTATGGAAGGTCTGCATACAAGGGATGTAGAGAAAGCGTTAGAGGTCATTGATGGTGATTACCGCATGGATAATTTAGAAGAGGAAATAAACGATCTTGCGCTTATGCTCATTACGAAGCAGCAACCTGTAGCAAGTGACTTAAGAAGGATTTTTATTTCAATTAAAACAGCGACAGATTTAGAGCGTATTGCAGATCATGCTGTTAATATTGCAAAGGCTACAATTCGTCTTGGGGAAAAAGAAGTGGCTGTTAGTTTGCACAACCTGGATGAAATGTTTGCGGTTGCAAATGAGATGTTGCATTTAGCGTTAGAAGCATATGAACAAGAAAATTTAACTTTTGCGAAACAAATTGCTGAAATGGATGATTCCGTTGATGAAATATATGGAAAAGCAATTCGTGAGTTTATATCTTCAGTTCCGGAACAACCAGAAGCAATTACGCAAATTACACAATTATCATTTGTCGCGAGATATATTGAGCGTGTAGCAGATCATATTACAAATATTGCTGAAAATGTCTTTTATTTAGTAAAAGGAAAGCATTATTTATTGAATGAGTAGGAATTAAAGTAGGTGATGAGAAATCACCTGCTTTTTTTAGTCAAAACATGACAAAAAAAGCTCGTTGTTTCCTTTAGTTTATGATGATAAGATGTATCATAATATAATGGAAAAATTAGTATATATGTTTGTCGTTAATAAGTATTATTTAACAATTAATAGTAAGCGCTTTCTTGTTGTTTGAAACGTACGTTTTTATAGGTGAGAAATTTAATTATATGGTCTTCTAAATGAGGATTTGTTTAACTAATCAAGTTTATGCTGCTAGTTCATGTGGGATAGGGAATATACATATGGTATATGGAGTTATTGAACATTATATAAGTGGAGGCTGAAGTATATGAAGGGGGTTATTTTAGCTGGAGGAAAAGGAAGACGCCTTAGGCCATTAACATGTAATACTCCAAAGCCGATGTTACCATTATTAGAAAAACCAGTTTTAGAATATAATATTGAGTTATTACGCCAGCATGGTATTCGTGAAATTGCAATTACTGTTCAATATATGAGTACGACCATTAAGCAATATTTTGGTGACGGTAGTAAATGGGGAGTTAACTTGTATTATTTTGAAGACTCTCCTCCGCTTGGCACAGCAGGGAGTATTAAACAAGCAGAACAATTTTTAGATGAAACATTTGTTGTGATAAGCGGGGATGCATTAACTGACTTTCAATTATCAGAAGGAATTGGGTTTCATGAACAAAAGAAAAGAATGGTAACAATGTTTGTGAAAGAAGTAGAAAATCCACTCTCATTTGGATTGGTTGTAATGAATAAAGACCAGGAGGTTACACGATATATAGAAAAGCCGGGCTGGAATGAGGTAGTATCTAATGTTGTGAATACAGGCATATATATTATGGAACCAGAAATCTTTTCTTACATACCGCCTAGGCAATTTTTTGATTTCAGTCATGATGTGTTTCCGCTATTGGCAAACAAAAATGTGTTATTCGCATATTTGTCAGAAGGTTATTGGTTAGATATCGGCACATTTAATCAATATCGACAAGCACAATTTGATTTGTTAACGAAAAAGTTACAAGTACCTATTCCTTATACGGAAGTATTACCGATGGTATGGATGGGAGAAGGGGTGACGATTGGTAAAGGGACGAAAATTCATGGCCCCTCTTTTATTGGAGAAGGAGCAAAGATTGGTACAGGAGCTGTAATTGAGCCATATTCTATTATTGGGAAAAATAGTATCGTTTCAAATTATTCTCATCTTCAAAAGAGTATTGTTTTTGCAAATGCCCACATTGGGAAGTATTGTGAACTATTAGAAACGACAATAGGAGAGCGTACAATAGTTGAAGATGATGTTACACTGTTTCAAAAAAGCGTTGTAGCGGATCACTGTCATATCGGGAGAAGTACGGTAATTAAGCAAAAAGGAAAACTATGGCCTTATAAGGCGATTGATAGTCATTCGATAGTAGGAGCGGCTGGTATTCAAGAGAGTGAAATGAGTGCAGGGTGGTTACAAAAAAGCCGCATTGTAGGAAGAGGGAATGTTGAAATTACTCCCCAGTTTATCGTGAAGATTGCGATGGCGTATGGTTCTCTTTTTACAAAAGGAGAAAGTATATTAATTGGAAGTCAAGAAAATATAGAAACAACCTCTTATAAAAATTTATTTTTACATGCTATTCATGGTATAGGGATTCATACGATGGAATGTAAAGAAATGAACGAGTCACTTTTTCAATATAGTGTTCATCATTTGCAATGTGCAGGTGGTGTTTTCATTCAAGTGGAGAATGGGAATGAGATTGTTATAAAGTTATACGGTCAAGCTGGCATGCCGTTAACGTATAAGCAGCAAAAAGAGATAGAACAAGTATATATGTCCGAATTGTTTTATTACGTGCATGAGAAAGAAATGGGGCGTAATAAGCTGGTTCATGTTTCTATGAATGAGTATATAGAAGTTATATTGGAGCATATTGATATCGAGAAAATACAGATGCAGAAGTTTCATCTTCTTATTAATAAGAGAAATGATACGTTGCAACATTTACTCATGCTCTTTCTGCAAAGACTTGGTTGTACAGTTACATGGATTTATGCAAGCGAACAAAAAGATCATGTGAAAGCTTTGATGAAATCAAGTAAAGCGAATATGGCTCTTATGTTTTCTGAGCAAGGAAATCATTTCGAGTTATACGATAAACATAGTAATATTTACCAAGGTACAGATTTGGAAGAGGTAGATATTCCGGATTTCTTACTCGAATCGACAGGAAATATTTACCCAATGTCTTTGAAGTTAGGAGAATGTTATCTTCTATTTTATACGCAGGATGAAAGAAAGTCGTTTCAAGTAAGGTGGAAGCGAGATATTTTATATCGAATTGGAAAATTATTTGAGCTAATAGCATTGCAAGGAAAAACGTTTCTCAGCATAGTAGAGCAATCACCTCCGCTCTATTTACTTTATGATGAAGTGGTATGTTCATGGAATGAAAAAGGAGAAATTATGAGGAAATTATTGGATGATATGGAAAGGAAGGGAGAAGGTATATTTGAAGGAGTACAGTTCAAATATACTGAAAAAGAGTGGTCTTATATCGTTTCTGACACAAAACAACCAAAGTTTTTGGTGTATTCACATGCTAGAAACCCAGTAATAGCAAGGGAAAACATGAAAAATCTTATAGAAAAAATTAGACAATATCAAAAGGTGTAGAATTTTTATTTTAAAAGTGGTATTATAGTATAGTCTGATTTAAGTTATTAGTACTGGAGGGAAATAAGAATGCGTGTGAATATTACTCTAGCATGTACAGAATGCGGAGATCGTAACTATATCTCAAAGAAAAATAAACGTAACAACGCTGAGCGTATCGAGCTTAAAAAGTATTGCAAGCGTGACAAGAAGTCTACGTTACACCGTGAAACAAAGTAAGCAGTAGGAATATTTTCCTACTGTTTCTTTTTTTATTCGATTCCTATGTTAAAAGTGATACACTATCAGCATAGAGTAAAGTGTCACTGTAAGGGGGAGAGTGTGTGAAAGTAGAGAAAGTACGTTTACGTAAACAAATAATAGAACACATGAATTCTTTATCAGAAGAACAGTATACAACTTTATCAGAACAGATTGCATTTTCGTTGTATGCGCAAAAAGAGTGGGTTGAAGCTAAAACAATTGGAATTACTCTTTCAATGGAAAATGAAGTGAATACATATCCTATTATCGAAAAAGCTTGGGAAGAAGGAAAGAAAGTTGTAGTTCCTAAGTGTAATAAAGGAACAAGAACGATGTCTTTCCGGCAAATTAATAATTTTGATCAATTAGAAACGGTGTATATGAATTTACGTGAACCGATTCCTGGGCTTACGGAAGAAGTGAATATGGATGAAATTGATCTTCAAATTGTGCCGGGCGTAGCTTATACAGAACGAGGAGAGCGAATTGGGTACGGCGGTGGCTATTATGATCGTTATCTCGTGCATTATAAAGGGAAAACGCTATCATTAGCGTATGATTTTCAAATGGTAAAACACATTCCGGTAGAGCCATTTGATAAAAACATAGAAAAAATTATTACAGAAAAAGGAACAATACTTATAAATAAGCTTGTATAGACAAATAAAAATTGACGAGACTTTTTCTTCTTGATTATAATAAAATATGTGAACGTTTTCTTATTATAATTTTTTATAGTAAGTGAGTATAGAGGGTGATGAAATGGTATCTATTTATGATATTCAGCAATTGCTAAAGAAATTTGGTACGATTATTTATACGGGAGATCGAATTGCAGATTTACAATTAATGCAAGATGAATTGCGTGAATTAAATCAATCACAGCTAATCGATCCACAAGACTATCAAACAGCTTTATTTTTATTGAAGCAAGAAATTCAAAAAGAGCTAAATAAGAATTAGATAAAGGTAGGTAAGCAACATGGAAGAGAAATGGTTAGTTGGTGTTGACCTTGGTGGTACAACGATTAAATTAGCATTTATTAATGTATACGGTGAAATTTTACATAAGTGGGAAATCCCTACGAATACAGGTGAGCAAGGAAAACATATTACACTTGATGTTGCGAAAGCAATTGATAAAAAGCTAGAAGAATTAGGCGAATTGAAGAGCAAGTTAATTGGTATTGGTATGGGGGCTCCTGGTCCTGTACATGTGGCATCTGGAATGATTTATGAAGCGGTTAATTTAGGGTGGAAAAATTATCCACTAAAAGATTTATTAGAAGTAGAAACAGGATTACCTGTTGTTATTGATAATGATGCAAACTTAGCAGCGCTTGGTGAAATGTGGAAAGGTGCTGGTGAAGGTGCAAAAGATTTAATTTGTATGACACTTGGTACGGGCGTTGGTGGTGGTGTAATCGCCAATGGTGAGATTGTACACGGCGTGAGTGGTGCTGCTGGTGAGATTGGACATATTACAGTAGTTACAGAAAATGCTTTCCCATGTAATTGCGGGAAGTCTGGTTGCTTAGAAACAGTAGCATCTGCGACAGGTATTGTACGTGTTGCTATGCAAAAAATACAAGAGACTAATAAAGAGAGCATGTTGCGTTCTATGTTAGCTGAAGAAGGACGTATTACATCAAAAGATGTCTTTGAAGCACTTGGACAAGGTGATGAATTAGCAGGAGAAGTAGTAGAAAAAGTAGCTTCTTATTTAGGATTAGCTGTAGCGAACCTTTCTAGTACGTTGAACCCAGAGAAAATTGTTATTGGTGGAGGCGTGTCTAAAGCTGGAGATGCGCTATTAGAACCAATTCAACGCTATTTCGAGCAATATGCTTTCTCACGTGCTGTAAAGAGCACGAAGTTAGCTATTGCAACACTTGGTAATGATGCAGGTGTTATCGGAGGAGCTTGGCTTGTAAAAAAGCACAAATACGAAGCGAAGATGATATAAGTTGTGAAATATGAAAAGAGGAAGGGGAACCCTTCCTCTTTTTGTGTGAAATCTCGATGAAGAATAAAGTGTAAACGAATTAAGCTGCTGGTGGATACCCGTTATATAGAACAGTCATGATCGTAAACCATCCGAAAACGAGTACAGTTGCAATTGCAAAGCCGCTTGCGAAAAAGTTTTTTTCACGAAGTGTTCTAAGCGTAGCGAATACAGCTAACAGAGTGACAAGTGTAAAAATAATAACAAGGCCCATACAATATCCTCCTCTGTCTACCCATTTCTTATTATGAGTTTTTGGAATATTTACTCTTTTATATTGTACATGTTTTAAAAATGATTGTCGAGATAGCATCCTTTCTTTTCCTCAGAGAAAGAAATGTTGTATCATTAAAAGTAAGTTTAATAACTGGAGGAGATTTTCATATGAAATGGATACAAATGCCGTTAGGCCCATTACAAACAAATGCTTATATTTTAATGAACGATCAAAAAGAGTGCATTATCTTTGACCCTGGTCATGAAGGTGAAAAGCTCGTTACATATTTACAAGAAGAACAATTAAAACCATTGGCTGTTTTATTAACACATGCTCATTTTGATCATATCGGTGCTGTTGATGCGGTAAGAGACGCTTTTCATATTCCTGTGTACGTACATAAAGAAGAAGCAGATTGGTTAGGAGATGCAACTGTAAACGGCTCTCAAATTTTTATGATGAACCGCAGTATTACAGCAAAACCGGCGGATCATATTATTGATGCAGAAGGTACATTAACAATTGGATCATTTAATTTTGAAATTTTTGAGACACCAGGACATTCTCCAGGAAGTATTTCTTATTATAGTAAAGAGGCGAATGCTGTATTCTCAGGAGATGTATTGTTCCAAATGAGCATTGGAAGAACAGATTTACCTGGTGGAAGTTTCGCTGAATTAATTGGAAGTATTGAAGAGAAATTATTTGTATTACCAGATGAAACAGCGGTGCTATGTGGACATGGTCCAGAAACAAGCATTGGCTTTGAAAAAGAAAATAATCCGTTTTTACAATAAGGAGTCATTATGGGAATGGAGCTCATTTTAAGAGAATGGATGGGGAAAGAAAAGGATTATTCAATTTCATATAGTACGTATATGAACCTTGTATTGTATACAGAAGGTCATGGATATTATATGAAAGAACGTGAAAAGATTGGAAGACAAGGTGATTTTTTTACAAGTAGCAACGTATCCTCTGTGTTTGCAAAAACTTTTGCTAAACTTTTTATTCGTCTTGTTGAAAATGGTGAAGTTGCTCCGAATATTTGTGAAATTGGTGGAGGAACAGGGAAGTTTGCCTATGATGTTTTACAAGAATGGAAGCAATTATCTCCAAAAACCTTTATTGATTTAAACTATTCAATGATTGAAGTGAGCCCTTTTCATAGAAAATTACAGCAGGAGCACCTTGGCTCATTTTCTAATGTATCGTACTATACCTCTTATAGTGAAATGGGAGATTCTTTCGAGGGAATTCTTTTTTCGAATGAGTTGTTTGATGCATTTCCTGTTGAAATAATTGAGAAAAGAAATGGTATGTTGTATGAAGTGCGTATTACATATACAGAGGAAGGAAACCTTTCGGAAGTATGTAGGCCGTTAGATAAAAGAATTGGTCGCTATTTATTGAAATATAATATTCATATTGCTGAAGGGCAACGTTTTGAAGTACCAATTGTGATGGAGGATTATATAAAAGAAATTGCGAAATGGTTTCAAAGAGGTATATGTATTACAGTTGATTACGGATACACAAAAGAAGAATGGATGCATCCAGCACACCGTGAAGGAAGTTTGCGAGGGTATTATCAGCACAAGCTAATACGTAATCCACTAGCGCATCCAGGTGAAATGGATCTTACTACTCATATTCATTGGGACGAGCTAAAGGAGATGTTTAGTATGCAAGGAATGAGTGCAGTATGGCATAAGAAACAATCTGAGTTCTTGTTAGCTGCAGGGATATTAGAACAGCTTACGAGCCATCAAGATATGAATCCTTTTTCTGAAACGCAAAAACAAAATCGAGCAGTTCGTTCTATGATTTTAAATGGAGGAGTAGGGAGTTCGTTTGATGTTGTTATACATACAAAAGATATGCAACATTTACATTTGGATCGGTATGTAACAATATAAAAAACAAGACACAGTATATACTGTGTCTTGTTTTTTAATACGACTTATGTAGTATTATATATTTCCTCTCATGATATATATTTATATTAAAGATATGAGATAAAAAATATAGAATACGTTCTTTTTCTGCGATTATTAGTCCCTAACCTAATAATACGCGAACGAGTTGAATTATTGTTTCGTTCTCTACTTTGTAATAAATTTCTAATCCTTTTCTTTCACTAGAAACGATTTTAGCGCTTTTTAATTTTGCTAAATGCTGTGAAATTGTAGATTGTGGCATGTTTAATCCAGTATACATTGTAGAAACGTTGCTTGGACCGCGCTCGATTAATCCTTTTACGATACATAAACGAACAGGATGAGCTAGCACTTTTAATAATTCTGCATTACTTTCATATAGTTCTAATTCTTTTTGAAAGGTTTCTAACATGTTCTTTTCCACCTCCGTGTGAGCTATTATACCATACTATACATACCAAAAATTTAAAGAAAAGAAAATAGTTGTTGCAGAAAAAAAGTCCTAAAGTAAAGAAATTGTAAGAAAAGAGACCCTGATGTAAATAAAATAGGTAAATTAGCACGTTTTTGTAAAATGACATTTTTGGGTGAAAATTTCGATGCGTTTTAAAAATTGAAAGATATAAATATATTTGTAACACAATTTTATCATGATTTTCTTATTCTTTCAAATGAATATACTAAATTTTTAAAATAATATGACAAAGGAATTATAATGATATATATAGAATATAAAACAGGTTAAAAGAAAAGAAGCTGAATGTAATTCGCTTCTTTATGGTGATAATGAAATATTTGATTACGGCTGATAAATCTTAGGATAATCAAGTCAGTAGTCATTTATTCTAAAATTCATCTTTTAGCAACGTTAAAAATCTGTGATTCCATATGTTCTCGTAAAAATCAATTGTCTCTTTTGCGGACATAAAAGGATTATTCAACGTAGAGGTTGTTTTCTGTTCCATAAAGTTTTCGTATCCCAGCCCGTGGGCAAACTTAATCGTAGCATCCATACAGTACTCTGTTTGGGCACCACAAAATTCAATGCGATTTACAGATAATTGATCTAAAATTTCTTTAAAGTTTGTTTTATAAAATGAATTTGCATGTGTTTTTCTTACAAAAAAATCTTGTTCTTGAACATCTAGATCGGTATGAATAGTCCAAAGTTCTTTCTCGGGTACTAAATCATCATCACAATGTTGAACAAAAAGGATTGGTTTATTTAATTTTCTGTATGAAGAAATTCTTTTATTTACTTTTGTTAGTAAGTTCTGTAAATCAAATAAATGCTCTCCGCTATAACATACGCCATTTTGTAAATCGATAACGATTAAAATATCTGCACAAGTAACCATTATTTTCACCCCTGTTCATTTCTTAATATATCAATTAATCCATTATTTAGAAATAGATGATATACTTTTATTTTTTTATGGACTATAAGAAAAGAAGAAATTCAAATGAATATAACTAAACCGCATAAAAAGAAGATATGAAAACCTAATCTCATATCTTCTTTTTTCTCTATGCATTTATAGGTTCTTCTACATAAGAAAGGGCATTTTCAAAATCGGATATTAAATCGTTAACATTTTCAAGACCGACTGATAACCGAAGTAATGAATTAGAGATTCCTCTTTCATCACGAGCTTCTTGCGACAGTGCTGCATGTGACATTTTTGCTGGATAAGAAAGAATAGACTCTACAGCTCCTAAACTAACTGCAAAAACAGGTAATTTTACTTTTGATAAAAATTGGCGGAGTGCATCTTCAGACTGCAAAGTAAACGACAAGACCGCGCCAGCTGATGTTGCTTGAGATTGTTGAATATCAAATCCGAGATGTGTTTGTAATCCCGGATAATAGACATTTTGTACTTTAGCGTGCTCTTGTAAATAATGTGCAATTTTATTGGCATTTTTAGCTGAATGCTCGAGGCGTACATGTAATGTTTTTAGACCGCGAAGTACGAGAGAACAATCTTGAGGCCCTAAAATAGCACCGAATGCATTTTGTAAAAATCCAAGCTTTTGAGCGAGTTCTGCATCTTTTACTACTGCTAATCCGGCAGTAACATCACTATGACCAGCAATAAATTTTGTAGCACTATGAAGAACGACATCAGCTCCAAGTTCAAATGGTTTTTGGAATAGTGGTGTCAAAAATGTATTATCAACAAAAGTAAGAGCGCCAATAGACTTTGCGAGTTTAGAAACCTCGCGAATATCTGTCACTTTTAAAAGTGGGTTAGAAGGTGTTTCTACATAAAAGAGCTTTGTATTTGGTTTAATGTTTTGTTTTATTTCTTCTAAATTGGTCATATCAACAAATGTATGTGAAACACCGTAACGGGAGAGTACCTCAGTTATCACTCGGTAAGTGCCTCCGTATACATCTTCAGAAATGAGTACGTGATCACCTTGTGAAAGAAGGAGGAATGCAGTGGAAATCGCTGCAATGCCTGATGCAAAGGCGAATCCTTTTGTTCCGCCTTCTAATAAAGCAATGATATCTTCAAGAGCTTCACGAGTTGGGTTTCCTGACCTGCTATAGTCATATTTTCCGAACGTATCTACATCAAACTGGTGAAAAGTTGATGTGTTATAAATAGGAACGTTCACAGCGCCTGTTTGCGAGTCATGTTTATATTGGTTGTGTAGTAAGAGTGTATCTATAGAATAGCTCATATTCTTACACCTTCTTTTACGAGTTTAATAGCTTGCTTTAAGTCTTGAATTAAATCGTTACTATTTTCAATGCCAACTGAGAATCGAAGAAGACGATTACATACGCCGTTTGCTGTTCTAATTTCTTCAGGAATATCAGCATGTGTTTGCGTTGCTGGATAAGTCATTAAACTTTCTACACCACCAAGACTTTCGGCAAATGTAATTAAGGATAAAGACTGTAAGAATGGATTAATCCAAGCTTCATCTTTAAGGCGGAATGAAATCATGCCGCCTCTTCCTGGATAAAATACATCTGTTACCCCGTCTTCATCGTTTAAATACGCAACAACTGCTTTCGCATTTTCTTCGTGTTGTCTCATGCGAAGCGCTAACGTTTTCATACCGCGAATTAATAACCATGAGTCAAATGGACTTAAAACTGCACCTGATGCATTATGATAATGAGCGATTTCCTCGCAAAGTTCCTTTCCTTTTGCAACGACAAGCCCGCTTAGTACATCGTTATGTCCCCCTAAATATTTCGTTGCGCTATGAAGTACAATGTCAGCACCTTCTGTTAATGGTTGCTGTATATAAGGTGTGTAGAATGTGTTGTCTACAATAAGAAGTAGTCCGTGCCTTTTCGCTACAGTTGCGACAGCAGCAATATCAGTAACTTGCATTAATGGATTAGTTGGAGTTTCTATGAAAATAGCCTTCACTTCAGTTGTGATAGCTTGCTCAATTTGTTTAATAGACTGTGTATTTACGTATCTACATCGAACATTCCACTTTTTTTCATGCTCAGAAAATAATCGATACGTTCCCCCGTATAAATCTTCAGATACAATAAGTTCGTCTCCAGAGCGGAATAGAGAAAGGACGAGGAGAACAGCCGCCATCCCTGAACTACAGGCATAACCTTGTTCGCCATATTCTAAGTCTGCGATCGCCCGTTCTAAAAGACCGCGAGTTGGATTGCCAGTTCGTGAATAGTCAAAGCCAGTAGATTTACCAATTCCTTCGTGACGATAAGCGGTTGAGAAATAAACTGGTGGATTAACCGTTCCAGTTTTAGTTTCACTGCGATTTCCGATTTGTGCTAGTTTTGTTTCGATTGTTGACATGTGAAAATTCCTCCTTTTTAAATTGAAACATTAAGTGAATATAAAATAAAAAAAGCCTTCTAAGAAGAAGGCTTTCGGTTTGAATAGAGTCTTCTTCTCATCTGTCAAATCTTTCACAATTTGCTGGAATTAGCACCTTATTAACAAAATGTTAATGGTTGCTGAGGCGTCACAGGGCCAGTCCCTCTACCTCTCTAGATAAGAATGTTCGTATGAAATTTTTATTATGTTTTTAACTTTACAACAAAAGATAATTGAATTGCAACTTTATTTTAAATAATTTTTATTTTTCCGCAATTGTCATTGACTTTTACTTTTGTGCATGCTAAATTTATAAAAAATTAACAAACATTGTTAAAAGGGGAACACATTTCCTTTTAGCTACATAAATAAAATAATAAAGACAACTCTTATTGAGAGCGGTGGAGGGAAAGGCCCTGTGAAACCCGGCAACCTTCAAACGAAATGTTTGAAACGGTGCTAATACCTGCAAAACGAATGTTTTGCATAATAAGAGGAGGAACGATTATGTCCCCCTCTTCAAAGTGAAGAGGGGTTTTTTATATTGATAGAAATGAGGGAGATTCGTGAAATTACTAGATTTATTATCAAAAGGAATTGTAATAGGTGATGGTGCGGTTGGGACGTTATTGCATTCACATGGTTTGCAAAGTAGTTTTGAAGAATTGAATGTATCTGATCCAGACTTAATTATATCAATTCATAAACAATATGTAGCTGCTGGAGCAGATGTAATTCAAACGAATACGTATGGAGCAAATGAGGCGAAATTACGTATGTATGGTTTAGAAAATCAAGTTACAGAAATTAATAGAGCGGCAGTAAAACTGGCGAAAGCATCTGTGGCAGATAAAAATGCAATTTTAGGAACAATCGGTGGTATGAAACATATCGGAGCTGTTACAACGACTGATATGGAAAGAGAGTTTATGTTACTTGAACAGGCGGAGGCTTTACTAGAAGAACAGGTTGATGGATTACTATTAGAAACTTTTTACGATGAATTTGAATTACTTCATGCCGTTAAAGTATTGCGTAAGCAAACGAATATTCCAATTGTTGCTCAATTAGCGTTACATGAAGCAGGTACGACTCAAAATGGAAATGATGTCAATGAAATATTAAAGCAACTTATAGATTACGGTGCAAATGTTGTTGGATTGAATTGTCAACTAGGGCCGCTTCATATGACGGAAGCTTTCAAAATGATATCGATTCCGCAAAATGGCTATTTATCAGCATACCCAAATGCAGGTCTCCCGAATTATGTGGAGGGACGTTACGTATATGAGGGAAGCCCAGCTTATTTCGAAGCGATGACACCGAGATTTATTGAGCAAGGTATTCGGTTATTGGGTGGTTGTTGTGGTACGACTCCAGAACATATTCAAAGTATGAAGCGCGCTGTTGCGAATATTACCCCTGTAATAGAAAAAGACACGATTCAAAGGCCGAAAGTCGTTCATACGCATGAGAAACGCTCGAAGGCTCACGTCACTCTAGCAGAGAAAGCGAAAAAACAAACGACAGTTGTAGTGGAATTAGATCCACCGAAAACGTTAGATACACAGCGTTTTTTTGAAGGAGCAAGAGCGTTAAAAAGAGCGGGAGCAGATGCTATTACTCTAGCAGATAATTCATTAGCATCACCTCGTGTTTCTAATATGGCAATGGGTGCGTTATTAACGAAGCATGATATCCCGGTATTGACGCATTTAACGTGTAGAGATCATAACGTCATTGGACTACAATCTCATTTGTTAGGTTTATCGGCGTTAGGGATGGAAGAAGTGTTAGCTTTAACTGGTGATCCAGCGCGCGTTGGTGATTTTCCCGGTGCCACTTCTGTATATGATTTATCCTCTATTGAGCTTATTAAAATGATTAAAGAAATGAACGGTGGACGTTCAATTTTAGGGAAATCAATTGGACCGGCGACAAGGTTTTCTGTAGGCGGCGCATTTAATCCTCATGTAAGGCACTTAAAAGCAGCGGTTAAGCGGATGGAACGAAAAATAGATGCTGGAGCGGAGTATTTTTTAACTCAGCCAATTTATGATATCAAGTTAATTGAAGAAGTGTATGAAGCGACAAAGCATTTGGAACAACCTATTTTTATTGG
Source organism: Bacillus cereus group sp. BfR-BA-01347 (assembly GCF_022663835.1). Taxonomy (NCBI): domain Bacteria; kingdom Bacillati; phylum Bacillota; class Bacilli; order Caryophanales; family Bacillaceae; genus Bacillus; species Bacillus cereus group sp. BfR-BA-01347. Next base: position 142,509 of record NZ_JAKUGG010000002.1, on the reverse strand, counting down.
AATTATGCCGTTAGTAAGTAAGCGGAATGCAGATTTTCTTCATTTTGAGGTGCCGGGTATTACTCTTCCTGAAGAAATAAGAGAGAGAATGGATGGACATGAAACGAAAGAGGCAGCAATTGAGGAAGGGATTCGCATTTCACAAGAATTGATTGACGCAGCGATGAAATATTTTAATGGTATTTATCTTATTACACCATTTTTAAAGTATGAAATTACAGAACATCTTGTTAAATATGTAAGAGAAAAGCAAGAAGTGAAAGAAGGTATTAATTGATGAAGTGTATAGAAGAAAAATTAAAAAATAGCATTTTAATATTAGATGGTGCAATGGGGACAATGATTCAGCAAGAGGATTTAACTGCTGAAGATTTCGGAGGGGAAGAGTACGAGGGCTGTAATGAATATTTAGTAGAAACAAGACCAGACGTTATTTTAAAGATTCATAAAACTTATATTGAAGCTGGAGCGGATATTATTGAAACAAATACATTTGGGGCAACGAATATTGTACTAAGTGATTATGAGCTGTCTCATTTAGATGAAGAACTAAATGAAAAGGCAGCACTTTTGGCGAAGCAAGCTGTTAAAGAAAGCGGGAAGGAAGTATATGTTGCGGGAGCGATGGGACCAACAACGAAAGCAATTAGTGTTACTGGTGGTGTGACTTTTGAAGAATTGATTGAGGCTTATACAAGGCAAGCACGAGGATTATTAAAAGGAGAAGTTGATGTATTACTCGTTGAGACGAGTCAAGATATGCGTAACGTGAAAGCAGCTTATATTGGAATTCAAGCTGCATTTGAAGAACTGAAAAAAACGGTTCCTATTATGATTTCAGGAACGATTGAGCCAATGGGAACGACTCTGGCTGGGCAAACAATTGAAGCTTTTTATTTATCAGTAGAACATATGAAACCATTATCTGTTGGGTTAAACTGTGCGACTGGTCCGGAGTTTATGAGGGACCATATTCGTTCACTATCTGATTTATCGGAGTGTTACATTTCTTGTTATCCAAATGCAGGTCTTCCTGATGAAGATGGACATTACCATGAATCTCCATCTTCTCTTGCTGAAAAGGTGAAGCGATTTGCTGAAGAAGGATGGGTTAATATTATTGGTGGTTGTTGTGGCACGACACCAGAACATATAAAAGCAATGAAATCCGCGCTAGCACCTCTTAAGCCTCGTGACCATCATGAGAGAGAAGGGCATGGAGTTAGTGGATTAGAAGCACTGCAATATGATGAGTCTATGAGACCGTTATTTGTGGGTGAAAGAACGAATGTTATTGGGTCACGTAAATTTAAACGATTAGTAGCAGAAGGGAAATTTGAAGAGGCTGCTGAAGTGGCAAGAGCGCAAGTGAAGAAAAATGCTCATATTATTGACATTTGTATGGCAGATCCTGATCGCGATGAAATAGAAGATATGGAAAACTTCTTAGCAGAAGTTACGAAAGTTTTAAAAGTACCGATTATGATTGATTCAACAGATGAAAATGTGATGGAGCGAGCTCTTACTTATATTCAAGGAAAAGCTGTTATTAATTCAATTAATTTAGAAGATGGAGAAGAACGATTTAAAAAAGTGACACCGCTTCTTCAGAAGTATGGTGCCGCTATAGTTGTAGGAACAATTGATGAAGACGGTATGGCGGTTAGTGCGGAAAGAAAGATAGAAATTGCGAAAAGAAGCTATGAATTACTTACAAAGAAGTATGGGATACGCCCGTCAGATATTATTTTTGATGCACTTGTGTTTCCAGTAGGGACAGGTGATGAAGAATATATTGGTTCAGCGGCAGCGACTATAGAAGGAATTCGCCTTATTAAAGAAGCGTTACCAGAGTGTTTAACGATTTTAGGTGTAAGTAACATATCATTTGGTTTACCACCGGCTGGACGTGAAGTATTAAATTCAGTTTTTTTATACCATGCTACGAAAGCAGGATTAGATTACGCGATTGTGAATACGGAAAAATTAGAACGCTATGCGTCGATTCCAGAGGAAGAAAAACGACTTGCAGATGCATTACTGTTTGAAACGACGAAAGAGACATTGGAAGAATTTACAAATTTTTACCGAGTTGCTAAAAAGAAAGATGTCGTTGTGCAAGAAACGTTAACGCTTGATGAAAGACTAGCAAATTATATTGTAGAAGGTACGAAACAAGGATTACACGAGGATTTAAGTCTTGCACTTGAAGAAGGAAGAAAACCTCTTGATATTATTAACGGTCCGCTTATGACAGGGATGGACGAGGTAGGACGACTATTTAATAATAATGAACTTATTGTTGCTGAAGTATTGCAAAGTGCCGAAAGTATGAAAGCCGCTGTAAGCTATTTAGAGCCACATATGGAATCTAGTGATAGTGCGAAAAAAGGGAAAGTGTTATTAGCAACTGTAAAAGGTGACGTGCATGATATTGGGAAAAATCTCGTTGAAATTATTTTAGCGAATAACGGATATGAGATTATTAATTTAGGAATTAATGTACGTTCGGATCGAATTGTTCAAGAAGTACAAGAAAAGAAGCCAGACATTATAGGTCTTTCAGGTTTATTAGTAAAATCAGCGCAACAAATGGTAACGACTGCTGAAGATTTAAAAGCAGCAAATATTGATGTGCCCATTGTTGTAGGTGGTGCAGCGTTAACGAGAAAGTTTACAGATAATCGGATTTCACCATCATATAAAGGGCTCGTTTGTTATGCGAGTGATGCGATGACGGGGCTCGATATTATTAATAAGCTTCAAAAAGAAGAAGAGCGTGAGAAGATGAAACAGGATAAAAAAGAACGTCATCTTCATATCGTAAAAAAAGAGGAGAAGAAAGTAGAAATTCCAGCAGTAATTGAGCTATTACCGAAGGCTGAAGTTATCGTGCCTGATTCAACAAAACGAATTGTATTACGCGATATTCCGGCCCTTCATCTCGCCCCATTTTTAAATAGACAAATGCTACTTGGGCATCACCTTGGATTAAAAGGAAATGTGAAGAAGCTTTTGAAAGAGGGAGATAAGAGAGCGCATGAATTAAATGATTTAATAGATGAATTATTGCAGGAAGGACAATCTTGGTTAAAGCCGAAAGCAGTGTATCAATTTTTCCCAGCGCAAAGCGACGGACAAAACATTGTAATATATGATCCAGAAGATCATACGCGTGTTATAGAGCGTTTCACATTCCCTAGACAAGGAAAGGCCCCCTATCGTACTTTAAGTGATTATTTGCGCCCAATTGGAGATGAGATGGACTATGTTGCTTTCTTATCTGTTACGGTTGGGGAAGGAGTTCGGGACATTGCTGAAGAGTGGAAGGGGAAAGGTGATTACTTACGTAGTCATGCCATTCAATCGTTAGCGCTTGAATTAGCAGAAGGACTTGCTGAAAAAACACATATGCTCATTCGTGATCGCTGGGGCATTCCGGACTCACCTGAACTGACGATGGAAGAACGTTTCCGTACGAAATATAGAGGAATACGTGTGTCATTTGGTTATCCAGCGTGTCCAGAACTTGCAGATCAAGAAAAGCTATTTCGCTTAATTCATCCAGAGGAAATAGGTATTTCATTAACAGAAGGATTCATGATGGAGCCAGAAGCATCCGTAACGGCTATGGTATTTTCTCACCCTGAGGCAAGATATTTTAGTGTATTATAGTCTTGAAGGGGGAGACGTATGAAGAAAATAGTCTTTACAGGTGGCGGTTCGGCAGGACATGTAACACCTAATTTAGCCATTATCCCATATTTACAGGAAGACAACTGGGATATCTCTTATATTGGTTCTCATCAAGGTATTGAGAAAACGATTATAGAAAAGGAAGGCATTCCCTACTATAGTATTTCGAGTGGAAAGCTACGTCGTTATTTTGATTTGAAAAATATAAAAGATCCTTTTCTTGTAATGAAGGGTGTTATGGATGCGTATGTAAGGATTCGAAAACTAAAACCAGATGTGATTTTTTCAAAAGGCGGTTTCGTATCTGTACCAGTCGTAATTGGAGGATGGCTAAATAGAGTACCAGTTTTATTACATGAATCTGATATGACGCCAGGACTAGCAAATAAAATTGCGCTTCGTTTTGCTTCGAAAATATTTGTTACATTTGAAGAAGCAGCGAAACATTTACCGAAAGAAAAAGTAATATATACGGGATCTCCTGTACGTGAAGAAGTGCTGAAGGGAAATCGTGAAAAAGGTTTAGCATTTTTAGGTTTTTCACGTAAAAAGCCAGTTATTACGATTATGGGGGGCAGCTTGGGCGCGAAAAAAATTAATGATACGGCTCGAGAAGCATTACCAGAACTTCTTAACAAGTATCAAATTGTTCACCTTTGCGGAAAAGGTAACCTTGACGAAAGTTTACAAAATAAAGATGGATATAGACAATTTGAATATGTACATGGAGAACTGCCAGATATATTAGCGGTAACAGATTTTGTTATTTCACGCGCGGGCTCCAACGCAATTTTTGAATTTTTAACATTACAAAAGCCGATGGTTTTAATTCCATTATCGAAATTTGCAAGCCGTGGAGATCAAATATTAAATGCAGAGTCCTTTGAAAGGAAAGGGTATGCCTCCGTATTATATGAAGAAGATGTAACTGTAAAATCTCTTATAAAGTATGTCGAAGAATTGAATCAAAATAATGAGAAGTATAAAACAGCACTAAAAAAATATAATGGAAAAGAAGCAATTAAAACAATCATTCAAAATATTTCAGAGGCATGATGAAACAATCATGCCTCTTTTAGTAGGGTGAAAGATTCCAAGAATTGATATTTTTATGTTACAATAAAGTGAAACTTTAATCAGTTGGGTGCATCCCACATCTAACTTCTTTACTTTTACTGAATTTTGAGGAGGGAGTCTTACTGCCCTCAAATAGCGGGATAACAAATGGGTTAATAGGGAAATTCCAATTAATGAAGCGTGAAAATACGAATGGATTAGGAGTGACTGTGTTGGAGCTAAGTCTCTATGAAAATACTGCACTTATTATATGCTTTGTGTTGTACGTTGGTAGTGTTATTGTTTATATTTCAAGGAAATTTTCGCAAGAAAGAGAGCTTGAAAAGTCAGAGATAACAGCTGAACTAGAAATGTTAGCTGATGAAAGTTATAAAAAACAAAAAATAAAAGAAGACCATGAAGCATCCCATCATTTAAACGCAAATAAGTTTTAAAGATGGGGATTTTTTTTGAAGTTGTTCTTTATTATAGCTATAACAAATAACGCTAAAAAGGAGTTTCCCCATACATAATGAAGGAGTGTATATAAATGAATTTTTATATCGCCTCAGGTTTCCAAAATAAACATCTTGTACGTTCCGTAGCAAATGAACTGAAACATGCAGGATGGCACCATACATATGATTGGACAAAAAACGAAAGAGTAGCGAATGAAGAACAATTAAGAGAAATTGGTCAGGCAGAACAAAACGCTGTAAAAAAAGCGGATGTATTTTTACTTATATTAGATGGCGGAAACGGGAGCCATACAGAGTTTGGAATGGCGATTGCACTAGAGAAAACGATATATGTATATCAGGCAGAAAACCCGCTCCAAACAACGTTCTATCACTTGCCGGAAATAAATATTTTTGAAGGAGATGTAGCTGAGTTTGCATCTTATGTTATGAATCATATGAAATAATAGTAACTACCTAAAAGGTTATAAAAGTGATCTTTTGGGTACAGTGATGATAAGAAACGTATATAAAGGAGTACATAATATGAAATTAGAAAATGGATGGGAAACGAGCTTTTTAGAAGTCGTACAAAATAGTGAATTTAAGAAAGAGGCACTTCTTAGTCAATTGCTTTGTCAGGATAGTGAAGAAGTAGAAGAGCTTGTGGATGATTACGGCTACGAAGAACTTGTTGAACGTGAACATGATGATGAGTTAGCTGAAATCTTAGGAGAAGAACTTTTTAGTGAGATGGAACGCCAAGTATTCTTATCTTCAAACCCAGAAGAAAAACTTATTTCATTCGTCAATGGATTAGGTTTTCATGTGCTAGATTGGATAGTTCTTCTTGAAACAGAATTTGGCATTGATAGTGCAAGCTTTACATCAGATGCTGTGAAGGTGTTAGAAAAGCGTTTCAGACAATTTCCATACATAGAGGACAAGACAATTTTTGATATGACATTTGGAGAATCGATGGATGTATTAGAATCTGTTACAGGATTACAACTAAAGGAAAAGATGAACGTATAATGAAAAAAGAACGTGATTGGATCACGTTCTTTTTTACATAATAATAATTTTATCATCTAGTTTTGTCTGCCCGGTAAGAAGTGCGTTTAAATATTCCACTTTTCTTATACAAGCTTGTATATGTCTTTCAATCTCTTGTAACTCTGCTTGGTGATGTGTTTCAATTGGATGAATTTGTACGTTGAATTTTTCAAATTGACTACTATATGTTATTTCTGCATAGCCGCTCATAATATCGGTTTCGTTATGAAATAAAAATTGCTTCGTTTTGTCACAGAATGATACATCCTGAAAGCCATATACTTTTAATGCTTCAATTACTTTTTTAATCATTTTTGTATTCATTTTTTAACCCTCTTTGCGAAGTTCTACTTATATATTATAACATAAAAAATTACATAGAAAGCGCTTCCAAATGTATTTTATTATAAACTTTACGTTTCAATCACAAAAATGAAACAAAGAAAAAATAATTGTAAAGAAGGAAGGACTCTTTTATTGTTTCGTCATATATATAGAGAAATAGTGCAATGAAAGGAAATTTTCCGAGGTGGAGATCGTATTTCCAATTTGAGCGCAGTAAAAGAGGTGAGAATCTTGAACTTTGATATTGTAGGACAAAAAGCATATATAAAAGATGGACCGCATCGGAACCGAATTGGAATTGTAAAGAAAAACAAGACAAAATTAGCATCGCAGTTTGCTATTGTAATTGGAGAACAAATCATTGATGTAGAGCTAAAGGATATCGTGTTAGTTGGAGTAGACGTAGGACAATTTCATAAATGGTGCGAACAAAATGGTTATTTGTGAAAAGGACGGGCTGTGAGATAATGAAATATATTTGAGGAAAGAGGATATGTTATTGTATTCTCTTTTTCTATGTTTAAGGAGGCGAAAATGAAATATAAAGAACAGGAGTTTACGTTGGAGTTAAAAGAGAACATTCAATGTATGGAGAAGGAAATAGAGCGAATATCACTTAAACTGCATAAAGAGTATTCGCATTTATACATAGAAAAACACATGGAATTAGATATGGGATTTGCAAGAGAAAAAGAGAATCCCTTTGAGGTGGGTTATTATTCATCAGTTGCTATAGCTATATTAGATGAAGAAAAAGAGATGATTGAATTTCATAATATTCTAATTTGGAAATGCGAAAGAATCTTTTTAGGAATGCCAATTCAATCAAACATTTTGGGGAGTAAGAAAGTAGGGGAACTCGCTGATGAATCTTGTTATGAGATTGAGGAAGAGTTAAAAGAGCAACTAGAAGAATACTTGGAGTGATAATTCTCAAGATAAAATCTATAAAGAGGGAACGGAATAAAAAAGACGCTAACAATTGTATGTTAGCGTCTTTTTTCATTATGAAGCAATTTCACCAGTTTTTGTATCATCTTGATTGTACGTATCTTGATCTAATTCACCAAGCCATTTACTTGAAATAAGACCTGCTGTCATAGAACCACTTACGTTAAGAGCTGTACGCCCCATATCGATTAATGGCTCAACCGAGATAACTAGAGCAACAATACCGATTGGTAAGTTCATCGTAGATAGTACGATTAAAGCTGCGAATGTTGCGCCGCCACCAACTCCGGCAACACCGAATGAGCTAATAGCAACAACAGCGATTAAAGTTAAAATAAATTGTGGTTGTAATGGATCAATTCCTACAGTTGGAGCGACCATCATTGCAAGCATTGCTGGATAAATACCTGCGCAACCGTTTTGTCCGATAGATACCCCAAATGAAGCTGCGAAGTTTGCAATTCCTTCGGAAATACCAAGCTTTTCTTTTTGAGCTTCAATATTTAATGGCATCGCACCAGCACTAGAGCGAGATGTGAATGCAAAAGTTAGTACAGGGAACACTTTTTTCAAATATTGAATTGGATTTAAACCAGACAATGCAATTAATAATAAGTGAATGATAAACATTACGATAAGTGCTACGTAAGAGGCTAACACGAAGTTACCAAGTTTTAAAATAGCATTTATATCGCTACCAGCAACTGTTTTTGCCATAAGAGCTAATACGCCGTATGGAGTAAGGCGTAAAATTAATGTTACCATACGCATTACGATTGCATATACAGCATCAAGCATATTCTTAAATAGCTCTGCTTGTTCTGGATATTTTCGTTTTACACCTATAAAGGCAATGCCGATAAAGGCTGCAAATATTACGACAGAAATTGTTGATGTTGGACGAGCGCCTGTTAAATCAAGAAACGGATTTGTAGGTAATAGCTCTAATAATTTATCTGGAATTGTTGTCTTTTCAATAGAAGTAAATCTTTCTTCAACTAGTTTCAGACGAGCAGATTCTGCATCACCTTGTTGTAGGCCTGTTGCAGATACATCAAATCCTGCACTTGCAGCGATACCGACAGCTGCAGCGATTCCTGTAGTAAGAATTAAAATACCGATAATAAGGCCACTAATTTTACCAAGATTTTTCGTTAACTGTAATTTTGTAAATGCTGAAATAATAGATACTAAAATAAGTGGCATAACGATCATTTGAAGTAATTTTACATAACCGTTACCGATTAAGCCAAACCAAGTATTTGATTCAATAATTACTTTAGAAGTTGGCTCATAAATAAATTGTAATATAAGACCGAATAAAATACCGACTCCTAAAGCGGTAAATACACGTTTATTAAAAGATACATGCTTACGTTGCATATAATATAATACGCCAACTAAGATGAGCATGACTGCAACGTTAATTCCGACAAGCAGTGTATTCATGTTGATTCCCCCTAATTCCAATCTGTTATATAGAATATAAGGTAATAAAACCTATAAGTCAACTAGGAAATTACGGAATTAAAAAAAAGATGGCAAAATGCCATCTTTTAATGTCCAGCTCCAGGCACAAGTAAGAATGTCGTGTAGTATGTAAATCCTATGAAGAAAACAGTTAAATATGCCCCGAATACGTATATATACATACGCTCTGTTAATTTTAAATAGCTTAAAAGTACGAAGAATCCTGTTTGTCCTAAAAATAGTAGTGCGGCCTGTTGCATATCCCCTACGTAAAACATAACCGAGAAAATTCCAGTCCAAAAGCCGAGAACGCGAAACATGCGCTCCATGCCATCTCCCTCCTTTTCTAAAAAAAGTAAACCTCACCTCATTATAGTTTATTTTTCTTACTATTGTAAATATTCGTTCATATAAAAAGAAGCCATTTATAAATGGCTTCTTTTTATATGAGAAATTAAATTGTTAGTTTATAATTACAAGATTTACATCCATCTAATAGACTATCATTTCGAGTTAATTCCATGTTAGGGAATAGGATTTCAAAAATTCCTTTCATCATATCTCCGTGCATGTTACAAATTTCAGTTGGGTGATGAACAGCAACTTCCTTAAATGGACAATTGTGTACATCATAGAAAATTTTTGTTCCATCTGCACTTAATTCAAATGCAGGTGATAAGCCAGCTGTTGAGAAAGCTTCTTTTGCAATTTGAACCTTTTGTTCCACTGTTAAAGCATCTTCACTCACATTTAAACGCAGCATATGTTGTTGCATTAATTCTGCCCCAAATTGTTTTCCTGTTTCGTATAGCGCTTTCTCACCAGCAGCGCCAAGGCTAAGTAAAGAATTGAATGCGATTCTTGCTAACAATTGATAATCACGGAATGGAAATTGCAATTGAATAACATCTTCAGATAAGACATATAATCTGCTTGGTCTTCCGCCTTTTCCAGTTTTCTTCGTTTCCGATTTAAGCATATGAACATCTTCTAATTTAGATAAATGTAAACGTGCTACGTTTGGATGAATATCGAATTCATCTGCAATTTCTTGTACCGTTACGTAACTATGTTTTTGCGAAATATATTTATAAATGTAATAACGAGTTGGGTCAGCTAAAACACCTGTAATTTTTAAAGCTTGTTCCATGAGGATCTCCACCTTTATCACTTTATCCAAGATAATAACATTATAATACAGATAAACATAAGTATAGGTAATTTCAGACAATAATTCGGAAATTGTTCATAATTTCACAAACATATTTTTCCTTTTTCTTCTATTGAAAATACAAAAGTCCCAATTTTTATTGCGCATGTTTTCATGCTATATACATAGTGAGGAGGGAAAAGTGATGAATGGGATTGAAATTTTTGCGAATGCAATTTTAAAAGAAGCGTGTAGGGTACAAGCGTCAGATTTACATATTGTGCCCCGGCAGAATGATGTAGCGGTGCAACTACGTATAGGAAAAGATTTAATGACGAGACAGTGTATTGAAAAGGAGTTTGGAGAAAAACTTGTCTCACATTTCAAATTTTTAGCATCTATGGACATAGGAGAGAAACGGAAGCCACAGAATGGTTCGTTGTATTTGCAAATTGATGGACAAGAAGTGTATTTACGCCTTTCAACACTTCCAACAGTATATCAAGAAAGTCTTGTTATTCGCCTCCATTTACAAGCATCTGTTCAGCCCTTATCACATCTTTCGTTATTTCCAAGTACAGCAGCAAAACTACTCTCGTTTTTACGCTATTCACAGGGGCTACTCGTGTTTACTGGACCGACTGGATCTGGGAAGACGACGACAATGTATGCATTATTAGAGGTAATTAGAAAAAAGAAAACACGCCGCATCATTACACTTGAAGATCCGGTTGAAAAAAGAAGTGACGATGTATTACAAATTCAAATAAATGAAAAAGCGGGTCTCACATATGAAACAGGATTAAAGGCTATTTTACGTCATGATCCAGATATTATTTTAGTCGGTGAAATACGTGATGAAGAAACAGCAAAAATAGCTATAAGAGCAAGTTTGACAGGACATTTAGTAATGACAACGCTGCATACGAATGATGCGAAAGGAGCAATCATTCGTTTCATGGATTATGGTATAACGAGGCAAGAGATTGAACAGTCTTTATTGGCTGTGGCTGCACAGCGACTTGTCGAATTGAAGTGTCCGTTTTGCAGAGGAAAGTGCTCAACTTTATGTAAATCAATGAGGCAAGTAAGGCAAGCAAGCATTTATGAGCTACTATATGGATATGAGTTAAAACAAGCGCTTAAAGAAGCAGATGGAGAATGTGTTACTTACAAACATGAGACTTTAGAATCGTCAATACGAAAAGGATATGCTTTAGGTTTTTTAGAAGAAGATGTTTATGTTTAAGAAAACTTGGAGTTTAAGTGATCAAGTAGTATTGTTGAAACGTTTAGGAGAATTATTAGAAAAAGGCTACTCTCTTTTACAAGCATTAGAATTTTTACAGTTTCAATTACCTGTAGAAAAGAAAGTACAATTGCAGGGCATGATTGAGGGGTTAAAAGATGGGAAAAGTCTACACGATTCTTTTCATCAGTTAAAGTTTCATCAGGACATGTTAAGTTATTTATTTTATGCCGAGCAACATGGTGATATTTCTTTTGCTTTGCAACAAGGAAGTGCACTTCTTTATAAGAAAGATAAGTATAGGAGAGACATGATGAAAATAATGCAGTATCCTATGTTTTTGATGTTTTTTTTACTAATCATGCTTTTTATTTTTAAACTTATTTTATTACCTCAGGTTGAAATGGTTTATAGTTCGTTCGGTTCTAATACACCACTACTTACAGAACAAATTCTAAGTGCAATAAAACTGCTACCTTACATTATTTTAACCGCTATTTTAACTGTTATTATTGGATGTAGTTTATATATGTTGTATTTTAGGAAACTTCCACATATTAGACAGGTAAAAATCATGCTTCGTATTCCTCTCATCAAAACATTTCTTATTTTAAAGCATTCACATTATTTTGCTACTCAGTTGAGTGGTTTATTAAATGGTGGACTATCAGTATGCGAAGCTTTAACAATAATGATGGAGCAAAGATATCATCCGTTCTTTCAATATGAAGCGAGCCGGATTGAAAGACAATTAATTGGAGGAGAACAGTTACAATCTATCATTGCTAAAAGTGGGTATTACGAGAAAGAACTTTCTTATGTTATTACCCATGGACAAGCAAACGGCAATTTAGGGATTGAATTAGGTGACTATAGCGATCTTATTATGGAAAAGATGGAACGGAAAATTAAACATATGTTAGTTATCATTCAGCCTATTTTATTTACATGTATTGGAGGAATCGTTGTCCTTATGTATTTAGCGATGATTATGCCGATGTTTCAAATGATGGATTCTATTTAGGGGGCATTTGTATGCAAAATGAGGAAGGATTTACTCTGTTAGAGATGCTATTAGTAATGGTTGTCATAACTATATTATTACTATTAATTATTCCGAATGTAGTTACACAGCGCTCATCGGTCCAAGGAAAAGGGTGTGCAGCTTACGTGAAATCTATAGAAGCGCAAATACAAGTATATCAATTACAACATAATAAAATTCCATCGTTAAAAGAACTGGCAGATGAAAAGTATATTACAGCTGATAAGTGTCCGAATGGCGAATCTATTCATATATCAGATGATGGCACAGTATCAATTAGGGCATTGTGAAACAGCAAGGATTTACTTTTTTAGAAATGTTACTCGTTTTATTTGCTATTTCTGTATTAAGTATAGTTACGTATTTTAGTGTTCATTCCTTATATGAGCGACAAAAAGTTGAACAATTTTTGAGACAGTTTTCAAATGATATTTTATATATGCAGCAATTAGCGATAAACCGTCAAAAGCACTATACATTACGTTGGCATAAAGATAGAAATATGTATGCTATAAAAGAGTCAGGTACAAAGTATTATATCGTCAAGCGAGAGTATGAAGAAGATATACAAATCGATTTGCATACGTTTCCAAATCCGATGACATATAATCCAAGTGGAAATATTAATAGAGGTGGTACGATTATAATTTCGTATAGAAATTATAAATATGAAATTGTATTTCAGCTTGGAAGAGGGAGATTTACGTATCGTGAAATGTCAAAAAGGATCCATAATGGCTGAAATGATTGTATCGTTAAGTGTTTTAATGATGGCTGTATCGTTACTACTACCGCAAACAGCATTAGTTATGCAAGAAAGAAAAAATATACAAATTCGTTATAAGGCATCTGGGTTATTAAAAAAAGAAGCAGCTATATATATGTATGGAAATGAAGAAAAGCGAATAATAGAAAAGAATATAAATGGAATTGTGTATTACACATATTGGGGAGGCAACGAAGTTTGTACCATGTGGAGAGATGTGAAAGACAGAATGATGGAACAATGCTTTTATGTAGGAGAAAAAATAAATTAGAATTTGGTTTTTCATTAATAGAAATGATTGTATGTCTGTTTCTATTATCAATATTTTTTTTGCTCTTTCCCCGCCTACATTTCATTGAAATGGAAAATAAACAGTCGAAAGGGTTAAATGATTGGGAGTGGAATGTGTTTTTAGGTCAAATGCAATTGGAGTTTCGTGAAGTATCATCTGGAGAACAGCTAGCATTTGAAAATGGAGAAAGTATTTTACGATTCCGATCGCGTAATGGGAGTGAAGTATCGTATGAAAAAGAGAATAGTCGTCTTATAAGAAAGGTAAATAGGCGCGGGAGGGAAGTTGTTTTACAAAATATTGGAACGGTTTCTTACAAACTAACACCTCATGTACTCATTATAAATGTGAAAGATACTAGTGGGGAAATATATGAAGGTGTAGTTATGCGATATAGCGAAATAGGAATAAACGTATGAGAAAGCAAAATGGATTTACAATGCCTGGGACGATTATCTTTCTTATTTTATTAACTTCTTTTTTTATATACGAAACAAATATGTTGTTTACAGATAAAAATTTTTATATAGAAATAGAACAAAAGTTTTTACTGGATGAACTACTTAACCGATCTATTACAGATATAAAAAAAGACTTACAGCAACAAGAAAATGAAGGTACATTCTTCTTTCAGTATGAAAAGGGAGAAGCGAGTGGAAATTATGTCTTTGAAAATGATTTAATTCTCGTTGCGTTACAGTGCACACTCAAACAGGAAGCTTTCTATACGGTGAGCTTTCGGTATAGAAAAAAGGATGGAAAAATAGTCGATTGGATAGAAGGATAATATGTAAAAAATACGAAGAAAAACCAGGGATTTCTATTGTAAATTGAATTGATTTTTTAGAAGAAATGGATAAATATAATGATTAAAAGTTTAAATTTTCTCAAAAAAGAGAAAGGTAGAAAGAATGTGATATATTCATGCTATCCAATCATTATTTTTAGGGAGAATAGGGAAATGACAAACAACAATCAAATAGGTGAAAATAAGGAACAAACTATTTTTGATCATAAAGGAAATACGATTATGACAGAAGATAGAGAAATACACATTATTTCAAAATTCGAAGAACCTCTTATTGTCGTATTAGCAAATGTACTGAGTGATGAAGAGTGTGATGAATTAATTGAAATGTCTAAAAATAAAATGAAGCGTTCTAAAGTTGGTTCATCACGTGATGTAAATGATATTCGAACAAGTAGCGGTGCATTTTTAGAAGACAGTGAACTTACTTTAAAGATTGAAAAACGAATTTCATCTATCATGAATGTTCCTGCGTCGCATGGTGAAGGATTGCACATTTTAAATTATGAAGTGGATCAACAATATAAAGCACACTATGATTATTTTGCGGAACATAGTAGATCAGCTGCTAACAATCGTATTAGTACGCTTGTAATGTACTTAAATGATGTAGAAGAAGGCGGGGAAACGTACTTCCCGAAATTAAATCTTTCTGTACACCCTAGAAAGGGAATGGCAGTATACTTTGAGTATTTTTATCAAGATCAATCACTAAATGAGCTTACGTTACACGGAGGGGCACCTGTAACGAAAGGCGAGAAATGGATTGCAACGCAGTGGGTGAGAAGAGGTACTTATAAGTAAAAGCGAGTGTTACGTTTTGTTCTTCATAGTATAAGAACAAAACGTTTTTTATTAAACAAAGTAGCATCTTTCGTTATAATAACAATTAATAAATGACGATTGAGAGGACAGAAAATGAAATCTATATACATAACCGGCTATATGGGAGCAGGAAAAACAACAATTGGAAAAGCGTTAAGTAAAGAACTTCAAATAGATGTTGTAGATACTGATCAAAAAGTTGAAGAGAAGCAAGAGAAGGCAATTCGAAATATTTTTGCCGAAGAAGGTGAAATGGCTTTTCGGGAATATGAAAGCGAAATGTTACGTTCGCTACCAGTCCATAATGTCATTATTACAACTGGTGGGGGAATTATTGAACGAGCGGAAAATCGCAAGTGGATGAAAGAGAACGGAACTGTCGTGTATTTATATTGTGATCCGCATGTAATTGCAGAAAGGCTTCGTGAAGATACGACACGTCCACTATTTCAAAAGAAAGATATAGATGCATTCGTAAAGAAATTTGAATCACGCCGAGCTTATTATGAAGAGGCTCACATTCATATCGATACGACAAATAAGTCTGTAAGGCAAATTATGAATGAGTTAAAGGAAAAGATTAATGTATAAAAAAGTGGACATACTAATCAAGTAGAGGTGATGATAATATGTCTACTAATGATTATGTTCGCTTTGTGACGCAGCAGTTTGTGTCGTATATGGATGCTCCAAAAGAAGATCGAAAACAAAAGAAAGAACAACGCCGTGCTGAAAAAGAGCCATTTATGAATAAGTGGTTTGGTGTTATGCCGCTGAGTGCTGCTTTGTTTTACCGAAATGTAAAAAGTAAAAGAAAAAAATCAAGTTAAATTTTAGTCATATGTCTAGCAAACCAAAAATCCCCTAGTGTCGTATTACACTAGGGGATTTTTATTTACTGCACGGATTCTTTTTCTTCCGTAACGGCATGTATTTTATTGTTAACCCATACGAACCCTATTCCGATACAAATAGAAATGCCCCAGCCGACAGCGGTCATAATCGCTCTCATTTCACCATAGCCATCTACACCAAAAACAGAGATGAAATAAATTTTTAAAAAGCTTTTTAATATAAATTGCAGCCCGAAAAATAACGTTAAATATTGTAGTGCTGGATAGATACGACTATCACGATAAAGCTCACGACTTTTATCGCGGTCATGCCCTTGCAGCGCTGCAATATCCGCAGCGAAATATAACATGAGTGGTTTTTTTATGAAAATTGTACAGATGACGATAATACCGAGTACGATGTGATAATATGCATCATTCCACAACATTCGTTCAGCTGACCCAGATAATAAATCTACCGTTGTATTAGAAATAAGTGTAATTAAAATAAAGAACCCTGTCACGTTAAACTGTTTTTCTTTTTTAAAGGTATACAGTGTATAAATAATCCCCGGAACAGAGGAAAGTAACATCGCGTAATAAGGATCGATATAAGGTTTTGCAAATTTCCAAATGAGGAATGGGATTACGAGATAAAAGACAAGATCTAATATAGCTTTTTTATTTTGATTCATACAAAGCCTCCTTAAGTCATACATATATTTTATAATATAATTTCTGAAAATTGTATAAGGTTTAATGGGAAAAGAAAAAATATATCAATTTTCGAGGGGTTAGTAGATTGAAAAAAATTGCCCCTAGCGTAGTAAGTTTTTTTAGTATATAATAAAGGAAACGCTTTCATTTTGATTTGTTCACAAAATGGACGGAAAATCACATATTTACTATCTATATGTTGCTTTATAATGAAACTAATTAAATATACATGCATACAATATTGTGAAATAAATAACATAAATAATCTATATAAATGTAAACGTTATCAAAAGAGAGAGGTGGAGACAATGAGTAAATTTTTCTTCAATCATAATCCAGCAACAGTAGAGGATGGAAGGCTTGTTAAATATGCTGAAATTATTTATGGAGAAGGTGGCCGTTCTGTATTAGAAAATTTAATGGTGAAGGCATCTATCAGATTGCGTGATCGTTATCCGAATAAATCTGACGAGCAGATCTCGAACCTAGTAAATAAAGGCATCCATGATATGTTTCAAAAATATGTGAGCGAGTAAGAGTGGCCAATGGCTGCTCTTATTTTTTTTTGTATAAGGATTGTAACTCTAGCTGAAAATAAACATGTATTCTGAAAAACGTAAAAAGGAGTGGGAAAGATGAGCAATGGAATTGGACGTTCGAAAGAAAATCTTCCAACTGATGCAAATCATGTGAGCGCGAAGGATCGTGCGTATCAAAAACGCATGGCAAAGCAAAAACAACAAGAGCGTAATGAGGATAGAGAATAACTCGAAATAAAGCTCCTTCTAAAGCAGAAGGAGCTTTATTTTGATAGAAAATGATTCGCGGTAACATAAAAGAGTCCACCGTTAATAATTTGCACTGTAATACGTGGTTCATACTGTTCTTGCAGAGCTTGTTTTTCAATTTCATAGCTCTCAGGAAGTTCGTCACTTTCTTCATAAAAACGGTTTAAAAGGTCTAAATCATGATTCCAACGCACTCTTGCTTCTTTTGCCCACGTATGGTCATCTTCTGCAATTATATTTTTTAAAGCGTCTTCTATGCGTTGTAAACCACTTTGAGGTTTAATGATGGGCGAGAGCGTAAAACAAAAATCAGGTATTTTTGGTGTAAGTTTAATGTTTGTTAATGTTTCATGAAAGTTTGCCATCATTGTTCCAGAAATGAGATGAATACCAATCGAGTGAAGGATGTCTTTTTTTCGATCACATTGATAGAAAACTTTTATATTAATACCGAGCCAAGGGTGGAGCGGTGTATGTGTTGCCCCATTATGTCTTACATCCTCATATAAACGTATGTATGAGCCTAATTCTTTTGTCGTTTGGAAAATTTGATGTAGACGTGGTGAACCGTAGTGAATAAGCTCACCATCATTTTCTTCATTTTCTGGATTTGTAATAAGAGTAAGGCGCATTGGATTCGGTACGCCTCCTGTTTTCTCAAGATAGTGCCAATAAAAAGGGCGATTCATTAATAATTTATCCATCTCAATTGTTAACTGTACATCTAATAAATGAGGAGAACGTTCTAAAATTTCACAGTTATTCGCCTCAAAGAAATTGTATAAGTAATTATGAATTTCATGTTGCTGCATAGCCTTGCACCTCAGCTTCATTTCGTTTCGCAAAGTCGATAATAGATGTTAAGTTTTCCATCTTAATTCTAATTTCACCTTCGCTTTTTGATTGCGCGAAAATTTCTTGAATGTGCGCGTCGATGTTTTTCATATTAATTCTTGTTAAAATTTCATCGAGTTCACCGATAACACGCTCGAATAAGTTGATTTTTTCATATAACAGTTTCAGAATATGTTCTTCAACAGTATGCTTTGTAGCTAAGTTATAAATATGAACATCATTTTTTTGTCCAAGACGGTGAATACGTCCGATTCTTTGCTCAAGACGCATTGGATTCCATGGCAAATCATAATTGATCATATGGCTACAAAACTGTAAGTTAATCCCTTCACCACCAGCTTCAGTTGCAATTAATACTTGTGCGTGGTTTTGGAAAAGCTCCTTCATCCAATCTTTCTTCCCGCGTTTAAACCCGCCGCGGAATGGAACGGAAGAAATACCGTGTTGTTGTAAAAACCATTGTAAGTACATTTGTGACGCTCGATATTCTGTGAAGATAACGACTTTATCGTCAATTTCTTTTATAAGCTCAAGAGCTTTATTTGCTTTTGAGTTGAAAGGAATATGATTAATTTTGTCCATTAGCACATCGATATGTGGATCTTTTATATAATGTTCATTTTCTTTCTGTCTTTTTTCTACATGCTTTTTCAATGAATAGTAAACAGCTTCCCGACTACTACACGCTTCCCGTTTTAAAGTTAACGATGAGAAAGCAGATGTGAAGGCGTCTTGTCCTCGCCAATTTTCGATATCATTATATAGAGCTTGTTCTTGTTCATTAAACTCAACAAAAATTGTACGTACATGTCTCTTCGGCCAATCGATACCGGTATTATGTCGTCTATTTCGCACCATTACTTTATTAATGAGAGCTTTTAAGTCTTCATCTGATTCGGCTGAGCGATTTTTGGAAGCGTAATATTCTTCAAAGTTGGATTGATTGCCTAAATGTCCTGGTTTTAATAAAGAAACAAGGTTAAAAATTTCATCAATCTTATTTTGAACAGGAGTAGCGGTTAGTAATAAACAAAACTTCTTTTTTAATCGTTGTGCAAATTCATAGTTTTTTGTTTTATTGTTTTTCAGTTTATGTGCTTCATCGATAATAATAAGGTCATATTCCAAGTTCAACACGATATCGCGATGTGGTGAACGTTTCGCAGTATCAATTGATGATACGATTACGTCAGCTTGTTCCCATGAGTAGCTTTTCTTTTGTGCTACAGCGGGAATGAAAAACTTTGTATTCAGTTCGTATGCCCATTGTGATACGAGAGAAGCTGGGACAAGTATAAGTACCTTTTTCACAAGCCCGCGGACCATGTATTCTTTCAAAATAAGTCCAGCTTCGATTGTTTTTCCAAGGCCTACTTCATCTGCTAGAATCGCTTTACCGTTCATTTGTTCAATCACATTTTGAGCGACTTCTAATTGATGCGGAAGCGGTGTGAAATGGGATAAATGTTTCGGTGCTTGTAGTCCATCAAAAGTAGGAACAAGTAACGATTTTTCTGTTTCATAAGCTAAGTGATATAAATCCCAGTTTGTCCAAGGACCATCTTCGTCAATTCTATTTAAAAAATTGTTTTGCCATGTCCGATCTACGGAAATATCGACATTCATTACAACTCTCCCACCTTTTATAAACTAAAGTAATTATTTTTTAATGTATGATGATTTGCCTTAAAAGAAGGCATAATTATCGTTATTAAAGGCTATATGATAGACAATAATAAAGTATTAAATCTCAAAAGCTGTATTTATTGTGTTTTAACATAAAAAATTCTAAATTATTTTTTATGCTAGAATATTGATGAAATATAGCGAATGATGTTAGGATAATGGTGTGAAATGTGTGGAATCTTTCGTATTTTATCCAAGAAAGTGATTTTTTATTTACGCTTTCATAAAAAAATATAATGAGATTCCGTATATCCTATCTTTTCAGAATGAAAATGTTTAGAAAAGGGAAGCAACTTTTATTGATTTGTCAAAGCATAAGGGGGAGAGAGCATGATTACATTACAACGTACACCGTTATTTGATGTATACGCGAAGTATGGTGGGAAAACAATCGACTTCGGTGGTTGGGAATTACCAGTTCAATTTTCAAGCATTAAAGAAGAACACGAAGCTGTACGTACAGCTGCGGGTTTGTTCGATGTGTCTCATATGGGAGAAGTTGAGGTAAAAGGTGTAGATAGTTTAGCATTTTTACAACGTGTTGTTACAAATGACGTATCTACCTTAAAGGTAGGGGGCGCACAATATACAGCTATGTGCTACGAAAATGGTGGTACAGTAGATGATTTATTAATCTACAAACGTGGTGAAGAAGACTATTTATTAGTAATCAATGCATCAAATATCGAGAAAGATTACGAATGGTTAGCAAGTCATGTAATTGGCGATGCGACAGTAGTCAATGTTTCTAGTGAAGTTGCACAGCTTGCAATTCAAGGACCAAAAGCAGAAGGCATTTTACAAAAAGTTGTGTCAGAAGATTTGAAAGAAATTAAGTTCTTTAAATTTAAAAACGATATTCTTGTAGATGGAATTCCAACACTTGTATCTCGTACAGGTTACACAGGTGAAGATGGATTCGAAATTTATTGTAAGAGTGAAGATGCTGCAAAACTTTGGGAGAAACTTCTTGAAGTTGGAGCAGAAGAGGGCTTAAAAGCATGTGGTTTAGGTGCTCGTGATACACTTCGATTCGAAGCAACATTACCACTTTATGGACAAGAATTATCAAAAGATATTACACCGATTGAGGCTGGAATTGGCTTTGCGGTAAAAACAAATAAAGAAGCAGACTTCTTTGGAAAAGCAACGTTAAAAGAGCAAAAAGAAAACGGTGCGCCTCGTAAATTAGTCGGCATCGAAGTAATCGAACGTGGAATTCCTCGTACGCATTACCCTGTATTTATTGGTGAAGAAAAAATTGGGGAAGTAACGAGTGGTACACAATCTCCAACGTTAAAGAAAAGCATTGGTTTAGCACTAATTGATGTAAAATACGCAGCAGTTGATACAGAAGTAGAAATTGAAATTCGTAATAAACGCGTCAAAGCAGTAGTTGTTCCAACACCATTTTACAAACGTTCAAAGTAACGGGGAGAGGGGTAGATTTCATGTTGCATCGTTATCTTCCAATGACAGAAGAAGACAAAAAAGAAATGTTACAAACGATCGGTGTTCAAACGATCGATGAATTATTCTCTGATATTCCAGAGAGTGTTCGTTTTAAAGGGGATTTAAAAATTAAAGAAGCAAAATCAGAGCCAGAGCTTTTAAAAGAGCTATCTCAAATGGCTAGTAAAAATGCTAACTTAAAAGAATACGCTTCTTTCTTAGGAGCAGGCGTATACGATCATTACGCTCCAGTAATTGTAGATCATGTTATTTCTCGCTCAGAATTTTATACAGCTTACACACCATACCAACCAGAAATTTCACAAGGGGAATTACAAGCAATCTTTGAATTCCAAACAATGATTTGTGAATTAACAGGAATGGATGTAGCAAACTCTTCTATGTATGACGGGGGAACAGCTTTAGCTGAAGCGGCAATGTTAGCAGCTGGCCATACTCGCAAAAAGAAAATTCTTGTATCTAGTGCGGTTCATCCAGAATCAAGAGCAGTACTTGAAACGTATGCAAAAGGTCAAAATCTTGAAGTTGTTGAAATTAATCATAAAGATGGTGTAACAGATTTAGACGTATTACAAAGTGAAGTAGATGATACAGTTGCTTGTGTAATCGTTCAATATCCAAACTTCTTCGGACAAGTTGAAAAATTAGCTGATATTGAAAAAATCGTTCATCAACAAAAATCATTATTTATCGTTTCTTCAAATCCATTATCATTAGGCGCATTAACACCACCAGGGAAATTTGGTGCTGATATTGTAATCGGTGATGCACAACCATTCGGTATTCCAACGCAGTTTGGTGGACCGCACTGTGGTTACTTTGCAACAACGAAAGCATTTATGCGTAAAATTCCAGGACGTCTTGTTGGACAAACTGTAGATTCAGATGGTAAACGTGGATTTGTATTAACGTTACAAGCACGTGAACAGCATATTCGTCGTGATAAAGCGACATCTAACATTTGTTCAAACCAAGCGTTAAATGCATTAGCAGCTTCTGTTGCAATGACGGCACTTGGCAAACAAGGTGTGAAGGAAATGGCACGTCAAAACATTTCTAAAGCACAATATGCCAAACGTCAATTTGAAGCGAAAGGCTTCACAGTAACATTTTCTGGACCATTCTTCAATGAGTTTGTTGTAGATTGCAAACGTCCAGTGAAAGAAGTAAACGATGCATTATTACAAAAGAATATTATCGGCGGTTACGACCTAGGCCGTGATTATAAAGAGCATGAAAACCATATGCTTGTAGCAGTAACTGAGCTTCGAACAAAAGAGGAAATTGACACACTTGTAAACGAAATGGGGGCTATCCAATGAAGAACCAAGACCAAGCACTTATCTTTGAAGTGAGTAAAGAAGGACGCATAGGATATAGCCTACCAAAATTAGATGTAGAAGAAGTGAAACTAGAAGATGTATTTGAGAGCGATTATATTCGAGTAGAAGATGCGGAGCTACCAGAAGTATCTGAACTTGA
Organism: Bacillus cereus group sp. BfR-BA-01347; assembly: GCF_022663835.1. Taxonomy (NCBI): domain Bacteria; kingdom Bacillati; phylum Bacillota; class Bacilli; order Caryophanales; family Bacillaceae; genus Bacillus; species Bacillus cereus group sp. BfR-BA-01347. Next base: position 119,508 of record NZ_JAKUGG010000002.1, on the reverse strand, counting down.
TATTATGCGCCATTATACAGCACTTTCAAACCGTAACCACGGTGTTGATTCTGGATTCTATCCACTTGGATCTTGTACGATGAAATATAATCCGAAAATTAATGAGAATGTAGCTCGTTTCGCAGGATTTGCAAATATTCATCCACTGCAAGATGAAAAGACAGTACAAGGTGCAATGGAATTAATGTACGACTTACAAGAGCATTTAATTGAAATTACAGGTATGGATACTGTTACATTACAACCAGCAGCTGGTGCACACGGAGAATGGACAGGGTTAATGTTAATTCGTGCATACCATGAAGCAAATGGTGATTTTAACCGTACGAAAGTAATTGTTCCTGACTCTGCTCACGGAACGAATCCAGCATCTGCAACTGTAGCTGGTTTTGAAACAATTACAGTAAAATCAAATGAACATGGTCTTGTTGACTTAGAAGATTTAAAACGTGTTGTAAACGAAGAAACAGCAGCACTTATGTTAACAAATCCTAATACATTAGGTCTATTCGAAGAAAATATTTTAGAAATGGCAGAAATCGTCCATAATGCAGGCGGTAAATTATACTATGATGGTGCAAACTTAAATGCGGTATTAAGCCAAGCACGCCCAGGAGATATGGGATTTGACGTTGTGCATTTAAACCTTCATAAAACATTTACAGGTCCTCACGGCGGTGGTGGCCCAGGTTCTGGTCCAGTAGGTGTGAAAGCTGATTTAATTCCGTACTTACCAAAACCGATTTTAGAGAAAACGGAAAATGGTTATCACTTCAACTACGACCGCCCAGAAGCAATTGGTCGTGTGAAACCATTCTATGGTAACTTCGGAATTAACGTTCGTGCATACACGTATATTCGCTCTATGGGTCCAGATGGCTTGCGTGCAGTAACTGAGTATGCTGTATTAAATGCGAACTATATGATGAGAAGATTAGCACCATTCTACGATCTTCCATTCGATAGACATTGTAAGCATGAATTTGTATTATCAGGTCGTCGTCAAAAGAAACTTGGTGTACGTACATTAGATATTGCAAAACGTCTGCTTGATTTCGGTTACCATCCACCAACAATTTACTTCCCATTAAATGTGGAAGAATGTATTATGATTGAGCCGACAGAAACAGAATCAAAAGAAACATTAGATGGTTTCATTGATAAGATGATTCAAATCGCTAAAGAAGTAGAAGAAAATCCAGAAGTTGTACAAGAAGCACCGCATACGACAGTCATTAAACGTTTAGACGAAACGATGGCTGCACGTAAACCAGTTTTACGTTATGAAAAGCCAGCTCCTGTACAAGTTTGATTAGAATAACAAAGGAAGAACTCGCTATATGCGAGTTCTTTTTTTGTATGGAGAATTTGTCCCGCATTAACGGACAGTAAACTCCCAACTCAAAACTTAGCTGGTGCAAAGAAGTCAGGTGGGAGATAAACTGTCCGTTAATGCCCGATTGGTTCAACTAATAATCAGTGGAGATGAACAAAAATCCCCACTGATTAAAGTTTCACTTTATGCAGAAATAGTGAAGAAAATGTTGAAAAATTATATTTTTTGTTTCCTAATGGTGTAAAGATGTAGTTTTATAGGTAGTTTTGTTGAAAAAGTCGGTTTGATAAAAGTATTTATTTTTGTTAGAATTTTATTGAAATTAAGAAGGTGTGATGAGGCAAAGATTACTCATTTTTATGTATATGTGAAAAAACGAGCAAGACGGGGGTGAAAGTGTGGGATATCGATGTTATAGAATGGTATACCATTTAGAAAATGGAGAAACAATTAAAGATGTAAAAGAATTTTGCTATCGAGACCAAGGAAAAGTGTTAGAAAGAGTAGCAAATCGTGTAATGGATAATAGAGAAGTGACGGCGATTGATAAACAAGGAACAATCATTTCAATAGCATGTGAGGATATTGTAAAGGTGGAACTTGATTACATAACAGAAAGTTAACCTTGAGTCATATCCAATTATTCGATAAAATAAACTGTTGAATGGTGAAGTGAGAAGAGAGGAGTTTATCATGGGTAGTACAAGACACTTTTATATGTTTATCTTAGCGTTTGTTCTTGTTGTGGCATTAACGGTTTACTTAATCGTTGACAGCAGCTGGTACAACACGGTTCATCCGGCATTCCTTCTGTTTATGTATATAGGAATTGCAGTAGTAAGTTTCGGAATGAGAGACGAGATGTTAGATCGCTTTGAAAAGTGATACATATACGAAAGACCAACAGGGCAATGTTGGTCTTTTTTTCTTGCCAAAAATAGGATGGTGTGTATATACTGTATATATAAGGTATATACAGTATATACACACTGGAGGAAAACATGAATATTATTATTTCGAATTCTTCCCAAGACCCTATTTATGTACAAATAAGAAAACAATTAAGCCAGCTTATTTTAAATGGTGGTTTAAAGGGTGGAGACCAATTACCGTCTATTCGTAGCTTAGCGAAGGAATTACAAATTAGTGTAATTACAACGAAGCGTGCGTACGAGGAGCTTGAAAAAGAAGGATATATAGAAACTGTTGCTGGGAAGGGGACTTATGTTTCACGTAAAAATAATGAACTACTAAAAGAACAAAGGCTTCGTCTATTGGAAAGTAAAGCGGAAGAGGTTGTAAATGAAAGTAAAGCGTTGCAGCTTTCACTTGAAGATTTACAGCAGATGATTGCGTGTTTATATGAGGGGGAATAAAGGGTGTTAGAGCTAAAAAACGTTTGTAAAAGTTATGAAGATTTCGCAGTGGAAAATATAAGTTTTACACTGCCACGCGGATATATTATGGGGTTTGTCGGACCGAATGGGGCCGGAAAAAGTACGACGATCAAAATGATTATGAATTTAATTAGAAAAGATAGCGGCTATATAAAAATTTTTGGCAAAGACAATAAGAAAGCCGGAAAGGACATAAAACAAAATATCGGCTTTGTATATGATGAAAATCATTACTACGAAGATTTAACGTGTGAACAAATGAAACGTATTATTGCACCGTTATATAAAAAGTGGGACGAAAATCAATACCAATCGTATATGCACAGATTACAAGTTCCAAAGTATAAAAAAATTAAAGAGCTATCTAAAGGGATGAAAATGAAGTTTGCGATTGCAATCGCGCTTTCACATCATGCTGAATTCATTATTATGGATGAACCGACAGCAGGATTAGATCCAGTTGTCCGAAGTGAATTACTTGATATGTTGCAAGAAATTGTAATGGAAGATGAAGTATCTGTATTATTCTCAACACACATTACAACAGACTTAGAGCGCATTGCAGATTATATTACGTTCATCAATGATGGAGAGATTATATTTACTGGTGAAAAAGATGAATTAATGGAGAACTACGTAATCGTAAAGGGAAGCAATGATTTATTAGATCAAGAAGGAAAAGAACTATTTGTTGGATTACGAAAAAATAAATTTGGTTTTGAAGGTTTAGCGAAGGATAAACAAGCAATTATCGATTGGTTTGGAAATGAGGTTGTAATAGAAAAGCCTACATTAGACGATATCATCGTTTACACTGCGAAAGGGAGAGGTGCCTATGCGTCAGCTCGTATATAAAGATTTGTTCTTTTTTCGGGTTATGTGGTTAGTGAATTTTGTTATGCCCCTTTTGTTCTTTATGTTAGATGCAAGTGGTGAATTGTTATTTCCAATGAGTTGTCTATTTATAACCTTTTCATCGGTTATGACGTTAACCGTTATGGATGAAAGAAATAAAAGTGACATTGTTATAAATAGTTTACCGGTAAGTCGAAAGGAAATCATAATTGCTAGATATATTTCCTGTGCAATATTCATTGTAGGTGGCATGATCTCTACGATGTTAGTTGTTTTTCTTATAAGAGGTATTGTGATTATTAGTGATATCGGTGTATATCATACTAATCTATACATTGAAATTCCATGGTATGAAGTCATAAATGGAGCTGTTTATGCCACATTTTTTGTTGTCACGTTTTTTCCTAGTTATTATGGTACAAAATCGAAGGTAGTAAGAAGTATAGTATCAGCAGCATCAATAGGAGTGGGTGTAATTCTTTGGATATTTATTAGTGATGGACTGAATGAAACAACATCTTCATTCAGTGAGTGGATTATGAATCCAGTACATATTGGTGTATTTATAGTTGGAGGAATGATATTAGCTAGTGTCTATATCGCTTCTATGTTTCTTACAATTAAAATTTATGAAACGTGTGATTTATAGAGAGGAGAGTTCATATGCAACAGTTGATTTTGAAGGAGTTTTTCTTACAGAAGAAGATGTTTCCTTTCTATTTTTTAATACCCATTTTATCTATTTTTAAGAATTCCGTCGAACCAATGGGGATTGCAATAGGATTATTTATAACATGTAGTACGATTATATATATTTCTTTTTATTATGACGAGAAAAGTAAGGCAGAAAAAGTATTAGTGAGTTTGCCTATAACGAGAAAAGAGATAATTATAGCTAAATATATTTCAAGTACATTATTTATTATGGCTGGTTTGAGTGTAACTTTTATAGTCGTAATATTAGGAAATATTTTATTGAACAGAGATATAGTTATGCCTGGATATGCAATATTTTCAGCAATAGTAGCAACTTTGATTTATTGTGCAGTAACGATACCGACTAATTACATTGGGGGATATAAAGCTATTACTGTCTTGAATTTGATTATGCTTTTTCCTTTAATGGGTATGATTGGTCTTATGTGCAATATTTTTGGTGATAAAACAATTATGTTAAAAGTACTTCACTCTCAAGAGGCTACACAAGCAATGGGTGTTCTTGGTATCGGAGTGTTAGTAAGTATAGTCATATCAATGTTTCTCTCAATGAAAATGTTTCAGGAGGCAGAGTTATAGAAGGGACATTTTCATATTAGGAGGGGTAATACATGATCAAGCCACTAATTTTAAAAGATTTCATCATTCAATGGAAATTTTTAATTTGGTACATATTGTATCCTGTTTTCTTTTATATGGCCTTAACAGATACGGAAAATTTGTTCATCATTATGTCAGTAATTATTACAATTGGGGCAACAGTAAAAACATTTGAAGCAGATAGTAAAAATGAGAGTGAAGTTATAGTAAATAGTTTACCAATATTGAGAAAACAAATTGTGTATGCGAAATATATAGTAGCAATTATTATTCTTTTTATAAGTGTAACGGTCGGTTGTTTCACGATGGGAATGAAGAGCGGGGTTAACTTATTTGAATTTATTGAAACGACAATGGTTGCTAGTATTAGCTTTATTTTATTGTATTTAAGTTTTGTTTTACCAATATCCTTTTGGCTAGGGTATAAGAAAACCATTTTCATTACGATAGTAATATTCATGGCACCGATAGTTGTTTTAGAAGCTTTGTTTCAAATTAACTTAGAACAAATTCAACTATACAACAGCTTGTTATTCATTAGTTCAATGTGCATGTTCATAGCATCTATCTTTGTTTCAGTAAAAATATATGAAAAAAGAGAATTTTAAAAGGTGCCCTATAAAAGGCACCTTCTTCAATAACGACAATACGAGAGCAGTAGTTTATAAAAAGAAACGCTATTTGGCACATCTTTCGGAGTATGTAATATAAAGCTGAAAACGATAACGAGAATAAGAAAGAGGAAAAATAAAAATAGGATTTGCTTATGTATAGAATTTTGCATATTATTCACTCCTTTTTTAGGTAGTATGTCCAAAAGAAAGGAGTGTATGAAAAATTTTAGGAGGGGAGAATGATGGACAAAAGAAAATGGTTATATAGAATAGGGGTACTTTTCGTTTCAATCGGTCTCATATTAGCAAATTTTTATTCAGACATACCATCACCGTTTCCTAATTTGCATAAAGCAATTGGTATAAGTATTGTTATAATTGGTCTGTTTTGTCTTATCACATCTAACTTCTACAGAAAGTCTGAATGAATATAAAAAAGGACAGTTATTCTTTTTCAGAAGTACTGTCCTTTTTTAATAACTTATTCCATAGTTTGGCGATACTCCATATAATGACGATTGCAATGGAGGCGATAATGGACCAAACAATCGATATAATTTCAAGTGTCATGTTAGGAAGGAATGTGAGAATGGATAATACTTTATGAAACAATGATTCTATTATATGAAAACTTATTTGTAATAGAATGACGATACCAAGTGTGATCCATGCTAATATTTTCTTTCCTTTTTCTTTCCACATGACATTCACCTCACGTTAGCTTAATAGTTTTAAGCCAACAGCGCCGCATAGAATGCAGCTTAAGAAAGCAAGACGACGCCAATCCGCTGATTCTCGGAAAATGAGAATGCCTAGAAGTGCACTTCCGGCAGTTCCGATTCCAGTCCAAATCGCGTAAGCAGTTCCCATCGGTAATGTGTTCATCGCAAGGGATAAGAAGAAGAAGCTTATGCCGAAGTTAGCGATTAAGATAACTTTTGGTGCCCAGCCTTTCTTTTCAGTGGCTACTTTCATAAAGAGTACACCAATAATTTCACAAATACCAGCTAGAATTAAAAATACCCAAGCCATTTTATGCGGCCTCCTTCGCTTCTTTTTCTTCTGTTACTCGTTTTAAACCAATTACTCCGAAGAAGATTAAACCGATTAATAAAACTTTTACGATAGAGAAAGGTTCTCCGAAAACGAAAATCTCAGTAAGAACGATTCCACCAGCTCCAATACCTGTAAAGACTGCGTATACAGTGCCGACAGGTAAATCTTTATAAGCTCTAAATAATAAGACGAAACTAATTGTAATTAATAGAGCAACACCAGCCCATTGAAGTGGTGCTTCCGCGTGTTTTAATCCAATCACCCAAAAGATTTCAATAATACCAGCTAAGATTACATAAATCCATGCCATTTGTCATTTCTCCTTCCTACCAGTCGTTAGGTAAAGGGCTTAAAAACGACGCATTGCAAAGGAGCAATCCGTCAGTTTGAAAGGCCTCGCCAAAATACTTGCCAAGAGGCGTTTAAACGAGTCTCAAAGCGATTTAAACCTGCGAATAGTAGTTCAACCATAAGTCCGTCCAGTAAGCATAGAAAAGCTTCTAGAGCGTCTTTCACTTCAATGTTATGCAGTTCACTTTGCTCGTTTGCCTGTTTAAATATAGGGAATAAAAGTTTTCCGACGTTTTCAATGTGCGCATTCGCTTTTTCGATAATTTGTTCGCGAAATGCATCAGGCGGAAAATAAGAAGTTCGTAACCAAAACATTGATTCTTCACTTTCACCAAATCGTTTTGCGTAGCCCTTTAGTAATTGTAAGAGCAATTCTTCAGTAGACGAATTTGAAAATTTTTCGATATCGTCAGTGAAGCTTTGTAAATCTTTTTGAAGAGCGGATTCTAAGCATATAAAATATAGCTCTTCTTTTCCTTTAAAGTGTGCGTAAATCGATGGCTTTTTAATCCCAACTTCTTGAGCAATATTTGCTAATGAAGTTCCTTCGTAGCCGTAGCGTGCGAAATGAGAAAGTGCTACAGCTTTAATGCGGTTTGCTGTCATTTTCATCCCCTACCTAACGTTCGTTAGGTTCATTATATGAGATGGAAAATATAAAGTCAATAGGTGAAAAGCTGAAAAAGAGCGTTATAGGTAACGCTCTTTTTAGACAGTCTCTCGCTCAATTAAATGGAATGAAAGCTCTTTTGCACTGCCGACAATTTGCTCGCTTTGGATCTGCTTATGGAATAAAGAAAAAGCATGTGAGCCCATTGCGAGACCGGGATGTTCAATTGTGGAAATTTCTAATGCCTTTGAAATTTCATGATTATCAAATCCAAGGATAGCAAGGTCTTCAGGTACTCGAATGCCATGTTTTCGAGCCTCTGTTAATAAACCAGCTGCAACTTGATCGTTCGCTGTAAAAATAGCAGTTGGACGATTTTTCATGTTTACAATACGATGGAGTACTTGTGCACCATCCTGCATTGTATAGCATTGGTGGAAAATCCATTCAGGATGCAACGTTTTCCCTTCGTTACGAAGTGTATCGGCGAATGCTTTTTCGCGCTCCATGGAATTTACACTTGTTTTTCTTGCTAAACAAATTCCGATTTTTTCATGGCCTCTACTTAGTAAATAGGCAGTACCGAGACGGAAACCTTCATAATGATCTACGTAGATGGATGAAATGAGGGGATGCTTCATTTTTTCACATGAAATAATAGGGGCAAATTTTGCAAAAGGTTCGATTTGTTCCCAAGAGCTCGTTCGGGAGCAAATAATCATCCCATCAAATTGTTTCATTTTCATCATTTCAAGAACACGAATTTCTTCAATGCTATCGTAATTCGTTTGACATAAATTAATATGATACCCAGCTAATAACGCTTCGTTTCCGATTCCTTCAATAATCGTACTGAAGTAGGGGAGGTTAATGAAAGGAAGCATAACGCCAATTGTATATGTTTTCCCTTTTATTAAATGGACAGCATTTATATTTTTTGCGTAGTTTAATTCTTCAACAGCATCTAGAACACGCTTACGCTTTTCTTCTTTTACGTAAGGGTGATTATTCAGGACACGAGAAACAGTTGATATCGATACACCAGCAGTTTTAGCAATTTGTTTTATATTGGCCATATGTATCACCTCTTTCCCTTATTATAAAGGGAAAATAATAAGAAAGAAAAAATCTTGACCTGAAAAGCTTTTCACAAACTATGGTATTAATAAGACTTCTTTTTATTCGCGTAACCTTTTCACTTGGGCGTAAGAATAATAGGGGTCTTTTTTGTTTGCAAAAAGTGTTGTCAAAATGTGTGAGAATAACGTGGAAAGAGAAAGGCATTGAATATCGCCTGCTATATCGGAATGTAGAAGAGAACGATGAAAAGGTAATCAAGCAGAGTTTATTATACATTGTGAATAAGATGAAATGAAAAAACTAGCTGATTTATTCAGCTAGTTTTTTGTATGTTATTATTTCTTTTTAATTTTGCCTGTCCAAGATTTAAATCCACCTTGTAATTGGTAGAAATCTTTGTAGCCTTGTTTTTTTAAGTATTGCGCTGCACGACCTGTACGGAATCCGCTTTGGCAATATAAGTAAACAGGTTGATCTTGACGAAGTTCTTTATGGCGAAGGCGAATTTGTGATAACGGAATGTTACGTGCACCTAAAATATGCCCTGCGTTATATTCGTCTGCTTCACGAATATCGATAAGCTGTGCTTTACGGTAGCCAGCGCGAAATTCTTCTTCTGTAAGAGTTTTAATTAATTTTTTCTGATAGAAGTACATCCATACAGTGTAGCCGATAAATGCTACGATTACGGCTAATAAAATAATCCAAGTTGTTGACACGATTCTATCGCTCCCTTTTTTCTTATCCTACTTTCAATATTATAATGCCCATATGTATTTATGCAACAGATTCATTTGCATATAAGAAGAAATTTCGTATTCTTTCACAAATTTTGTCGAATTTGGTAGACTAGAGAATGTGAAAAATAATTGGTTATATGAGGTGCAGGATGGGAAAAGAAAAATGGTGTTATATTAACTCTGGTCAATGTTCACCGGCATTTAATATGGCGTTAGATGAATGTTTGTTAAATTGGCAAAGTGACAAGAAAATGCCACCAACAATTCGTTTTTATGAATGGGAAGTACCAACATTAACAGTTGGATATTTTCAACGTGTTGAAAAAGATATTAATATGGATGTAGTTAACGAAAAGAAATATGGATTCGTTCGTCGTCAAACAGGCGGCAGGGGGGTACTACATGACAAAGAGTTAACGTATAGTGTTATTGTGTCTGAAGATCATCCGAACATGCCGAAAACAGTTACAGAAGCGTATCGTGTTATTTCGCAAGGTTTATTAGATGGTTTTAAGGCATTAGGGTTAGAAGCCTATTATGCAGTTCCAAAAACAGAAGCAGATCGTGAAAATTTAAAAAATCCACGTTCAGGCGTATGTTTTGATGCACCATCTTGGTATGAAATTGTAGTGGAAGGACGAAAAATTGCTGGTAGTGCTCAAACACGTCAAAAAGGTGTTATTTTACAGCATGGATCGATTCCATTAGAAATTGATTTAGATGAACTATATGATCTATTTTTATTCCCAAATGAACGTGTGAAGGAACGTATGAAGAGTATGTTCTCTTCTAAAGCAGTAGCAATTAATGAATTAACAGACCGTACATTTACGATAGAACAGTTAATTAAAGCGTTTGAAGTTGGCTTTGAAGAAGGATTAGATATAGAACTTGTTCCATATGAATTAACAGAAGAACAGTTACATGAAGTTCAAACGTTAGCGAAAGAAAAGTATGAAAGTAATGAGTGGAACTATAAAAAATAAGAGATGGCAATTGCCATCTCTTATTTTTTATAGTAAATTAAGTACTTTTTCTACTTTGATTCCTTTATCTTGTAAAGAACGAAGGCGACTTACAACGTCCATAATTTCTTTGTCAAATGTAACGCTAATACCTTGGTTTTGTAGTTCTTCTTTTAAGCTTTCAATAGAATCATCTATGTCGATGCCAAGCTCGTAATCTTGACAAACTTCAATTGTCTTTTTCACGAGTTTAACATAATTTTCTTGTAGTTTTGAATTTGTTTCAGTCAAAGCAGGCTGCTTCGGTTTTGCAGGAGCAACCGGTGCTGTCTCTTGCTTTGTAACTGGAGTAGGGACTGCTTTTTTCACAGGCGCTGGAGTTGCTAGTTCTACAGCTGCTTCTACGCTTACTGGCTTCGGTGTCGGTACCGGAGTAGGCTTAGGTGCCATAGCAGGTGTTTCCACCCGCGTAACAGGCTTAGGAGCAGGTGTAATTGCTTTTGGAGCTTCTACAACTACTTCTTTTTTCGGTGCTGCTTCTACCCGTGTTTCTTCTTGCTCGGCAGCTTCTTTATTTTCTTTACTCCACATAACGCGTTCAATTTCTAGAGAAACATTGTTTTTGTTCATCGCTGTTAATGTAACTTTACCAACTTCAGCGTTTCCAGTGAAATCAACAATTTTATAAATAACACTCTTGTTCCAATCCACGTTTCCGCTCAAAAATAATTCTTCGTTACATTTCGGCGTTAAGCCCTCGATTTTAATTTCTGCGTTTACACCGTTTTCACTATATACCATAATTAGCGAAGCATTTACATCTTCGTCTGCTAACATTAGTTCACGTACCATTTTGCCGGTGCGTACTTGCGTTTTCTTCTTAACTGACATCTAATTTCTCCTCTCAAAAATTCAGTAATAATAAAAAAATCGTATAACGAAAAATAATTGCTCACGAAGATTTATGATACCGATAATAAAAGCATCACGTCAACAATTAACTTTAATTATTTTGCATTTTTCTTATTTTCTTTATGAAATTTTTCAATTTGTAAAATTAGACAGAAGAAAAAACAGCCTTTTGAAGGGCTGTTAAAAATTTGATTTTTTATATAGTAATTTATATAAAATAAAAAATAAGATAGCAATTAAAGCATTTTGCCAAAAGTTTAGATGATAAATGAGATAAGGTTGCTTTTGGAAATAAATATTTAAGAATACAGCGGAACAAAATGGAGTAGCAAATGCGAATCCAAATAGAATTCTTCTTTTCCAATTCATTTTCTGATTAAATGAGTAACGCTTTAATAAATATAAAATAAATAGTATACCTAGTATAATTATTGAAACAGACAAAGTAGTTCCAAGGATGCTAAAAGGCGGACTTGATAATGTATTGTTTTTTTCAAAGAGAAACATAAAAAATGAAATAATTGCATTTATGCCAAACTGTATAGCAAGAAGTAAGCTAACAACAAAACCGATTAAAGAAGTTTTTTCTAATTTTGTTTGGGCTGGTAAAGCTGATATAAGTTCATCGCAATAAGATTGTAAATCACTACCGAAAATGTCATAAGCGCTTTTATTTTCTGTTTGTGCTTCGATGAGGTGATCTAATATTTCTAGTAACAGTTCCTCCATTTGTTGCTCAGGTACGTTTGATATTCGAAGATATACTAACATATCGCCATAAGCAGCTTCGTTTTCGGAAGTTAGAAACTCACGTTTTTTATTATTCAATTCAATCATGTCTTGTGCATTCATCCCCATCACTCCCCCTGTAATAAGTTATTTACCGTAGTAGAAACCATTCCCCAACTTTGTTTAAATTCTTCAAGTTGTTCTAACCCTTTATCGGTTACGTGATAATATTTTCGCTTTGGACCGAGTGAGGAAGCTTTTAATGTTCCTTCGATCAATTTTTCTTTTTGCATACGTAATAATAAAGGGTAGATGCTTCCTTCGCTTACGAATGTAAAGCCATGTTTATTTAATTTTGTGCTCAGTTCATATCCGTACACTTCTTCTTGTGAAATGATGTATAGGATGCAACCTTCTAGTACACCTTTTAACATTTGGCTGTGCATGATTTCACCACCTTTTACTCAGGTAACTTGCGTTGCAAGGTAGCTGTTATCCAAATTATAACATCCAGTAACTTGCAATGCGAGTTACTGAAGTGGAAAACTTTAATGTGTTTTAATTTTTCCGCGTTCCTCATACTAACAAGAGGAGGGAAGCGTATGAAACCATTTATGCCAAAACTCGTTTACTTTGAACCGAAGGCACTTGAATATCCACTTGGAAAAGAGCTTTATGAGAAGTTTACGAAGATGGGATTAGAAATTCGTGAAACGACATCACATAATCAAATTAGAAATTTGCCAGGAGAAAATGATTTGCAAAAGTATCGTAATGCAAAGGCTACACTTGTTGTTGGAGTAAGGAAGACGCTAAAGTTTGATACGTCAAAACCGTCAGCTGAATATGCAATTCCGCTCGCAACAGGGTGTATGGGACATTGTCATTATTGCTATTTGCAAACGACACTTGGGAGTAAGCCTTACGTTCGTGTGTATGTCAATCTTGATGAAATATTTGAGAAGGCAAAGCAATATATGGATGAAAGGGCACCTGAAATAACAAGATTTGAAGCAGCGTGTACATCAGACATTGTTGGGATTGACCATTTAACACATGCATTAAAGCGGGCGATTGAATTCATTGGAGAAAGTGAACATGGGCGCTTACGTTTCGTAACGAAATATTCGCACGTTGATCATTTATTAGATGCAAAACATAATGGGAAAACTCGTTTCAGGTTTAGTATAAATTCACGATATGTAATTAAAAATTTTGAACCAGGGACATCGCCGTTTGAGGAGCGAATAGAGGCGGCGCGTAAAGTAGCAGGTGCAGGTTATCCACTTGGTTTTATAGTCGCGCCACTTTATATGCATGAAGGATGGGAAGAAGGATATCGTGAACTATTTGAGCGACTGTACAATGCGCTGAAAGATATGACGATACCAAATTTAACGTTTGAATTAATTCAGCATCGTTTTACGAAACCAGCGAAAAAGGTTATTCAAGAGCGTTATCCAAATACGAAGCTTGAAATGGATGAAGAGAAGCGAAAGTATAAATGGGGACGATATGGCATCGGAAAATATGTATATAAAAAGGATGATGCAACAGTATTGGAAGAAACGATAAGAGGTTATATAAATGAGTTTTTCCCTAATGCCGAAATACAATATTTTACTTAAGGGGAGTCTGTATGCAAATACAGATTCTTTTTTGTTTTATATATTTAGGCTCGTTTCCACCTTGTCACGTTATTCTTTCTGGTGTATCATTTTATTGATTGCTTCGTACGGAATAAGCAAAATGAACTTGGATGGAGGAAACCGATGCCTACCCCTAGTATGGAAGATTATATTGAACAAATTTATTTGTTGATTGATGAAAAGGGTTATGCCCGCGTATCTGATATTGCTGAAGCGCTTAGTGTACATCCATCCTCTGTAACAAAAATGGTGCAAAAATTAGACAAAGATGAATATCTAATTTATGAAAAATATAGAGGGCTTGTATTAACAACAAAAGGTAAAAAAATCGGAGAACGTCTCGTATATCGTCATGATTTGCTAGAGCAATTTATGCGTATTATCGGTGTGGATGAAGGTAAAATTTACAATGATGTAGAAGGAATTGAACATCATTTAAGTTGGGAAGCGATTGATCGCATTGGTGATTTAGTGCAATACTTTGAACAAGATGCAGTCCGAGTGGAAACACTTCGCGGTGTTCAAAGAGCAAATGAAGAGAAAAGTAATTAAGGGGAACGTATGGCGTTTCCTTTTTTATTTCAATTCGAAAAGGATGGGAGAATTATGAAAGCAATTATTTTTGATTTTGATGGATTAATTGTGGACACAGAAACGATATGGTTTCACTCTTTCAGAGATGCTGTTCGTGAATACGGCGGGGAACTACCTTTAGAGGAATTTGCGAAATGCATTGGAACAACAGATGAGGTACTTTATGCATATTTAAATGATCAATTAAAAGAGAATTTTAACAAAAGTGCATTAAAAGAAAAAGTGGCAACTTTACATAAAGAGAAAATGAAAATACCAAAAGCTCGTGATGGGGTAAAAGAATATTTAGAAGAAGCGAAAGAAATGGGATTAAAAATCGCACTAGCTTCTAGTTCGTCTAGAGAATGGGTTATTCATTTTTTAGAAGAACTACAAATTCGAGAATATTTTGAAGTAATTAAAACGAGAGAAGATGTTAAGAAGGTAAAACCAGATCCAGCTCTTTATCGAGTTGCAATAGAAGAATTAGGAATTAAGCCGTCTGAAGCTGTTGTATTTGAAGATTCATTAAATGGATTGAGAGCAGCAGTTGCAGCGGGATTAACGTGCATTGTGGTACCTAATGATGTGACGCGGAATTTACCATTTGAAAATCATCATCTTCGAATTGAAAGTATGAAAGAGAAAAGTTTAAAAGAAGTGCTTCAAAGTATAAAAAAAGACCGTACTTCCTAAAAGGAAGCACGGTCTTTCTTTTTGCTTTTTTTGCCTTCAATGACAGTTAAATGAGACTGTTTTCTTTTTCGTTTCAAAGTGGAAGAATTCCCTTTTTTAATTTTGTCATTAGAAGTATTTGACTTAAAGAAAGAATTGCCTAGGGGTGCTACATTTTGTTTCCCATGTTTGCGGTTCGATTGTTTTGCCGCACGCTTATATGAGCTTTGCGAATTTGCAGAACCACTGGAATTTGTAAACATCTTGTATAGCAAGTAAAAGATACCGACAACAAGTAACATGTACCCGATATTTCTTAATACACCCATGGGATTTGTAATAACAGATGAAACAAGGCCGAATATTGCCAATCCGATAATAAGCACAAATATAGCGAAAGTAAACGAACGACCGTTCATAAGGGACACCTCCTAAAAACGTATATTAAAATTAGTATATTAACGATGAGGAAAGGAGTTGAACACCATTTTTAAATAATTATTGTTTGTTCTCTAAACGTAATAATTCTTCAAACGATGCAATTGCTACTTCCACTTGGTCATCTGTTGGTTCTTTCGTTGTTAATAGTTGTAGCCATAACCCAGGATATCCAAGTACGCGTAATACGGGAATATCTCTTAATCGATTTGTAAATTGCAATACTTCAAAAGAAATACCAAGTACAACTGGAATTAATAAAATTCGGTTTATAACTCGTGCCCAAAGAGGGTCTGTAGGGACTAGGAAATAAACGAACATTCCAATAATGACTGTAAATATAATAAAGCTACTGCCGCATCTATAATGGAGACGAGTTTGCTTTTGAACGTTTTCTACAGTCAGAGGAAGGTTATTCTCGTAAGCATTGATTACCTTATGCTCTGCACCGTGATACTGAAATACCCGCTTAATAAGTGGGGTTAAAGAAATAAAGTATATATAGCTCAATAATAGCATGAGCTTAATGACACTTTCGACAATGATTTGCCCAGTATGAGATGGGAAAATCGGTCTCGTTAATTCAGCTAATAGTGCAGGAACTGCTGTGAAAATGACTTTACCGAATATAAAAGATAAAACGCCAACAGCTGCAACTCCTAATACCATCGTTAATTTTGATTGTTCTTCTTTTTTATTTGCAATTTGTTCATCATCTTCTGGGTGGACGTCAAATCGTTCTGAAGCGAAGTTTAAATGCTTTGCTCCATTCGCACTTGCATCCACAATAGCGGCAATCCCTCGTAAAAATGGAATTTTTTTTAGGGTAGATAGTACTTTATTACGAACGCGTGGTAATCGATAAAATTCAATCGATTTATCTTTACGACGAACCGCTGTAACAGTATATTCTCTACCGCCAAACATAACTCCTTCTATGACCGCTTGCCCGCCATATATTTGTTTTGACTCTTCTGCCATGTTAACACCAACCTGTATTTGTTTCTCTCTTATGTAGAAAAAGAGGCAATTGTCATACTGGGTTCTGTCGTTTTGAAATAAGACAATCACCGAGTTTCCTTTATTTTATCGGCAAATACAAGTAGATGACAAGTGAAAATGTTATGAGAGTCGGACATTTCTTATTCTTTTTATAGACAAATTTCGCAGTATTTAAACATGCTTCAAAATAGTTTCGGGCATACTATTGAGCGGAGGTGTTGATGTGAGTCAAGAACAATTAGGAACAAGGAATTTTGTGCAGATTGGTTTGTTTGGTGGAATCTTTTGGGGCGGAATATGGTATTTCCTTCATATATTTTCATTCACGGAGGCGGGACCAAATTATTTCCTTTTACCATTTGCGTTTGGAAGTTGGAAAGAGGGTGTATGGGGCAATGTGTCCGGAATAGTGTGTATGGGACTTCTTTCAATTTTGATTGCCTTTTTGTATAAAGCATTTTTTGCGAAGTTTGAAGGGATTATAGCGGGAATTATTTATGGGCTATTTTGGTGGGCACTACTGTTTTTGGGGATGGGTTTAATGGCTCCTGCTATTAAAAGTGCACTCCATTTACCGAAAGAAACAATTGTGACGACCATATGCATTTTTATATTGTATGGTGTGTTTATAGCCTACTCTGTTTCTTACGCAGTAAATACCAATAAGGCCGAGCGAGAAGGGGAAGAGAAGACAAACTATTCAAATAAGTAACTCCTATGTTAAAATGTTGTATAGACATTTAATAATAAGGAGTTTTAAGCATATGAAAAAGGTACTCCTCGTAAACGGTCCTAACCTAAATCGCCTTGGTGTTCGTGAGGTAAATGTATATGGAAAGGGCACGCTAGCGACACTTGAAGCAGATATGAAGCAAGAAGCAGAAACAATGGGAGTGGAGTTAGAATGTTTCCAATCGAATCATGAAGGTGCGATTATCGATCGTATTCATGAGGCGGAAGATATATATGAAGGGATCATTTTAAATCCTGGAGCATTTACACATTATAGCTATGCGATTCGAGATGCAATTGCGAGCATTTCGATTCCTGTTATTGAAGTACATATTTCTAACATTCACCAGCGTGAGTCGTTCCGTCATGAATCTGTGACGGCAGCTGTTTGTGCGGGACAAATTGTTGGATTTGGTTTTTATGGCTATAAGTTAGCGTTATTTGCATTAATGGAGAAATTGAGGGAGGCATAAAGTAATGGAGAAAATCGAAAGATTACGAAGTGCATTTGATGAGGCTGGTATTGACGGTATTTTGTTAACAAATGAACATAGTCGTAGATATATGGCTAACTTCACAGGAACAGCTGGTGTTGTTCTTATTTCAAAAGATCGTGCTCAATTTATTACAGATTTCCGTTATGTCGAGCAGGCAAGTAAACAAGCGGTTGGATATGAGATTGTGCAGCACGCAGGATTGATCATTGATGAAGTGGCAAAGCAAGTGAAAGAGCTTGGAATTCAAAAGCTTGGTTTTGAGCAAGATACTCTTACATATAGTTCTTATTCAGTGCATAAGGAAGCGATTGATGCTGAATTTATCCCGACTTCTGGCCTTGTAGAAAAGTTACGCTTGATAAAGACTGATTCAGAGATTAAGATATTAAAGGAAGCTGCACAGATTGCAGATGCTGCCTTTGAGCATATTCTATCATTCATTCGCCCGGGAGTATCTGAAATTGAAGTGTCAAATGAACTTGAATTTTTCATGAGAAAACAAGGAGCAACATCTTCTTCGTTTGATATTATCGTTGCTTCAGGTCTTCGTTCGGCATTACCGCACGGCGTGGCATCTGAAAAAGTGATAGAAACAGGAGATTTCGTTACATTAGACTTCGGCGCTTATTATAAAGGATATTGTTCTGATATTACTCGTACGATTGCAGTTGGTGAACCATCTGATAAATTGAAAGAAATTTATAATATCGTTTTAGAAGCACAACTACGTGGTGTGAACGGTATTAAAGCTGGTTTAACAGGCCGTGAAGCGGATGCGTTAACGCGCGATTACATAACGGAAAAAGGATACGGTGAATACTTCGGACACTCTACTGGCCATGGAATCGGTCTTGAAATCCATGAAGCACCAGGTTTAGCGTTCCGTTCTGATACAGTTCT
This sequence comes from Bacillus cereus group sp. BfR-BA-01347, assembly GCF_022663835.1. Taxonomy (NCBI): domain Bacteria; kingdom Bacillati; phylum Bacillota; class Bacilli; order Caryophanales; family Bacillaceae; genus Bacillus; species Bacillus cereus group sp. BfR-BA-01347. The sequence continues at coordinate 101,080 of NZ_JAKUGG010000002.1, read as the reverse complement.
TGAACCAGGTATGGCTGTAACAGTAGAACCAGGTATTTATATTCCAGGTATTGGCGGCGTACGTATTGAAGATGATATCATTGTAACAAGTGAAGGTAATGAAGTAATTACGAAATCACCAAAAGAACTTATTATTTTGTAACATACAGGAGGATTTTTTTACATGATTTCAGTAAACGATTTTCGTACAGGTTTAACAATTGCAGTGGATAATGGCCTTTGGCAAGTACTTGATTTCCAACACGTAAAGCCAGGTAAAGGTGCTGCATTCGTTCGTTCTAAACTACGTAACCTTCGCACAGGTTCTGTTCAAGAGAAAACATTCCGTGCAGGCGAGAAAGTAGAAAAAGCACACATCGAAAACCGTCGTATGCAATACTTATACGCAAGCGGTGAGGCTCACGTATTTATGGATAACGGAACTTATGAGCAAATCGAACTTGGTGAAAACCAAATCGAGCGCGAGCTTAAATTCCTAAAAGAAAACATGGAAGTAGCAATCATGACTTACCAAGGCGAAGTACTTGGTGTTGAACTTCCAAACACAGTTGAATTACAAGTTACAGAAACAGAGCCTGGTATTAAAGGTGATACTGCTTCTAACGTAACAAAACCAGCTACATTAGAAACTGGTCTTGTTGTACAAGTACCAATCTTCATTAACGAAGGCGAAATGCTTATCATCAACACTGGTGAAGGTAAATACGTTTCTCGTGCATAGTAGAAAAGCACTCGTGATAATTCACGAGTGCTTTTTTATAGGAAATAGGGTAGATAGTAAATAGCTGTTATTATAAAACTGACTAAAACAAGTGAAAGAGTACCCATAATAGATGGAGTCAAAACAATTTGAAATGGTTTTATTTCGCCAGTCTCAACGCCAGTTAATGTTTTACTTATTGCGTGATCTGTAATGTTATTTCTATGGTTACTCATAATAATTAACCACATAATTGCAAATATTGCTAAACTACCAAGGAAAAAGGTCTCTATAAATGACCAACCGACCAATAATGAAAAAAGATAAATAAGAGCTAATTCTACTACAACGGTTAAACTAACTTTCAATGCCTTCATATTTTTCCTCCTCATTCTGTAATTTCAACCAGTTTAAAAAATTTTCACGTGACACGACATGCAGAGAGCAAGGTGACTTTACTTCTTTCTCTAGTGCAGCGTGTTCATCTGGAAACTTGTTTTCCACATGCAATGAAATATAAGGTAGTTTTTCTTGTGCTTTTAATGAGCGGATATTATTCGTTTTAGCACCAGCAAATACGTAGGAAAGTTGTAAGTCTAAAAAGGCGATTTTAAAGATTTCTTTTTTAGCAGCCTCGTTATAGCCTTTTCCCCAGTACGGATAGCCAAGCCAACTACCAATGTGAGATTGCTTCTTCTCATTATTAATATGTTTAAGTGTGGTGAGGCCAATTATTTCATCCTCTTCATTCACAATCATTCTCGATAAGGATTTCTTTTGACGTTCTTCTTCTATTGCAAAAAGAAGAAATGCTTTCGTATCTTCGATGTTTTCTACCGTTATCCCCAATGCATTTTTTATATGTAGATCATTTGATAGCTCGAAAATCACATTTGTATAGCATAAATCTAGTGGTAATAAAGTGACGTGCTGCATGGTTTATACCCCTTTTAAACTAAATATACCATAAAATAATATGAATATTCAGATTATAATTCAGACTTTAGAGAAAAATTATGTTTTTACTTCTGAAATAGACAACCTCTGCATATGGTTGTACAAATATATTCTTTTTTAGAATACGAAGTTAGTAACTGTTACGGGAGAAGGTGGAAGAATGAAACAGTGGCTAGCGGCAATGGAAACATCTGTGCTTGTTATGGGAGCACTTCGATTATTTTCAGGTAGTGCGGAGATATTTGCTGCTTTGCTTATGCTTTATGTGAATGATGCGAAGAAAGCGTTGTTTATAAATGGTATGTTGGCGTTTGTTGGACCTACCGTATTAATTTTAACAATGACAATTGGGATAGCGAGTGTAGCAAGTGAAATTTCTTTCTTGAAGCTCTTTTTTCTAGCGCTTGGAATTTGCTGTATTTTTATCGCATTACTGAAATAGTAAGTCGAGTATAGTGGGGAGAAGCCGATGAAAGAGGTATTAGAAGTTTTACCAAAAACGATGAAGTACTTAATTGAAGAATGTAAGCAATACGATGCTTTAGAGGAAATTCGTGTTCGAATTGGAAGGCCGCTAGAGTGTATTGCACACGGAAAGGTGTTTTTTTATGACTATATTACTACTGCAGAGGATGCTATTTACTTATTGAATAAGTTAAGTCAATTCTCAATTTATACGATGGAAGAGGAATTAAAACGTGGGTATGTGACGCTTCGCGGGGGGCATAGAATCGGGTTAGCAGGAAAAGTCATTACAGAAAAAAGCGCAGTGAAAATGATTCGTGATGTCTCTTCCTTTAATATTCGTATTGCTCGTCAAAAAATAGGGATTGCTGAACCACTTTTGCCATATTTGTATGAAAAAAGGTGGTTAAACACGATGGTAATTGGCCCTCCCCAAACAGGAAAAACGACACTTTTAAGAGATGTAGCACGTTGCATGAGTCAAGGGGTAAGTGCTTCGGAAATTCCTTCCTGTAAAGTGGGGATTGTTGATGAACGGTCAGAAATTGCTGGCTGTGTGAAAGGGATCCCGCAATACGATTTTGGTACCCGAGTCGATGTGTTAGACGCATGTCCAAAGGCAGAAGGAATGATGATGATGATTCGTTCTATGAGTCCTGATATTTTGATCGTAGATGAAATTGGCCGTAAAGAAGATAGTGAAGCAATTATGGAGGCAGTGCATGCAGGTGTTCAGCTTTTTATAAGTGCACACGGATTTTCCTATGAGGATGTTGTGAGACGTCCATCGCTCAAGGCAGTGCTAGAGCTTGGTATATTTGATAGGTTTGTGGAGTTGTCAAAAGCGAGGGGTCCAGGAACGGTTATGCAGGTGAAAGATAAATATGGAAAACCAGTGTTATCAAATAGAAAGGCTGAGGGCGTATGGTGAAAATATTTGGTGCAGTGTTAATCGTTGCGGTCAGCACCTTTTTCGGGTTTTCGTACGCTAAAAGATACAGTGAGAGGCCTAGGCAACTTAGGTTATTAAAATCAGCACTTCAATCATTAGAGGCAGAAATTATGTATGGACACACACCTTTATCTGAGGCTGCCGAGCGATTAGTTAAACAAATGCCAAAGCCATTAAATTGGATATTTCAAAGTTTCGCTAAAAAACTAGAAAGTGGAGAACAAACAGTAAGGGAAGCTTGGATAGATAGTTTGAAAGAGAATTGGAAGTTGACGGCTTTTCAACAAACCGAGTATGAAATACTGCAGCAATTTGGTGAAACTCTCGGGCAACATGATCGTGAATCACAACAAAAACATATTCGCTTATGTATTACACATTTGGAGAGAGAAGAAGAGGAAGCAAAAGCTTTACAACTGCAATACGAAAAAATGATCAAGAGCTTAGGGGTACTAGCAGGGCTACTAATTGTAATTTTACTGCTATAGGGGGGAGAAAGGCGATGTCCATTGATGTTGGATTAATATTTCAAATCGCCGGAATCGGCATTGTTTTAGCTTTCATTCATACTGTACTAAAAGAATTGAAGCGTGAGGATATTGCAAATTGGGTTATCCTTGTCGGTTTTGTCGTCATTTTATTTCATGTTGCATTTTTAATTAATACGCTATTCGACAAGATTAAAAGTGTCTTTCTCTTCCAGTAAAGGAGGCGGTTCGAATCGAAATTATACAAATTGTCGGATTAGGCCTCGTTGCTACGTTTTTAGCTGCTGTTTTGAACCAGCATAAATCTAGTATTACATCTTTATTTATTGTGTTCGTAGGCAGTGTGATGTTTCTTATTTTAATCGATCAAATTCATTCTATTTTACAAATGATTGAGAGAGTAGCGAGTGAAGCGAAAGTTAGTAATGTCTACGTGGAAACGTTACTAAAGATTATTGGAATTGCTTATATTGCTGAGTTTGGAGCTCAAATCACAAAAGATGCTGGTCAAGGTGCCATCGCTTCGAAAATTGAACTTGCTGGGAAAATCTTAATTCTCGTTATGGCAATTCCTATTTTGACGGTTGTAATTGAAACTATTCTCGGATTTTTACCGACGGGATAAGGGGGAGTGAATGTTGAGGAGGTTTGGAGCTAAGCTGCTATTTGCTTGCTTCCTTTTCTTTTCTTTACCGGTTGTTGTACAAGCTTCTCCTGTAGAAACAAACGTCGTTGATCAACAATTGGATAAGCTCGGAATTGAAGATGTGAAGCAATTTTGGGACGGGCTTGTTACAAAATATGGAGGCTATTTGCCAGAGAGTCAAAAAGGGAGTTTTATGGAGTTTGTAAAGGGAGAAAAAGAATTCTCTCTAAAAGAGTGGATGATAGGGTTATTAAAATATTTATTTCATGAGCTTGCAGCTAATGGAAAACTGCTTGGCACACTCATTATGCTCACAATCTTTAGTGCATTGTTGCAATCACTACAATCTGCTTTTTCAAAAAGTAGTGTAAGTAAAATTGCTGATGCTGTTGTATATATGGTACTTATTATTTTTGCTTTGAATAGTTTTTATGTCGTTATGACATATGCAAGAGAAACGATACAAACAATGGTAGATTTCATATTAGCGCTATTGCCAATTTTATTGGCGCTTATAGCGACTGGTGGCGGGGTTGTATCTGTATCTTTCTTTCATCCGATTATCATTTTCTTAATGAATACAAGCGGGCTTCTTATGAATTATATCGTTCTACCGCTTTTATTACTGGCAACGATATTAAGTATTGTAAGTACAATGAGTGATCAATATAAAGTTACGAAATTGTCCAAGCTTCTGCAAAACGTTAGCGTTGGGATTATCGGTATCTTCTTAACGATTTTTTTAGGAGTATTATCTGTACAAGGAACAGCGACAGCCGTTGCTGATGGAATAGCTGTGAAAACTGCTAAATTTGTAACAGGAAACTTCATTCCAGTAGTTGGAAGGATGTTTACCGAAGCGGCAGATACTGTTATTAGCGCATCAGGATTATTGAAAAACACAGTCGGAATTATTGGGCTCGTCATTTTATGCTTAATTGTTGCTTTTCCTGCGATTCAAATTTTCTGTATTGCATTTATTTATAAATTTGCAGCAGCAGTATTGCAACCGATTGGCGGCGGAGCAATTATTCAATGTTTAGACATTATTGGACGAAGCATCATTTACGTATTTGCTTGCTTAGCTATCGTATCATTTATGTTCTTTTTAAGTATTACAATTATTATTGCTGCGGGGAATATTACACTTATGATGCGATAGGAGGTGAAGAGTATGCAATTTGTTACAGAGTGGATCAGAAATATTATCGTTTTTTTGCTCTTAGCAACAATGCTTCATCTTATTCTTCCAAATTCGAATTTGCAAAAATACGTTAAATTCGTTGTAAGTCTTTTGTTAGTCGTATTAATTTTAACGCCTCTTTTTAAACTATTGCAGACAGATATAAATGAAGTAATTGCAAATTTTAATGAAGAAAAGTACGTAGCAGAAGGATCTGTAAAAAATTCAATAGATTCGAAGAAAAAAGAAATACAAGCTCTAACACGTGCATATAGTTTAGAAGAGATGGCTACCAAAATGAAAAAAGAAGTAGGAAAAGAGTTTGAGAAAAAGTATGGTATGACTGTCTCCGAAATACAAATAGTCGCAGCAGAAAATACAGAAGAAGTAAAGTCAGCGAAAGATATTCAATCTGTTGTTGTGACGTTGAAAGAAAAAGAACGTAGTAAAAATGATGCAATTGAAACAGTAAAGCCAATTGAAATTAACACGAAAGAGCCTCCAAAAAAAGTGGAAGAAACGAATGGAGAAATGAAAGATTTCTTTTCAAGCAGGTGGCAACTAGAGAGTAAACAAATCCAAGTTCAAATGGAAGGGAGGACAGGTAGAGTAAATGGACAATAAAGATAAAAATTCGAAGTTCTCATTTTTTCGAAACTTATTGAATGGGGATCAAAAAGAAAGCAACGAGAAGGGTAAAAAGGTAACACCTAAGTTTTTACTTGTCCTACTCATACTTGGAATTTTGCTTATGTTTTCTAGTAGTCTCTTTTCAAGTAAAAAAGAAGAAGTACCTGTATTTAAAGAACAAAAAACTCAAAACCAAGAAAAAGACGTACCAACTTTCGGACAAAAAAGTAATGATAGTATGTCAAATGTAGAAAAATATGAAAAAGCGTATGAACAAGAATTAAAAACTGCTTTAGAAGAAATAGCAGGAGTAAAAGACGTAACGATTAAAGTGAATTTAGATTCATCTGAAGAAAAAATTTTAGAAAAAAATACAGTGAAACGCTCACAAACAACAGGTGAAACAGATAAAACAGGCGGTAAGAGAGAAGTAGAGGACGAGTCTCTTGATGAAAAGACTGTCATTATACGTGAAGGGGATAAAGAAACTCCTGTTGTTTTACGAACAGAGAAGCCGAAAGTACGTGGTGTTCTTGTCGTAGCAAAGGGAGTGGATAATATACAAGTTAAAGCAATGGTAAAAGAAGCTGTGATAAGGCTGCTAGATGTACCGGCCCATCGCGTTTCAGTTTCACCGAAAAATTGATAGGGAGGAAATAAAGTGTTAAAAAAACAAACAGTTTGGCTATTAACGATGTTAAGTTTAGTTGTTGTACTATCTGTGTATTACGTGACAACTCCTGACAAAATGAATACAGCATCGCCAGCAACAGGTGAAAAGATTGGACAAGAAAAACAAGGTACTGATAAAGCGGTAACAAACGAAGCGCCTAAAGAAACTCCGAAAAAAGAAAATACAAGCAAGGAAACAACAAATAAAGAAACAGACAAAAAAGAAAATGCAAAAAAAGAAACAAGTAAAAAAGAGGGTAATGTATCAGTTCAATCAAGTGATGAGAATTTCACAGCTTTACGTATGCAAATGGAAGATCAGCGTAGTGAAGAGAAAGCAAAATTACAAGAAGTGATGAATTCTTCGAAATCTTCAGCGACAGAAAAGAGTAAAGCGAAAGATAACTTTGATGCAATCACTACAATGGAAACGAAGCAAGAATTACTTGAGACAGTAATTAAATCTCAAGGAGGATATCCAGATGCTCTTGTAAGAGCTGATGGTACTGATATTAGAGTAACGGTTAAAGCGGCAAAACATTCACAGAAAGAAGCAAATAAAATTATTCAACTTGTAAGAAGTGAAGGTGGATCAAAAGATGTAGGTGTGAAATTTGATCCACCAGCGAAATAAGTGAAACTTTAATCCGTAGGGATTTCCCTGCGGATTATTATCTTTTACTAAGCAAAAGGTATGCAAATAGTAAAATAGAGTATGTAAGTAAGCGTGTGAATAGAAAAAAGCTATCATTTTCGATAGCTTTTTTCTATTTCGTCTTTGTATTTATTTTTATTATGTTCAACTCGGAATGGAGAAACACGTTGTGAGTAAAAGATTAATGGTTCATGGTACTGATGATTACTTTTTCCGGATTTGACGTGGATGAAAAGAACGCATGCCCAAACGATTACGGCAGGTAAAAAGAGAATGAGCCATATCATATTTCCACACCTCGACACAATATATTTTCTACACCTTGAACATACTATTCTTATATGAAGGAATGATGAACGGCGTGTAAACAAAAAAATAATATTTGGTAAAAATATATTATTGACTATAGATGTGGTGAAGAGTGGAGAGGGAATGGCATGTTTGCTGTGTAACGTTTTGAAAAAGTAGTGAATGTTTTTTAAGAAGTGGTCTTGCCAATTTCATGTGAAACTTGGTATTATTACTAGGTATTAATTTTTTGTTGGAATAATATTTTTACAGGAGTTTCGATTTATTATAAAGAAATATAAATTGGAATGTTTAAAAAATTTATCGTAAGATGGAAATAGTAAATATTTCTATTAGTTAATGAAATATATTTTCTAATAGAATACATCGTATTTTTACAGTCAATCTAGTTTTCGTGACGAGAATCTGTAAAAACGGGACAAACAAGAGTATGGGAGTGGATTTTACATGTTTAAAATTCAAGAAGTTCGCGAATTAATTAAATTAATTGATAGCTCTAATATTGATGAATTTGAATACAAAAAAGACGGTACAACAATCAAAATGAAAAAGCGTGGTAATGAAGTTGTTGCTGTGCAAGCACCTGCAGCAAAACAAGCTATGCAACCAGTAGCGCCTGTTGAAGTTGAAACGAAAGTAGCAGCAGCGCAAGCAGAAGCACCAAAACAAGAAGAGAAGAAGGCTGTTCAAAATGAAAACCTACATAAAATCACATCACCGATGGTAGGTACATTCTATTCTTCTTCTTCGCCTGATACACCTCCATATGTAAGTGTTGGGGATAGAGTATCGAAAGATTCTATCGTATGTATTGTCGAGGCTATGAAGTTATTTAACGAAATTGATGCTGATGTAGATGGCGAAATTGTTGAAATTCTTGTTAATAACGGACAGCTTGTTGAGTATGGACAACCGCTATTTCTTGTAAAAGCGTAATAAGGGAGTCTTTGTGATGATAAAAAAAGTATTAATAGCCAATCGTGGGGAAATTGCTGTACGAATTATTCGTGCTTGTAAAGAAATGGATATTGAAACAGTTGCAATTTATTCAGAAGCAGATAAAGAGTCACTTCACGTACAGATTGCAGACGAGGCGTATTGTGTAGGACCAACGATTTCGAAAGAAAGCTATTTAAATTTGACAAACATTATTAGCGTTGCGAAGTTAACAGGCTGCGATGCTATTCATCCGGGATACGGATTTTTAGCAGAGAATGCAGATTTCGCAGAGTTATGCCGTGAATGTAACTTGATTTTTATCGGTCCAAGTCCAGAAGCTATTTCAAAGATGGGCACAAAAGACGTTGCTCGTGATACAATGAAAGAAGCAGGGGTTCCGATTGTACCAGGTTCACAAGGGATTATTAAAAATACCGAAGAAGCGATCGAGCTTGCTAATCAAATTGGATATCCAGTTATTATTAAAGCGACTGCAGGTGGCGGCGGAAAAGGTATTCGTGTTGCACGCCATGAAGAAGAGCTTATAAAAGGAATTCAAATTACACAGCAAGAAGCTAGTACCGCTTTTGGGAACCCTGGTGTATACTTAGAAAAGTACGTTGAAGATTTCCGCCATGTTGAGATTCAAATAATGGCAGATACACACGGAAATGCCATTCATTTAGGAGAGCGTGATTGTACAATTCAGCGCCGTTTGCAAAAACTATTAGAAGAAAGTCCATCACCTGCACTTGATGAAGATATTCGCAAGCAGATGGGTGAAGCGGCAGTTAAAGCGGCGGTAGCGGTTGATTATACAGGTGCTGGTACGGTTGAGTTTATTTATGAATATAAAACGAAAACCTTTTATTTCATGGAGATGAATACGAGAATTCAGGTTGAGCATCCGGTTACTGAAATGGTAACGGGAATGGACTTAATTAAAGAGCAAATTCTTGTTGCTTCAGGAGAAAAGTTATCGTTACAGCAAGAAGAAGTACAATTTAATGGTTGGGCAATTGAATGTCGAATTAATGCGGAAAACCCTGCCAAAAAATTTATGCCATCTCCAGGTAAAGTAGAAATGTACTTACCACCAGGAGGATTTGGTATTCGCGTCGATTCAGCTGTATATCCGGGATATTCAATCCCACCTTTCTATGATTCGATGGTTGCTAAATTAATTGTTCACGGAAAAACACGTGAAGAGGCAATTGCAAAAATGAAGCGCGCACTTAGTGAATTTGTCATTGAAGGCGTACATACAACAATCCCGTTCCATTTGCAATTGTTAGATCATCCTGATTTTGTAAAAGGTGAGTTTAATACGAAGTTTTTGGAAGAGCATGAACTTGTGACGCAGTGATACATTAAAGGAGGTTTTTTTCATGGCTGAACATATGTTAGATATGGGTCAAGATACAACTCTTGGTAAAGTAGAAATTGCACCAGAAGTAATTGAAGTAATTGCAGGTATTGCAGCTGCTGAAGTAGAAGGTGTAGCGGCAATGCGCGGTAATTTTGCTACAGATGTTGTTGAGAAGTTAGGTAAGAAAAATCATGGTAAAGGTGTAAAGGTTGAATTAGCAAACGAAGATATTATCGTTGACCTTTATGTTGTAATGTATTTTGGTGTAGCAATTCCAGTTGTTGCACAAAAGATTCAAGACAATATTCGCCAAGCACTCTTTACAATGACAGGACTTGAGCCAAAAGAAGTGAATGTTCACATCGTTGGCGTAACATTCGAAACACAAAAAACAGAAATCGAACCAGTGTAAGAATGAAAAGGTGCCTAGTAACATAGGCATCTTTTTTATCGTTTCATTTCTTCACAAATTACAACCCTCTAATTATTATACTATTTCAAAAAATAAGAAATAAACAAGAAAATGTGTCGTTTTTCCAAAAAACGTACATTGTGATAAGATATGGAACTTGAAGTTAATCTTTTTATTATTTTTCAGCCTTGTAACCCGTGTGTGAAACGATAAATTGTGTTATTATCATTGTATTATAAGGTTGGAAAATCAATGAAAACTGTAAGAGTAAGTGAATTGACGGCTTATAAATTATAATAATATAACAAAGTATAAGGAAAGACTTGAAGCATAAAGGAGAGTTACAATGAAACGTAGGACGGCTAGAGAAAGAGCAATGCAAGCATTATACCAAATGGATATTACAGGTGAATTAGAACCGAAAGTAGCAGTGGAAAACACGCTAGATGAAGGCGAAGAAACAAATGAGTTTCTAGAGTCACTTGTAGTAGGTTTTGTAGAAAATAAAGAAGCAATCGATGAAGCGATTCGTCAAAACTTAAAAAAGTGGAAGCTTGAGCGTATTAGTATTGTTGATCGCAGTATTTTACGTGTAGCTGTGTATGAAATGAAGTACATGGAAGAAATTCCACATAACGTAACAATTAACGAAGCAATTGAAATTGCAAAAACATTTGGGGATGAGGAATCTCGTCGTTTTATTAACGGCGTTTTATCTAATATAAAAGATACACTGTAAATTCTTTAAGGGGGAATCTTAAAATGGTAGCAGTAATCATCAAAGGAAATGAAGTTGCGGAGAAAAAACGAGCACAATTAACAGAAGAAGTTGTGAAGTTGAAAGAGCAAGGTATTGTACCAGGATTAGCAGTTATTTTAGTTGGAGAAGATCCAGCATCTCGTTCTTATGTGAAAGGAAAAGAAAAAGGCTGTGAACAAGTAGGAATTTACTCAGAGCTAATTGAACTTCCTGAAACAATTACTGAGGAACGTTTGCTTGCTGAAATCGATCGCTTAAATGGCGATGACCGTATTAATGGTATATTAGTGCAATTACCTTTACCAAAACATATTGAAGAAAAAGCTATCATTGAAAGAATTTCACCAGAAAAGGATGTAGACGGATTTCACCCAATCAGCGTGGGACGCATGATGACGGGACAAGATACATTCCTTCCATGTACACCGCATGGTATTGTAGAATTAGTAAAAGAAACAAATCTTGATATTTCTGGGAAACATGTAGTAGTAATTGGAAGAAGTAATATTGTCGGTAAACCAGTGGGGCAATTGTTTTTAAATGAAAATGCAACTGTCACATATTGTCATTCTAAGACGCAAAATATGAAAGAGTTATCGAAGTTAGCTGATATTTTAATCGTAGCTGTTGGACGACCTAAAATGATAACAGCTGATTATATGAAAGAAGGAGCGGTTGTAATTGATGTTGGTGTTAACCGTTTAGAAACAGGAAAACTTTGTGGTGATGTTGACTTTGACAACGTGTTAGATGTTGCGGGTTACATTACACCTGTACCAAAGGGTGTTGGTCCAATGACAATCACAATGCTTCTTCATAATACTGTTGAATCTGCCAAACGTGCAGGTGTCGTTTGTAAATAATTTGAATCGGCTATGAGGAGAGAGAAATGGAGAAGCAATATTTAACCGTTACAGCGTTAACACGCTATATAAAAACAAAAATAGAATATGATCCGCATTTGCAGTCTGTTTGGTTAAAAGGTGAAATTTCCAACTTTAAAAATCATAGCCGTGGCCACATGTATTTTACATTGAAAGATGAAAATGCAAGAATCGCAGCGGTTATGTTTGCGGGTCATAATCGTAATATTAAATTCAAACCTGAAAATGGGATGAAGGTACTCGTGAAAGGGAAAATCTCTGTTTACGAGGCGAGTGGTTCTTATCAAATTTATATTCAAGACATGCAGCCTGACGGAGTCGGAAATTTACATTTAGCGTACGAACAGTTAAAAGTTCGTTTAGAAGAAGAAGGACTTTTTTCTCAAGTTTATAAAAAAGCAATTCCTCCTTACGCTAAAACAATAGGTGTGATTACGTCGCCAACAGGAGCAGCGATTCGTGATATTATAACAACGATTAAACGTCGTTATCCAATTGGGAATGTTATTGTATTTCCGGTACTTGTACAAGGGGAGTCAGCGGCTCCCTCGATTGTACAAGCGATTCGTACAGCGAATGAAATGGGAGAGATAGATGTACTAATCGTTGGCCGTGGTGGAGGTTCTATTGAGGAATTATGGGCTTTCAATGAGGAAATGATTGCAAGAGCAATCTTTAAGAGTGAAATTCCTATTATTTCGGCAGTAGGCCATGAAACGGATTTTACAATCGCAGATTTTGTTGCAGATTTACGCGCGCCAACACCGACTGCAGCAGCTGAGCTGGCAGCACCTAACATTATAGAGTTACAAGAAAAGGTATTACAAAGAACTCTGAGATTGCAAAGAGCGATGAGAGAGTTAGTACATAAAAAAGAAGAAAAACTACAAGTGTTGCAAAAATCGTATGCGTTCCGTTATCCAAGACAAGTATATGAGCAAAAGGAAGAGCAATTAGATAGAGCGCTAGAACAGCTTGTTTTAGCGAAAGAGCGCTATATTGATAAAAAGGTGAATCAGTTAAAGCAACTTTCATTTTATTTAGAGAAGCACCACCCATCTCAAAAAATTATGCAAACAAAGGTAGCTGTTGAAACGTTGCAAAAGCAATTACAACGTGAAATGCAAACGTTACTTCAAACGAAAGAATTTGCCTTTGTAAGAGCTGCTCAAAAACTTGAAGCGTTAAGTCCGCTTAAAGTAATGATGAGAGGGTACGGGCTTGTATATGATGAAGAGAAGCAAGTGTTAAAAAGTGTGAAAGATGTAAGCCTTGGAGATGCTGTTTCAGTTCAATTACAAGATGGAATACTAGATTGTAGCGTATCAGGCATAGAGGAGCGTGAATTGAATAATGGAAAATAAATTAAGCTTTGAAGAGGCAATTTCGCAACTTGAGCATCTTGTTTCTAAGCTAGAACAAGGTGACGTACCTTTAGAAGAAGCGATTTCTTATTTTAAAGAAGGTATGGAATTATCTAAGCTTTGTGATGAGAAGCTGAAGAATGTACAAGAACAAATGGCAGTTATTCTTGGGGAAGATGGAGAGCTTGAACCGTTTACTGCTTTAGGAGATGAAGCATAGTGACGATTGCTTTTGATACTTTTTTGAAAGAAAGTAAAACTTTCGTAGAAGAAAAACTTGTAAGCTATGCAAATGAATTACAATGTCCAAATGTACTTCGTGAAGCAATGGCATATTCTTTGGAAGCGGGTGGAAAACGTCTCCGCCCGTTACTTTTGTTTGCAACATTACAAGCGTTTGGGAAAGAAAGAAATCTTGGAGTAGGTGCAGCTTGTGCTCTTGAAATGATTCATACATATTCGTTAGTTCATGATGATTTACCTTGTATGGATGATGATGATTTAAGAAGAGGAAAGCCCACAAATCACAAAGTATTTGGTGAAGCGATGGCAGTTTTAGCAGGAGATGGCTTATTGACGTATGCTTTTCAAGTTATTATGGCATATGAGCAAAAAGAAATTTCTGCTGAAAAAAAAGTAAGACTTGTACTTGAACTTGCAAAAGCAGCAGGACCAGAAGGAATGGTTGGCGGACAAGTGGCAGATATGGAAGCGGAAGGGAAACGCCTTACGATTGATGAATTGGAGTACATCCATAAACATAAGACCGGAAAACTGCTTGAATTTGCTGTACTTGCGGGTGCGATACTTTCTGATGCGACAGAAGAGCAAGAAGAAAAGTTGCTTACTTTTGCTAAATATATCGGTCTAGCTTTCCAAATTCGAGATGATATTTTAGATGTCGAAGGAACTGAAGAAGAGATTGGAAAACCGATTGGTAGCGATCTTTCTAACGAAAAGAGCACATATACGACGTTGTTTACTATAGATAGAGCAAAGGATATTTTAGAAGAAACAATTGCAGAAGCAAAAGGTGCGATTAGCTCCTTGCAATTACAAGATGAATATTTACTATCTATTTGTGATTTGATTGCAAAACGTAATAACTAATATAACAGCGTTTTCATTTGTTGAGTCATTCATCATTTTATGATATAAATGTAGGAAAAGGTTTTTCTTTTCTTGTTATTGGCAAAAATATATGTAGATTACATTGCCGTTATCACTTCGTGTTAGCGGCTATTTTTTTCATCGCCTAAAGAAATATGGTTTATAATAGGATTAGGGCGCAATAGACTGGTTAATAGCGGGACAAGACGAAAAATAGAAAAGAGAATTTCTTGTTTTGTGTAAATGTTTTTTTATAATATTTGACATGTTGACAGATTATGAAATGAAAGTGAGTGATCCATGTGGATCTAACGCAAATTCAAAACCCTAGTTTTTTGAAAGATATGTCTATCAGTGAACTAGAGGGATTGAGTGAGGATATTCGTAAGTTTTTAATTGAAGAGCTCTCTCAAACAGGTGGACATATTGCACCTAATTTAGGTGTAGTAGAACTCACAATTGCTCTGCATAAATTATTTGATAGCCCGCAAGATAAATTTTTATGGGATGTAGGACATCAATCCTATGTACATAAAATTTTAACTGGACGCGCGAAAGAGTTTGGTACATTAAGGCAATATCAAGGTCTATGTGGTTTCCCGAAACGTTGCGAGAGTGAGCACGATGTATGGGAAACTGGTCATAGCTCGACTTCGTTATCGGCTGCAATGGGAATGGCTCTGGCACGTGATTTAAAGAAAACGAAAGAATATGTTATACCAATTATTGGAGATGGTGCTTTAACAGGCGGAATGGCTTTAGAGGCATTGAACCATATTGGACATGAAAAAACAGACATGATTGTTATTTTGAATGATAATGAAATGTCAATTGCACCAAACGTTGGTGCGCTTCATAATGTACTCGGTCGTTTACGTACTGCAGGAAAATATCACTGGGTAAAAGATGAATTAGAGTATATATTAAAGAAAATTCCAGCAGTTGGCGGGAAAGTGGCTGCGACAGCAGAGAAAATAAAAGATAGTCTTAAATATTTACTAGTATCTGGTGTCTTTTTCGAAGAGTTAGGCTTTACATATTTAGGTCCAGTCGATGGGCATGATTATGAAAAGTTATTCGAAACGTTGCAATATGCAAAGAAAACAAAAGGCCCAGTACTCGTTCACGTTATTACGAAAAAAGGAAAAGGTTATAAACCGGCTGAGAGTGACGTTATCGGTACTTGGCATGGAACAGGACCTTATAAAATTGAATCAGGTGACTTCGTTAAGCCGAAAGAAGTTGCACCAGCATGGAGTGCTGTCGTTAGTGAAACAGTACTTAAGCTAGCGAGAGCAGATGAGCGTATCGTAGCAATTACACCTGCAATGCCTGTTGGATCAAAACTTGAGAAATTCCAAAAAGAATTCCCAGATCGTATGATTGATGTAGGTATTGCAGAACAGCATGCTACAACAATGGCAGCAGGTATGGCAACGCAAGGAATGAAGCCATTCTTAGCAATTTATTCGACATTTTTACAAAGAGCATATGACCAAGTTGTTCATGATATATGCCGCCAAAATTTAAATGTTTTCATCGGAATAGATCGCTCGGGATTAGTAGGAGCAGATGGTGAAACGCATCAAGGCGTATTTGATATCTCATTCTTACGTCACTTGCCGAATATGGTGCTTATGATGCCGAAAGATGAAAATGAAGGGCAACATTTAGTTTATACGGCGATGCAATATGAAGATGGACCAATCGCATTGCGTTATGCGCGCGGTAATGGACTTGGCGTTCATATGGATGAAGAATTAAAGGCGATTCCAATCGGTACGTGGGAGACGTTAAAAGAGGGTACACAAGCAGCTATTTTAACGTTTGGTACGACAATACCAATGGCAATGGAAGCAGCTGAGCGTCTTGAAAAAGCTGGGGTTTCAGTGAAAGTAGTGAATGCTCGCTTTATTAAACCAATGGATGAAGCATATTTACATGATCTTCTAGGAAAGAATATACCGATTTTAACGATTGAAGAAGCTTGTTTAATTGGTGGTTTTGGAACAGGAGTAGTTGAATTTGCATCTGAAAATGGTTACCATAGTGCATTAGTTGAACGAATGGGTATTCCAGACCGCTTCATAGAGCACGGAAGTGTAACAAAATTATTAGAAGAAATTGGTTTAACGACAGATGCTGTTGTAGACCGTATTCATACAATGATTCCATCAAAACAAAAAAGGGCGTAACAAATGAGCGTAAAAAAAGAAAGAGTAGATGTACTATTAGTAGAGCGAGGACTTATAGAAACGCGTGAGAAGGCAAAGCGCGCCATTATGGCCGGACTCGTATATGCAAATGAGATGAGACTTGATAAGCCAGGAGAGAAAATCTCGCAAGATACTGAGATTACGGTGAAAGGACAAGTTATGCCGTATGTAAGTCGTGGTGGTTATAAACTTGAAAAGGCATTAGAGACATTTCATCTTGATTTACAAGATAAAGTTATGATAGATATTGGTTCATCAACTGGTGGCTTTACAGATTGCGCGCTTCAAAATGGAGCGAAATTATCTTATGCATTAGATGTAGGATACAATCAACTAGCGTGGAAATTACGTCAAGATGAGCGTGTTGTTGTAATGGAACGAACAAACTTCCGTTACGTGACACCAGCAGATTTAGAACGTGGTTTACCGCAATTTGCAAGTATTGATGTTTCATTTATATCATTAAAGCTTATACTGCCAGTTTTAAAAACAATGCTTATGCCTAACGGAGATGTAGCAGCGTTAATTAAACCGCAGTTTGAAGCTGGAAGAGAGCAAGTTGGGAAAAAAGGTATCGTTCGTGATAGAAAAGTACATGAAGCTGTTGTAGAAATGATTGTCGATTTTGCTTTAAAAGAAGGCTATGATGTGGAAGGTTTAACATTCTCACCAATTACGGGTGGGGATGGTAATATTGAATTTTTAATTCATCTGAAATGGCATGGTGAACGCGAGAATGGCGAAAATCATTCTCCAATTTCTATAGAGCAAGTTGTTACAGAAGCGCATGACGTTCTAAAACAAAAAGGGAAAGGGGAATAACATACGTTGTTCCTCTTTTTGCTGTAATTGTATAATGATTGCAAAAACAATTGTGTACAAGAAACGAATTATAAGTTAACATAAATAAGTGAAGTATACCAATGTTTAAACTATGGTAAGAGATAGTGTGAGGTGCAAATGTATGAATAAAGGTCAGCGCCATATTAAAATCAGGGAAATTATTGCAAACAAAGAAATTGAAACACAAGATGAATTAGTTGATATTTTACGTAATGAGGGATTTAATGTAACGCAAGCAACAGTATCGCGCGATATTAAAGAATTGCACTTAGTGAAGGTGCCATTACATGATGGGCGCTATAAATATAGCTTGCCAGCAGATCAACGATTTAACCCGTTACAAAAATTAAAACGAAATCTAGTGGATTCATTTGTAAAATTAGACACGGCAGGACATATGCTTGTGCTAAAAACATTGCCTGGTAACGCTCATTCACTTGGAGCACTTATTGATCATTTAGAGTGGGATGAGATCATCGGAACCATCTGTGGTGATGATACTTGCTTAATTATTTGCCGTACACCTGAAGATACAGGTGTTGTCTCTGATCGTTTCTTAAATATGTTGTAACAAAAAATCTTGTTTGCTTTCCATCATAAAGTGGAAAGTGAACAAGATATTTTTATTGTTTAAAAATATGAATTTTCAATTGTAATATAATATTTTGTGTGTATAAAGTTAAAAAATAGATGGATTGACCCGTAAAACAAATGTTTGGTACAATGAAGCGGGTTAGAAGAGTATATACATACAAATATATAGCATGATTATTTGAATGAAGAACTGAGAAAATCCTTTAGTAAGGGATTATTTTATAACGAGGTGAATGGGGCATTGTTATCGGAATTATCGATTAGAAACTTTGCTATTATTGAAGCATTAAATATTTCTTTTCAAAAAGGTTTAACGGTTTTAAGCGGTGAAACAGGGGCCGGAAAATCGATTATTATTGATGCAATTAGTTTACTTGTAGGTGGCCGTGGGTCAGCAGAATTTGTTCGATATGGAACAGAAAAGGCTGAGATTGAAGGGTTATTTTATGTTGAAGATGAGAAGCATCCATGTATTGAAAAGGCAGAAGAGTTAGATATAGAAATAGAAGATGGCATGATTATTTTAAAGCGTGATATTGCTGCGAACGGGAAGAGTGTATGTCGTGTAAATGGGAAGCTTGTTACACTTAGCATATTAAAAGAAATTGGGAAAACACTTGTTGATATTCATGGACAGCATGAAACGCAAGATTTAATGAATGAAGAACGACATCTGTTTATGCTTGATCATTTTGATGGGGATCGAATCGTTAAACAATTAGATATATATCAAAACGTATACGCTGACTATGAAAAATTAAAAAAACAATTGAAATCGTTAAGTGAAAATGAACAACAAATGGCACATCGCTTAGATTTAATTCAGTTTCAGCATGAAGAAATTCGCAAGGCGGATTTAAAGCTGGATGAAGAAAATGAATTAACTGAGGAACGATTACAAATTTCTAATTTTGAAAAGATTTATAAAGCGTTAGGTGATGCATATCGTTCGTTAAGTGCCGACGGACAAGGATTAGATAATGTAAGAAGTGCAATGGGGCAAATGGAAAGTATTACACATTTAGATGAAGTGTATCAAGAGAATCATGATTCAATTGCAAATAGTTATTACTTATTAGAAGAGGTTGCCTATCAACTGAGAGAAAAGCTCGATATGATGGAATATGATCCAAATCGTTTAGATGAAATCGAAACACGTTTGAATGAAATTCGTATGCTAAAGAGAAAATATGGAAATACTGTAGAAGAGATTTTAGCGTATGCTGATAAAATTGAAAAGGAAATTTTTACGATTGAAAATAAAGACGTTCATATTGAAACGACGAAGAAACAGTTGAAGGAATTAGAAAGTGTTATTCTGAAAGAAGCAACGTTGTTAAGTAATATGCGTCATGAGCTTGCAGAACATCTTACAAATGCAATTCATCAGGAATTAAAAGAATTATATATGGAAAAAACGAAATTTGAAGTGAGAATTATGAAGAGAGAAGGAAATGCAGAAGAGCCCCTTGTGGAAGGTGCACCGGTAAGACTTACGGCGGACGGTTACGATCATGTGGAATTTTATATTTCAACGAACCCAGGAGAGCCGCTAAAACCACTTTCAAAGGTTGCTTCTGGAGGAGAGTTATCTCGTATCATTTTAGCTTTAAAAAGCATTTTTTCTAAGCATCAAGGGGTTGCATCTGTTATTTTTGATGAAGTGGATACGGGTGTAAGTGGCCGGGTCGCACAGGCTATTGCAGAAAAAATTTATCGAGTATCAGTAAACTCGCAAGTACTTTGTATTACGCACTTACCTCAAGTAGCTTCAATGGCGGATTCGCATTTATTTATTCGAAAACAAGTAGCGAATGATCGGACAATTACTTCGGTTACTGTTTTAACTATGGAGGATAAAGTAACAGAAATAGCTCGAATGATTTCTGGTGTGGAAATTACAGATTTAACGACAGAGCATGCGAAAGAATTACTTACGCAAGCGCATCATTTTAAACAGACAGCAGAGGCTATCCAGTAATGGATAGCTTTTTTTCTCAAATGAAGATTTCTTAATTCTTCCGGTTATAAATAAAGCATTGCAAGGAGAGATTAAAAAGTGAAGCCAAGAGGCTGAATGTGGGGTAGGAGCGAGGAGAGTGAACAAGTTGAAATTAGAAAAATTTCGAAAAATAATAGGTCTTTGTCTCCTTGTTTCTTTAGTTTTTATTGGATGTTTTAAACCGCTTCGAACGTTTATTTCATCACCGAAACAACTTGTTGTTTTTGAAGGACAACAATCAGAAATATCATCATTACCAGTTTTCAAAGCTTCATCCACAAATCGTCATGTATTTACAGTGAGTTCGAATGAACAAAAACAAGGACTTATGGTAAATTCTCATCAAAATGGTGAAGCTGATATGGTATTTCAGCTTGCTGGTTTTCCAGTGAAAAAAGTAAATGTGAAAGTGTTAAAAGATTTTAAAGTGATTCCAGGTGGACAATCAATTGGTGTGAAATTAAATACAAAAGGTGTACTTGTTGTAGGCCATCATTTAATTCAAACTGAAAAAGGTAAAATATCTCCTGGTGAAACAGCAGGTGTACAAATCGGAGATATGATTACTGAAATTAATGGTAAAACAATTGAAAGAATGAGTGATGTAGCACCGTTTATTCATAATAGTGGAGAAACAGGTGAACCGCTTAATCTTGTATTGTTAAGAGATGGAAAATATATTCGTACGAAGCTAACTCCACAAAAAGACAACGGTGAATCGTCTTATCGAATTGGCTTGTATATCCGTGATTCGGCAGCTGGAATTGGAACGATGACATTTGTTCATCCAGATTCTATGAAATATGGGGCACTTGGTCATGTTATTTCTGATAATGATACGAAAAAGCCGATTCAAGTCGAAGATGGACAAATTATGCGCTCGACAGTTACATCGATTGAAAGAGGTAGTCATGGGAATCCAGGAGAGAAATTAGCAAGATTCTCACCAGACCGTGAAGTGATTGGCGATATTACAATTAATAGTCCATATGGTATTTTTGGAAAATTAAAGACGAATATGAAAAACGGTATAATGGATAAAGCAATGCCTATTGCATTATCTCATCAAGTAAAAGAAGGACCAGCAAAAATATTAACAGTTATTAATCAAGATAAAGTAGAGGCGTTTGATATTGAAGTTGTTAGTACAGTGCAGCAAAAATTCCCAGCTACAAAGGGTATGGTAATAAAAGTAACAGATAAACGTCTATTAGCGAAAACGGGCGGTATCGTACAAGGAATGAGTGGAAGTCCAATTGTACAAAATGGAAAAGTAATTGGTGCTGTTACACATGTATTTGTAAATGATCCAACATCAGGATATGGTGTTCATATTGAATGGATGTTACATCAAGCTGGAATTAATATTTATGATCAAGAGAAAAAAGCGAGCTAATATATATTATTAGCTCGCTTTTTCTGTTGAAAAATTCGTTGAAATTTTGTAAAAGCTCCGCAAGAGGTGTTTTTTGTTGTAAAATAAAAGGAAAGGGTTGAACGTTTCGTTGTATTTCTATGATGGAATGTGTTGCGAAAGGGAATAAATGAACGATAAACATATTTTTTTGTGATTTTATCGGAAAGTAAGAAACTTTAAAAGGGAATTTTCACACAATTGTCGAACAATTCATGTAGCCTAGAAGGATACACATGTCGGAGAATCGATTCGGTAAGGGAGGAAAAGCTGTGGAGAAAATTAAAGTATGTCTTGTGGATGATAATAAAGAACTAGTATCAATGTTAGAGAGCTATGTAGCCGCTCAAGATGATATGGAAGTAATCGGTACTGCTTATAATGGTCAAGAGTGTTTAAACTTATTAACAGATAAGCAACCTGATGTACTCGTTTTAGACATTATTATGCCACACTTAGACGGTTTAGCTGTATTGGAAAAAATGCGACATATTGAAAGGTTAAAACAGCCTAGCGTAATTATGTTGACGGCATTCGGGCAAGAAGATGTGACGAAAAAAGCTGTTGACTTAGGTGCCTCATATTTCATATTAAAACCATTTGATATGGAGAATTTAACAAGTCATATTCGTCAAGTGAGTGGTAAAGCAAACGCTATGATTAAACGTCCACTACCATCATTCCGATCAGCAACAACAGTAGATGGAAAACCGAAAAACTTAGATGCGAGTATTACGAGTATCATTCATGAAATTGGTGTACCCGCTCATATTAAAGGATATATGTATTTACGAGAAGCGATTTCCATGGTATACAACGATATCGAATTATTAGGATCGATTACGAAAGTATTGTATCCAGATATCGCAAAGAAATATAATACGACAGCGAGCCGTGTGGAGCGCGCAATTCGTCACGCAATTGAAGTAGCGTGGAGCCGTGGGAATATTGATTCTATATCGTCCTTATTTGGTTATACAGTATCCATGTCAAAAGCAAAACCTACGAACTCTGAGTTTATCGCAATGGTTGCGGATAAGTTGAGACTTGAACATAAAGCTAGCTGAGAGTAGAAGTACCAAAGGGTTTTCGTTTTAGTAAAACCGATGCATGCTGGAACTCTATGCTCAATAGTAATTTTAAAATCAATAAACTTTTTAATGAAAGACCAATGAATGTTATAATTCGTTGGTCTTTTTATTTTGTTGAGAAAAAGAGACTATTTGATATCATGGAAAATAAAACCTACTTTTAGTAATATTACATGTAAGTGAGTTTTTTATAAGGCAATTAAATAGATATAGATAGGGAGAAGGGGAATGAAAAATAAAATTTCAACTTGGCTAGGAATAGTAGCAGCTATGGGAGTTCTTGCTATTGCAGTTACATTTGGAATGTTAGAACTTGCCCATAATCCAGTAGATAAAGAAGAGAGTGCTCAAATAGATAAAAAAGAAGACCAAACAATAGTAGATAGATGGAGTCTTTGTTGATGTGTATGTTACTGAAAATTCTACTGAAAGAGAAGTCATTACAGCAATGCATCGCATGACTCATCAAAAAGTGGTGGCAGGACGAAAATCGGGCTCTATCCCAATTATTCAAAATAATGCTAAAAAATTAAAAGAAATTATAAATAAGAATAGCTTTGCGAAGAAAAATGAGCTATTAGCAATTGCTAATAGATGGGTACAAAAGGATTTTAGTAAAATTGTAGAAGGTCACAGTTATTTGTCGGATGCTCAAGAAGATAGCATTTGTAAAGCAACTAGAGCAATGGATGCGTTAGAAGAGCAACATTATATTTTAACTACATTCGGGGAGGAAAAAGCGAAAGAATTGTACGAATCAGGGGATGCTCCGCACGTTCAATAAAAAATAATATAAAGGGCTTCTAGTTTTTTTATGATCGTGTTTTTAGGACGCAATGGGAACTTATAAATAAATGGTCTGCTTTCTTTATTACATGTAACAAAAAAGAAAAGGTGTGATTCATTATTAAATGATGAAGGGACGGCTAAATTGCATCGTAGCACATCTGTTAAAGGATTTTAGTAGGAAAGGCATCCATGATATAATAGAAAATAATAAAAAGTCCTGCAAAACAGGACTGTATTATTCTTCGTCTTTATTTTGTTTTTCTAATTCAACTAGCTTTTGAATTAAAATGTGCTGCGGCATATGCATGAGTTGTTCAAGTGGAACACCTAGTGCTTTTGATAAGCGGACTGCAGTGTCTGGAGAAATTTGTAATGGTTTCATAGAAGTACCTCCTTTTTCGTATAGTATAGCATAAGATTGGGGGAGTGAGGATGACTCTTATATTTGCACATCGTGGTGCGGCTGGAACGTACCCAGAAAATACAATGATTTCATTTGAAGCGGCTGAGTCTTTTAGAGCGGATGGAATTGAACTTGATGTTCAATTAACGAAAGATGGGAAAGTTGTCGTCATTCATGATGAAACGGTGGACCGGACAACAAATGGAAAAGGTGCGGTTCGGAATTATGTATATGAGGACTTATGTAAGTTAGATGCAAGTTATAAATTTGGTGATAAAGTAGGTTTTTGTAAAATACCACTTTTAGAAGAGGTATTAGAATGGCTTGAACAAACGAGTTTGCTACTTAATATTGAACTTAAAAATAATAAAATTCCATACAGAGGTTTAGAGGAAGAAGTTATAACGCTTGTACGGAAATTTAGTTTAGAGGATCGTGTTGTATTTTCTTCGTTTAATCACTACAGTATGAAACGGTGCCATATGATGGCTCCTGATATTCAAACAGCAATTTTATATCGCGAAGGTTTGCATAGTCCGTGGGCATACGCGAAAAAAATGGGGGCTACAGCAGTACATCCGAATTATCGTTACCTTCAAGATGCTATTGTCGAACTAACGATGGAAAGTGGTGTAGAGGTTCGCCCTTATACAATTAATGAAGAAACGCTTATGCGTAAATATTTTGATATGAATATATCGGCGATTATTACTGATTACCCTGAAACGGCAAGAACGTTATTGCCAATAAAAAAATGAGACCGCGTGTAACGGTCTCATTTTTTTATTTATAAATAGTGGGGCATTCCTATCTTCTAAAGCGAGCTTGTACTTTATTTCGTTTGCGATCTCGGTGCAAGACGAAGCCACCAAAGATATAAAAGCCGAGCGCGAAGCAGAGAGCGCCGATTAAAAATTGTAACCACAGTATAGAAATTGGTGGAAATAGAATCCCGAATACCGTATCTCTCATTAACTTTATACCAAATACAGCTAATGAAATAGGGATGAGTGCTAATAGTAGAGCAACGTAACGCTGCATACATAATACTCCTTTTCAGATTATTTCGTATATTTTAATGATGTTATACGGAAAGGGGTTTGTCAAGAGGGTGCTGAACGAGTAAGATAAGGGTGTGAAAAAATTTGCAGAGTTACTTCGAGAGGAAGTGTAATATATGAAACAAAAAGTATTAATTGTTGGTGCAGGTGAAGGCGGGAGCGCACTGCTGAATCTGTTACAAAGTTCGAATATATTTCAAATTATAGGGATTATTGATATAAATCCATTGGCAAAAGGATTACAAATTGCTAAGGAATACGGGATTGCAATTGGAGAAAGTGTAACTCCATTTCTTTCTATGCATATTGATGTAATATTTGATATGACAGGTGAAGATGATGTACATAAAGTTTTATTGGAAAAAAAGAAAAAAGACACTCTTCTTATACCAGGTGATATCGCAAAAATTGTTACAGGATTAGCGCATGAGAAGGAAGGGCTAATTGGGCAGTTAGAGGAACAAACGCAACAAGGAGAATTAATTTTAAATTCTACACATGACGGCATGATCGTAATTGATCGAGAGGGACAAGTTCGTCTTTTTAATAAAAGTGCAGAGCGTATTATCGGATATAAAAAAGAAGAGGCGATAGGAAAATATATTTTAGAAGTCATTCCAACTAGTAAATTACTTCGCATTATACGTACGAAACAAATAGAAGTAAATTATGAACTGACATTAGAGAATGGAAAGAAAATTATTACAACGCGTATTCCAATATTAAAAGAAGGCGGAGAGGTGCAAGGGGCATTTGCAATTTTTAAAGATATAACAGAAGTTGTAGATCTTGCGGAAGAAGTTACAGATTTAAAAGAAATTCAAACACTATTAGAGGCAATTATTAACTCATCTGAAGAAGCGATTTCAGTTGTGGATGAAAAAGGAAGAGGTTTAGTCATTAACCCGGCATATACGAAATTAACGGGTTTAACAGAAGAAGATATTATTGGGAAGCCTGCTACAACTGATATTGTAGAAGGCGAAAGTATGCATATGAAAGTACTTCGAACGCGTCGTGCGGTGCGCGGAATACATATGAAGATTGGGCAAAAAAAGCGAGATGTAATTGTAAACGTAGCACCAGTTATTGTGGATGGAATATTGAAAGGAAGCGTCGGCGTTATCCGTGACGTGTCGGAAATTCAAAAATTAACAAATGAATTGAATAGAGCAAGGCAAATTATTCGCACATTAGAAGCGAAATATTCATTTGATGATATTGTCGGAAATTCAGATGAAACAACTGCAGCTATCGAACAGGCGAAGCTAGGAGCAAATACACCAGCAACAGTACTGTTACGCGGGGAATCTGGGACTGGTAAAGAATTGTTTGCACATGCAATCCATAATGGAAGTAATCGAAAATACAATAAGTTCGTCCGTGTAAACTGTGCGGCCATTTCGGAGACGTTGTTAGAAAGTGAATTATTTGGTTATGAGGAAGGGGCGTTTTCTGGAGCGAAAAGAGGCGGGAAACGTGGGTTCTTTGAGGAAGCGAATAACGGTAGTATTTTTTTAGATGAAATAGGGGAGTTGTCTGCAAATACACAAGCGAAACTCCTTCGTGTATTGCAGGAAAAAGAAATTGTAAAAGTTGGTGGAACGAAAGCGATACCTATTAATGTTCGAGTAATTGCAGCGACACATGTGAATTTAGAAAAGGCTATTCTAGAAGGGAAGTTTAGGGAGGATTTATATTATCGATTAAATAAAATCCCAATTCAAATTCCATCTCTTCGTCAACGTAAAGGAGATATACCGACAATTGCGGACAGGTTGATTCAAAAAATTAATCAAGATTACGGTCGTAATGTAGAAGGGCTCACTGATTCAGCCGTTTTATATTTACAATCATACGAATGGCCAGGAAATGTGAGGGAACTTGAAAATATTTTGGGGAGAGCTATTATCTTTATGAATTATAACGAGACCTATATTGATGTACACCATTTACCGCCATTACATAACGAAGAGCAGGTGGAGTCAAAGCAATCTCATTTATTACCTGAATTAGAAGAAAAGCCACTTGAACATTTAGTGACAGAGTTTGAAGGGAATATTATTTATGAATATTTGGAGAGATTTGATGGGAATAAAACACAAACTGCAAAAGCGTTAGGAATTTCCGTTCGAAATTTATATTACAAGCTAGAAAAGTATAACCATGCAAAAAATAGCACGCAATAAATTGCATACCGTGCAATTTATTGCATGGTATACAAAAAGCGACAAGATAAGACAGAATTTTTCGTTATTTTCCAAAGTATTGATTTTACTGCATTTTGAATACGTTTTCATTATTGGTAAGACCACTTTTAAAAGTTGGCACGGTATTTGCTTTATAAATGGACGAGGGACGACGGAAAGGGTTGATTACAAAATATGAAGTTAGAATACTTAATTGATCAAGCAGGACAGCCTAAAAAAACTGTGGCTGTAGCAGTAGCTGAAGATCATGAAGTAATTGAAGCTGTAGCGAAAGCAATTAAATTACAGCTAGCTCAATTTCGTCTATATGGAAATCAAGAAAAAATAATGGGGATGCTACAAGAACATGGTTTACAAACTTCAGAACATGTTGAAGTGATTGCAGCAATGTCTAGTGCTGAAGCTGCAGAACTTTCTGTTAAAGCTGTGAGAAATGGTGAAGCAGATGTGCTTATGAAGGGGAACATCCCAACAGCAAATATTTTGAAGGCTGTGTTAAACAAAGAGTGGGGCCTACGTAAAGGTAGCGTACTTTCACATGTAGCAGCATTTGAAGTTCAAAATTACGACCGTCTTATTTTCGTTACAGATGCAGCGATGAACATCGCACCTGACGTAACACAAAAAGCTGCTATTATACAAAATACTGTAGAAGTTGCCCAGGCAATAGGAATCGACTTGCCCAAAGTGGCACCAATCGCAGCAGTAGAAGTTGTGAATCCAGCGATGCAGGCGACAATTGATGCAGCGATGTTAACACAAATGAATCGCCGCGGACAAATTAAAGATTGTATCGTTGATGGACCACTTGCTTTAGATAATGCAGTATCACAAATTGCAGCAGAGCATAAAGGCATAGTAAGTGATGTAGCAGGTAAGGCAGATATTTTACTCGTCCCAACGATTGAAGCTGGAAATGTGCTATATAAATCACTCGTATACTTTGCGGATGCAAAAGTAGGAGCAATGATTGCTGGCGCAAAAGCACCGATTGTTTTAACATCTCGTGCTGATTCAGCAGAAACAAAAGTATATTCATTAGCATTGGCAGTTGCGACTGCTTCAAAATAAACCAAAAAGGGTAAAACATTAGGGGGAAACGACAATGACATTAGAAATCTTCGAATACTTAGAAAAATATGATTATGAGCAAGTAGTATTTTGTCAAGATAAAGAATCTGGTTTAAAAGCAATTATTGCAATTCATGATACAACACTTGGACCGGCTCTTGGTGGAACAAGAATGTGGACATATGATTCTGAAGAAGCGGCGATTGAAGATGCATTGCGTCTTGCAAAAGGGATGACATACAAAAACGCAGCAGCTGGTTTAAACTTAGGTGGTGCGAAAACAGTAATTATCGGTGATCCTCGTAAAGATAAGAGCGAAGCAATGTTCCGTGCACTAGGACGTTATATCCAAGGACTAAACGGACGTTACATTACAGCTGAAGATGTTGGTACAACAGTAGATGATATGGATATTATCCATGAAGAAACTGACTTTGTAACAGGTATCTCACCATCATTCGGTTCTTCTGGTAACCCATCTCCAGTAACTGCATACGGTGTTTACCGTGGTATGAAAGCAGCTGCAAAAGAAGCTTTCGGTACTGACAATTTAGAAGGAAAAGTAATTGCTGTTCAAGGCGTTGGTAACGTAGCATATCACCTATGCAAACATTTACACGCTGAAGGAGCAAAATTAATCGTTACAGATATTAATAAAGAAGCTGTACAACGTGCTGTAGAAGAATTCGGTGCATCAGCAGTTGAACCAAATGAAATTTACGGTGTTGAATGCGATATTTACGCACCATGTGCATTAGGCGCAACAGTTAATGATGAAACTATTCCACAACTTAAAGCAAAAGTAATCGCAGGTTCTGCAAATAACCAATTAAAAGAAAATCGTCACGGTGACATCATTCATGAAATGGGTATTGTATACGCACCAGATTATGTAATTAATGCAGGTGGCGTAATTAACGTAGCAGACGAATTATATGGATACAATAGAGAACGTGCACTAAAACGTGTTGAGTCTATTTATGACACAATTGCAAAAGTAATCGAAATTTCAAAACGCGATGGCATAGCAACTTATGTAGCGGCAGATCGTCTAGCTGAAGAGCGCATTGCAAGCTTGAAAAATTCTCGTAGCACTTACTTACGCAACGGTCACGATATTATTAGCCGTCGCTAATCATTCATATATAACTTTTACAAAAGGCGTGGTTACCTCTTATGAGGTTTCCGCTTCCTTTTGAATTTATTAGTGGAGGTAGCAACATTGTCTGTAAATCGAATTCTTGTTATTAACCCAGGTAGTACATCCACAAAAATTGGTGTTTTTGATAATGAAAGACCCGTTTTAGAAGAAACGATTCGTCATGACGTAGAACAGATTGGGAAATACAAGCGAATTATCGACCAATATGAGTTTCGAAAAGAAACGATTTTAGAAGTTCTACATTCTCATGGTATTAACATTTCAAAATTAAACGCTGTTTGTGGACGTGGTGGATTACTTCGTCCAATCGAAGGCGGTACGTATACAGTAAACGATGCGATGTTAGAAGATTTAAAAAATGGGTTTAGCGGTCATCACGCTTCAAACCTTGGAGGCATTTTAGCATATGAAATTGCTTCTGGATTAAACATTCCTGCATTTATTGTGGATCCTGTCGTTGTAGATGAGATGGAGCCAGTTGCTCGTATAAGTGGTATTGCTGGTATGGAACGTAAAAGTATCTTCCATGCATTAAATCAAAAAGCAGTTGCTCGTAAAGTAGCCGAACAGTTAAACCACAAATATGAGGATTTAAATTTATTAGTTACACATATGGGCGGTGGTATTACAGTTGGTGCTCATAAAAAAGGAAGAGTAATCGATGTGAATAACGGTTTAAACGGAGAAGGACCATTTAGTCCAGAGCGTGCTGGTACAGTACCAGTAGGGCAACTAGTAGAAATGTGTTTCTCTGGTGAGTATTACCGAGATGAAATGATTAAAAAGCTTGTCGGACAAGGTGGACTTGTAAGTTTAATCGGTACAAATGATGCGATTAAAGTAGAGAAAATGGTTGAAAAAGGTGATCCTGAAGCAACTCTTATTTATAAAGCAATGGCATATCAAGTTGCAAAAGAGATTGGCGGAGCTAGCGCTGTACTTCACGGGAAAATCGATGCAATCGTATTAACTGGTGGACTGGCATACAGTAAAATTCTTGTCGATGAAATAAAAGAGCGAGTGGACTGGATTGCAGATGTTATTGTACATCCAGGCGAAGATGAGTTAGAAGCGTTAGCAGAAGGAGCACTTCGTGTATTACGTGAAGAAGAAGCTCCAAAAGAATACGTTGTACGTGAAAAAGAAACGGTAGCTAGGGGTTGAGATAATGGCAAAAGAATATGATTTAGTCATCGTTGGCGGCGGTACTGGTGGATATGTTGCTGCAATTCGTGCATCACAACTAGGGTTAAAAACTGCACTAGTCGAAAAAGAAAATCTTGGTGGTACTTGTTTA
This sequence comes from Bacillus cereus group sp. BfR-BA-01347, assembly GCF_022663835.1. Taxonomy (NCBI): domain Bacteria; kingdom Bacillati; phylum Bacillota; class Bacilli; order Caryophanales; family Bacillaceae; genus Bacillus; species Bacillus cereus group sp. BfR-BA-01347. The sequence continues at coordinate 70,432 of NZ_JAKUGG010000002.1, read as the reverse complement.
CACAAAGGATGTATCCCTAGTAAAGCTCTTTTACGTAGTGCGGAAGTATATGCAACTGCTAAAAAAAGCGAAGAGTTCGGAGTTATTGCAAGCAATGTAGAACTAAACTTTGCGAAAGTACAAGAGCGTAAAGAGAAGATTGTAACGCAGCTTCATAAAGGCGTTCAACACTTAATGAAACAAGGTAAAATTGATGTGTTTGAAGGTATTGGCCGTATTCTTGGCCCATCTATTTTCTCTCCGATGCCAGGGACAATTTCAGTTGAACTTGCAAGTGGAGAAGAGAATGAAATGTTAATTCCAAAAAATGTACTTATTGCAACAGGTTCTCGTCCAAATTCATTACCAGGTTTAGAATTAGACGGAGAGTACGTAATGTCTTCAGATCATGCTCTAAAAATGGAAACGCTTCCTAGTTCGATTATTATTGTTGGTGGCGGTGTAATCGGTATTGAGTGGGCATCTATGCTTGCTGACTTCGGTGTAGAAGTTACAGTATTAGAGTATGCGAAAACGATATTACCACTAGAAGATCAAGACGTCTCAAAAGAAATGCAACGTCTATTCAAGAAAAAAGGTATTAAAGTAGTAACTGGTGCAAAAGTATTACCAGAAACATTGGTAAAAGATAATGGAGTAACAATCCAAGCTGAACACAACGGTGAAAATAAAGAATTTAAAGCAGAAAAAATGCTTGTATCTGTAGGAAGACAAGCGAATACGCAAAATATTGGCTTAGAGAACACAGATATCGTTGTGGAAAAAGGATACATTCAAACAAATGAGTTTTATCAAACGAAAGAATCACATATTTACGCAATTGGAGATGTAATCGGTGGCCTGCAACTTGCTCACGTTGCTTCTCATGAAGGAATTGCTGCAGTAGAACATATTGCAGGGAAAGAAGTTACACCAATTGATTACTCTATGGTATCAAAATGCGTATATAGCAGTCCAGAAGTTGCTTCTGTCGGTTTAACAGAACAAGAAGCGAAAGAAAAAGGCTATAAGTTAAAAGTAGGTAAGTTCTCATTCCGCGCAATCGGAAAAGCACTTGTATACGGAGAATCAGATGGTTTCGTAAAACTTGTAGTTGATGAAGAGACAAATGACATTCTTGGTGTTCATATGATCGGACCGCATGTAACAGATATGATTTCTGAAGCTGGTCTTGCAAGAGTACTTGATGCAACACCTTGGGAAGTAGCACATACAATTCATCCGCATCCATCATTATCTGAGGCGATTGGTGAAGCAGCACTTGCTGTAGATGGAAGAGCGTTACACGCATAAAAATGTGGATTTAGGAGGTTATGAAAAATGGCAGAAGTAAAAGAAAAGCGCCATGAAGAGCTTGGCTTAAGTGATGAGCAAGTATTAGAAATGTTCCGTACGATGTTACTTGCACGTAAAATCGACGAACGTATGTGGTTATTAAACCGCGCTGGTAAAATTCCATTCGTAATTTCTTGTCAAGGACAAGAGGCTGCACAAGTTGGAGCGGCGTTCGCTCTTGATAGAGAGAAAGATTATGCATTACCATACTACCGTGATATGGGTGTTGTACTAGCATTTGGTATGACAGCTAAAGAGCTTATGTTGTCTGCTTTCGCGAAAGCTGGAGATCCAAACTCTGGTGGTCGTCAAATGCCTGGTCACTTCGGTCAAAAGAAAAATCGTATTGTTACAGGTTCATCTCCAGTAACAACGCAAGTACCACATGCAGTCGGTATTGCACTAGCTGGAAAAATGGAGAAGAAAGATTTAGTAACGTTCGTTACATTTGGAGAAGGTTCTTCAAACCAAGGTGACTTCCATGAGGGGGCAAACTTTGCTGGTGTACACAAACTACCTGTTATTTTTATGTGTGAAAATAACAAATATGCAATCTCTATTCCAGTTGAAAAACAATTAGCATGTAAAAACGTATCAGATCGTGCGATTGGTTATGGTATGCCTGGATATACAATAGACGGAAACGATCCGCTTGCAGTATATAAAGCTGTAAAAGAAGCAGCAGATCGCGGTCGTCGTGGTGAAGGCCCAACTTTAATTGAAACAGTATCATATCGTTTAACAGCACATTCTAGTGACGATGATGATCGTGTTTATCGTGATAAAGAAGAAGTAGAAGAAGCAAAGAAAAAAGATTCAATTATAACATTCGCGGCTTATTTAAAAGAAGCTGGTGTGTTAACTGAGGAATCGGAAAAACAAATGTTAGACGAAATTATGCATATCGTAAATGAAGCAACAGAATATGCAGAAAATGCTCCGTATGCAGCACCTGAAGATGCATTGAAGCACGTATACGCAGAATAGGGGGGAACGTTTCATGGCTGTAATGTCTTATATTGATGCTATTACATTAGCAATGCGCGAAGAAATGGAACGCGATGAGAAAGTATTCGTTTTAGGAGAAGATGTTGGTAAAAAAGGTGGTGTGTTTAAAGCGACACACGGTTTGTATGATCAATTTGGTGAAGATCGTGCGCTTGATGCACCGCTTGCAGAATCTGCAATTGCTGGGGTAGCAATTGGTGCGGCAATGTATGGTATGCGTCCAATCGCTGAAATGCAGTTTGCTGATTTCATCATGCCAGCAGTAAACCAAATTGTTTCTGAGGCAGCAAAAATTCGTTATCGTTCTAATAATGATTGGACTTGTCCAGTTACAATTCGTGCACCATTTGGCGGGGGTGTTCACGGTGCATTGTATCATTCACAATCTGTAGAAGCGATGTTTGCAAACCAACCAGGTTTAAAAATCGTTATCCCTTCTACACCATATGATGCAAAAGGCTTATTAAAAGCAGCCATTCGTGATGAAGATCCAGTATTATTCTTCGAACATAAACGTGCATATCGTTTAATTAAAGGTGAAGTGCCGGAGGATGACTACGTATTACCAATCGGAAAAGCAGATGTAAAACGTGAAGGTGATGATATTACAGTTATCACGTACGGATTATGTGTTCATTTTGCTCTTCAAGCGGCTGAAAAGTTAGCACAAGATGGCATCTCTGCACACATTCTTGATTTACGTACTGTATATCCATTAGATAAAGAAGCAATCATTGAAGCAGCTTCTAAAACAGGTAAAGTTCTTCTTGTAACAGAAGACAATAAAGAAGGAAGCATTATGAGTGAAGTGGCAGCAATTATTGCTGAAAACTGTCTATTTGATTTAGATGCGCCAATCGCACGTCTTGCAGGTCCAGACGTTCCAGCAATGCCATATGCACCAACAATGGAAAAATTCTTTATGGTAAATCCAGATAAAGTTGAAAAAGCAATGCGTGAACTTGCGGAATTTTAATCGGGGGGACTATACATGGCTGTAGAAAATATTACAATGCCTCAGCTCGGGGAGAGCGTTACAGAGGGCACAATTAGTAAATGGCTCGTTAATGTTGGCGATCACGTAAACAAGTATGATCCGCTTGCAGAAGTAATGACTGATAAAGTAAATGCTGAAGTACCATCTTCTTTCACGGGTATTGTGAAAGAGTTAATCGCTGGTGAAGGTGATACGTTAGCTGTAGGTGAAGTAGTTTGTGTGATTCAAGTAGAAGGCGCAGATGAAGTAGCAGCAACAGCTGTTGAGGAAAAAACAAAAGAAGAACCAAATGCAGAAGTAGCTACGTCTGAAAAAGCACCGAAAGTAAAACAACCAACTGATGGAAAACCACGTTTTTCACCAGCTGTGTTAAAACTTGCGGGTGAGCATAACGTTGATTTAGATTTAGTAGAAGGTACGGGAGCAAACGGCCGTATCACTCGTAAAGATATTTTAAAGCTAGTGGAATCTGGAAAGATTCCACAAGCAGGTGCGGCGAAGAAAGAGGAAGCTGTAGCGGCAGTAGTAGAAGCTCACCCAGAAGCACCAAAAGCAGCACCAGTAGCGCAAAAAGTAGAAGCTGCGAAACCAGTTTCTGTACCTACAATGCCTGGAGATATCGAAATTCCAGTAACAGGTGTGCGTAAAGCAATCGCAGCAAACATGTTACGTAGTAAACACGAAGCACCACATGCTTGGATGATGATTGAAGTAGATGTGACAAACCTTGTGTCATACCGTAACTCAATTAAAGGTGAATTTAAGAAGCGTGAAGGCTTTAACTTAACGTTCTTTGCTTTCTTCGTAAAAGCAGTAGCACAAGCGTTAAAAGAGTATCCTCAAATTAATTCAATGTGGGCTGGCGATAAAATTGTTCAGAAGAAAGATATTAACCTTTCTATCGCTGTTGCAACAGAGGAAGAACTATTTGTACCAGTAATTAAGCAAGCGGACGAGAAAACAATTAAAGGTATCGCTCGTGAAATTACAGAACTTGCAGGAAAAGTACGTACGAAATCGTTAAAAGCGGACGAAATGCAAGGTGGAACATTTACAATTAATAACACAGGATCATTCGGCTCTGTTCAATCTATGGGTATTATTAATTACCCACAAGCGGCTATTTTACAAGTTGAATCAATTGTAAAACGCCCAGTAATTATGGATAACGGTATGTTCGGTGCCCGTGACATGGTTAACTTATGTTTATCACTTGATCACCGAGTACTTGATGGTTTAATTTGTGGTAAGTTCTTAGGACGTGTTAAAGAAATTTTAGAAAACATGTCAGAAAATAATACATCTGTATATTAGTCAACTACCCCCACTGAGATGAAGCATTTCAGTGGGGGCTTGAGTTTGAACGCTAGGTCTTTTCGGCTATCGCTAGACAGTTTGACGCTCTAGCATTCATGTCACCTTATGGTAACACCCCAAGTATATTTTTGGTCGGTACTGACAACGAACGATTGTTTTCCCACTTGCACCACTCTTTCGAAAAAGAGAAGTTCTTCCCTATGGAAGAAGCCACCGCTCAGATGAATCCGGCGTGTGCTACAAGCCCCGACAAGTCAAGTACACATGGATGGTTGACGCACCCACTAAGCTATGCGCGAAGTAACAGCCTTACGTTTTTGCACTTCTAATAGAATCGGCGTTTTCACTTTCAGATTTTCATCCAATTCTACAATTTTTGATTTTTTCAATGTATTCAACGCACCATTAATATCAGCATGGATACATGTTCCTGCTTTACTTTGGTACAGACCGCGAGTAATTCGTTTGCCACTAAAGCGATACTGCGTCCTATCATCCTTAGACCAAACTGGAACCGGATCTTTATCAAGAAAACTAGCTTTTGAAGTATAGCTTTCTTCTTGTTTTAAAAATCGAATGCCTTCTTTTATACATTTATTCTCAATCGCTGCAATCAGTTTATGAAATGGGATTTGAACAAACTTTTGATTATTCTGTTTCCCCATATGAGATTTTTGTTTCCAACCAGCGTTATACCCTACAACAATCGTATCTATATCGAATTCTTTCACTTTTTTGAACAACAGGCCTACCGCTTGTGAAATGTAACCATTTATTTGTTTTTCTCGGTTATGCCAAAGTGCAGCGATTTTATTCGTTACAACTCGTTTTGAAAGTCCATTCTCCATATTTTTCTGTTGTAGATTACGTATCGTTTTGTTGAAGTATTGATTTATAGATTTTAATTTTTTCCCATCAATTAAGAAGGCGTCACCTGTATTGGTTACGCAACTTACTAATCTATCTACACCTAAATCGCAACTCAAAGCGTTACTCGTAGTCGTGGATGGTTTCTTCATTTGAGAAACGTGCATTTCATATGTATAATGCACCTCAAAGAACCGACCTTTTTGCTTCGGTACAATCTCAATGTAGGAGATTTTTTTATGTCTTAAATTTTTTGGCATACGTATTTTAATGGAACCGAATTTTTTTCTGAATGCCACATTCATCGGAATTATCCAATACCCATTATCATCCACTTTTGGAGCTTTATAGATTTCGATGATTCGTTTGTCAGTGGAACGAGAATAATTCGGAAACTTAGGACGACCTGTGAACTTGTCAGGATGTTTCTTCCACTGTTCCATTGCTTTAAAAAAGCTCTTCACTTCTGTAAATAAGGCTCTACGAATCGCTTGAACAGAGTTTGATTGAACGCCCGAGTAGTTCATATCGGCTTGCATGGCAGTATCCACTTCTTTTACAGTAGCCATCCTGTTATTGTTTAAGTAACTTTGTTTCATCGTGTACAAGCCAACATTTCGCAAAGCTTTTGAACTATGCGACATACGCTCAAGTAAACGAAATTCTTTTGCAGTCAGGATAGTTCGTCCGATATTCTGTTTCTGCGTGAATCGTTGCATCTTTTCTCTTTTCTTTTGTTTCCGTAATACTTTCACTGCTTTCTTTCTAGCCATTTCTTTCACCACCTTTCTTAGAGAGTTCATTACTTTTGACAAATCAATATTTGAAACGAAATGAAACAACATGCGAACATGGTCTTCATCGTAATTCCTTTTGGATCAAGTAGCGGAATGATAATCATTATCTAATTTCGTTGTCTTACAATCTATTCCCTCCTTATCTACATGATATCGTAAGAAAAAAAGAAACAAACATTCGCCTTGAAAATTATTATGAGCGAAACAAAAGAGTTCAGCCTACCTTCTTGCCGAAGATGATAAAAAGCTCGCTTATGCGAGCTTTTTATTATCTTATTTCTTCATCTACATCCTACTATATGTATAAATATCTTTCCCAGTAATCTTACAATAAACGATTATGTATTAGGAATTTACGAAAATACATTGCTGATATATGGTATATGGATATAAAATAAGAAAAGAATAATTTTTTTGGCAAATCTTACTGATGAAACTGTAGTATAATATATTGTATTGTATGAAAAAGAGAGTTATTCTATATAAGTGTTTTATAGATAATGTGTAATCAGTCGTCAAAACATGAAGAATGTTGACTCCTGGTTTTTTATTTTTGCCGTAACAATGTTTCAGGAGGATGTCATGAAAAGAAGTACCGAGTTTCTAAAAAGTTTAGATGTAAAATTAATTTTAATTTTGTGTGCACTATGTGTGACGAGTATAGCTGCTATATATAGCAGTCAGCAAACGGGACAGTATGGAGCTGCAAACTTTGCTATGAAACAAGGTGTTAACTACATAATTGGGATTGTATTGTTACTTCTTGTTGCAAGCATCGACTTAGATCAATTGCAAAAATTGTCTTGGCCACTTTATATTGCCGGGTTTGGTTCACTTATTCTTTTGAAAATACTACCGGTTTCCACCTTCACACCTGAAAAATTAGGTGCAAAAAGATGGTTCGTTTTTCCAGTACTTGGACAAATTCAGCCGTCTGAGTTTTTCAAAATTGCATTGCTTCTTGTAGTAGCAAGCATAGCTGTGAAACATAATGCGCAGTATATGGCAAGGACATTCCAAACGGATTTAAAATTAGTAGGTAAAATTATGCTAGTTTCTCTTCCTCCTATGGCTGTTGTATATAGCCAACCGGATACAGGTATGGTGTTCTTATATGCTGCTGCTATTGCATGTATTTTATTTATGTCAGGTATTCAAAAAAAATTGATAGCATTATGTACAGTTATTCCGGTGACCATATTATCTACATTAATATTTATTTTCTTTAAGTATCCAGATTTTTTCTATAATAAGTTAGTTACTTTACTAAAACCTCACCAACAGTCGCGTATTGTAGGTTGGTTAAATCCATTTGAAAATGCAGATCAAGGTTATCAAACACAGCAATCGATTTTAGCTGTAGGTAGTGGAGGAATGGAAGGCAAAGGGTTTGGGGGAGGAAGCGTCTATATCCCAGAGAAGCATACTGACTTTATTTTCGCTACAATTGCCGAAGAAGGTGGATTTATCGTAGCAGCCTTAGTTGTCTTCTTGTTCCTATTACTACTATATCGAACAATTATTATTGGTTATTCCGCTGATAATTTATTTGGTACATTATTATGCGCTGGATCGATCGGTATATTAACAGTTCAAATATTCCAAAACATCGGTATGATTGTTGGATTAATGCCTGTAAAAGGTATTGCATTACCTTTCTTATCGTATGGGGGAAGTTCCTTATTCTCGAATATGATTATGATGGGGCTTATACTATCGGTACGGAAAACTTATAAAAAATATATGTTTTCAGTTAAGTAAAAAAAACTGGTTCGTTTTTAAACGAACCAGCTTTTTTACATATATGCTCATAAACGTTGCAAACTAAACAGGATAGCAGTTTGAGACGGGTAAGGAGTGCAAAGTGATGCATATGCATATTTTTGAAGGAGCACGGCATCTTTCTAATAGTGAATGGGTTATTCGGGCTATTATAGCATACATATTTTTAATATTAGTTGCGAAAGCGATGGGCAAAGGTCTATCGCACAACTTCGTTTTTTAGATGTTGTATTAGTGTTATTACTTGGCGGGAATATTTCTAATGCAGTTTTTGATGAAAAGGTCGGATTACTTGGTTCAATGAGTACAATTTGTATACTAGTTGTACTTCATATTGTAAGCTCTATTTTAATGTTGAAATGGGATAGATGGAGACGGTTTTTAAAGCCTGCACCGATTATTCTTATACATAATGGTTCCATTGATTGTAGCAATTTGAAAAAGGCGAGAATTACGGCGGAATATTTATTTTCGGAACTTCGTATGCGAAATGTGAGCGATATTCAAACGATTAAATTAGCATTATGGGAAGCAAACGGTGTCGTTTCTATATTTCGGTATCCAAAATATGAAGCAGTTTCGCGGCTTGATCTTAAAGTGGCGGGAAAAAAATCTCCAGTTTCTTTTGTATTAGTAAAGGATGGGAGGATACAGAAAGATGTTCTTGCATTATTAGGAAAAACAGAAGCGTGGGCGAGAGAATTGCTAGAGGAGAGTACAGAAGTCGAATCTATCATGTTAGCTACAATAGATGAATCACATAAAATAAATATTTTGTTAAAAAAATGAAAGATATACGCATTTTGTCGTTTCGTACATATGATACAATAGTGTGGACAACGAAAAAGGAGGCGATACGGTGGGATATGTAGAAGAATTACGAAAAATAGTTGGTCATCGCCCTTTAATTTTAGTTGGTGCTGTTGTACTCGTTATAAATGAAAATGGATATGTTTTATTACAGCAGCGGACAGAGCCGTACGGAAAATGGGGGCTACCTGGCGGGCTAATGGAGCTTAGTGAATCACCAGAAGAAACAGCTTATCGTGAAGTATATGAAGAGACAGGAATAAAAGTGAAGAATTTGCGACTAATCAATGTATTTTCTGGAGCGAACTACTTTACAAAATTAGCAAACGGTGATGAATTTCAATCTGTAACAACCGCCTATTATACGGATGAATACGAAGGGGATTTTGTTATGAATAAAGAAGAAGCAGTTCAGCTTAAATTCTTTTCACTAACAGAACTACCTGACTATATTGTAGGATCGCATAAAAAAATGATTGCTGAATATATGAAGATTATGGAAAAAAAGATATAATAATAGTGAAAGAAATACAAAAACACAGCTCTGGTTGGTAGTCCAGACGCATGATTTCATGTCAGTAACCTTCCCCTCCGGGATGTCCCGTATTTCTAATCTTTTAAAGGAGGGGCTGTCAATGGATTTGACAGTATATCACGATGGTCAATTTTTTGTTGGAATTATTACATGTAAAGAAAAAGGGAAATTGTATGGAGCGAGGTATATTTTTGGAGCGGAACCGTCAGATGAAGAAGTGCTTATGTTTGTGAATGGTTCAATTTTAGAGCATTTTCAGCACTTTGCAAAATGTGGTGTAGAAGTTAATGAAAAACAGCGTCCTAAAAACATAAAGCGTATCATACGACAAGCAGCAAAAGAAACAACTATTAAACGTTTTACTAAGGCGCAAGAGGCGATTAGTTTATCTTATGAATTGCATAAGCAAGAAAAGAAAGTGCAGTCTAAAGAGAAGCGAGAAGCTGAAAAAGAAAGAAGACGTTTAATTAAAGTACAAAAAGTAAAGCAAAAACATCGTGGTCATTAAAGAAAAGGTGTTAGAGCAAGAGCTCTAACACCTTTTCTATACTTAAATACAAGTAAACTTACTTGTATTTCATAAACATTAACTGGTAAGATACAAATAGGTAGTTTTAGAGGAGGGAAAAGAGTGATTAATTTTAACTTTTTTATGAATGATGTTGTCCGCCAAGCGCGTGAAGAGATTGTCTCTGCTGGATATACAGAATTGACGACGCCAGAAGCGGTAGAAGAAGCATTTAAAAGAAATGGAACAACACTTGTAATGGTAAACTCTGTATGTGGTTGTGCAGGTGGTATTGCTCGTCCTGCTGCTGCGCATTCCGTACATTATGATAAACGTCCTAACCACCTTGTAACGGTGTTTGCAGGTCAAGATAAAGAAGCGACAGCAAGAGCGCGTGAATATTTCGAAGGGTACCCACCTTCTTCTCCATCATTTGCTTTATTAAAAGATGGAAAAATTGTAACGATGGTAGAGCGTCATGAAATTGAAGGTCATGAACCGATGCAAGTTATTGCGAAACTACAATCGTATTTCGAAGAGAATTGTGAAGAACTATAAAAAATAAGAGAAAAAGCGGCACATCCACAATCAAGTGGATGTGCCGCTTTTTTATTTATTATTAAAATTTCTGAGATATGCATAGTTATGTTGTTTTATGCATTTTTTATACATAATAAACATCGTTTGTATTGCTGTTTTATTTATTTTTATTTTATATATTGCATAAAAATAAAAGTGCTGATACAATACAAACATCGAATAAATATTCTATTAAACTTTTAAATATACATTATTAGGGGGAAGAAAGATGAAGAAGTTAGTATCAATATCGTTTGCACTTATTTTAATTGTAAGTATATTCAGCGCTTGTAGTAATGGGGAGTCGAAAGAAACAAAAGGAAATAAGAAAGTACTCGTAATGGGGACTTCAGCGGATTATAAACCATATGAATACGTGGAAGCTTCAAAAAGTGATGAAATTATTGGTTTTGATGTTGATGTTGCTAAATATATCGGAAAAGAACTTGGGTATGAAGTGAAAGTGAAAGATATGGATTTTGGTGGTTTATTAGCATCTCTTAGTTCAGGAAAAGTTGATTTCGTAATGGCAGGCATGACGCCAACTGCAGAGCGTAAAAATAACGTTGATTTTACAGATATTTATTTTGTTGCGAAAAATATGGTCGTTTCTAAAAAGGATTCTAACATTAAATCTGTAGAGGATTTAAAAGGGAAAAAAGTAGGAGTACAAACAGGGTCTATTCAAGAAGAGAAAGCAGCCGAATTTAAAAAACAAGTAGATTTCCAAGTTGAGGGACGTGACCGTATACCAGAAATCGTACAAGAAATTAAAGCTGGTCGTTTTGAGGCTGCAATTATAGAAGACACAGTTGCTAAAAATTATTTAGAGAAAATGAAAGATTTACAAGGAATTGAAATTAAAGAAGCACCAGAAGAAGTTGGAGCAGCAATTGCCCTTCCGAAAAACAGTGATAAAACAGCTGAATTTAATAAAGTAATTAAAAAAATGCAAGAAAATGGAGAAATGGATAAATTAGTGAAGAAATGGTTTGGCAGCGGAAAATAAGCTGCCTTTCACTTTTCTGTGAGGGGAATGAAAAGAATGAATTTAGATTTTTCGGCGATTACGCCTTCGATACCATATATACTAAAAGGTTTAGAAGTTACTTTGAAAATTGTAGCGGTATCAGCTTTAGCAGGATTTATTTTAGGAACGCTATTAGCACTTTGTAAAATTGTTAGAATACGAGCATTAAATATAGCAGCAGATTTTTATACATCAATTTTTCGTGGTACACCACTTGTATTGCAATTAATGATTATTTATTTCGGCGTCCCACAAATAATTGGTTATGAAATACCAGCATTCTTAGCAGCTGTACTTGCGTTTAGCTTGAATTCAGGTGCATACATGTCAGAAGTAATTCGTGCTGGTATTCAAGCGGTTGATAAAGGACAAACAGAAGCAGCAATGGCTTTAGGGATACCATACGGAAAAATGATGAGAAATATTATTTTCCCTCAAGCATTAAAAAATATATTACCAGCGCTTGTGAATGAATTTGCGACACTTACGAAAGAATCGGCTGTAGTAACAGTAATAGGCGCGACTGATTTAATGCGTCGTGCTTACATTGTAGGCGGTGAGACATTTAAATATCTTGAACCATTACTTTTTGTTGGACTGATTTATTATATGTTAGTCATTATTCTTACATTAGTCGGGAAGGCAATTGAAGGGAGAATGAAGAAAAGTGATTAAAATTGAAAACCTTCATAAATCATTTGGTAAAAACGAAGTATTAAAAGGAATTACAACAACGATTGAAAAAGGGGAAGTAGTTGCAATTATAGGACCTTCTGGATCAGGAAAATCAACATTTTTACGTTGTATGAATATGTTAGAAGCACCAACGGATGGTCACATTTGGATTGGAACGGAAGAAGTAACCAATCCGAAAACGAATGTTATGCATGTTCGTGAAAATGTCGGTATGGTATTTCAGCATTTTCACTTATTTCCTCATATGACTGTATTAGAAAATATTACGTATGCTCCTATCAATGTAAGAGGGGTAACGAAGCAAGAAGCTGAAAAGAAAGCTGAGAAACTTTTAGAAAAGGTTGGATTAGTAGATAAAAAAGATACGTATCCAAATCGTCTTTCGGGAGGACAAAAGCAACGTGTAGCAATTGCAAGAGCGTTAGCAATGGAACCGGAAGTTATGTTATTTGATGAACCGACATCGGCGCTAGATCCAGAGATGGTGAAAGAAGTGTTAGAAGTTATGAAATCGTTAGTTACGACAGGAATGACGATGGCTATCGTTACACATGAAATGGGTTTTGCAAAAGAAGTGGCAGATCGTGTTCTTTTCTTGGACGGAGGAAAGCTTGTAGAAGATAGTGCGCCAGAAGAATTTTTTGCAGCGCCGAAAAGTGAACGTGCGCAACAATTTTTACAAAAAATATTGTAATATGAAAAGGTTATGTGAATAATAAGTAGAAAAGGATGACATTGTGTCATCCTTTTTTTATACTAGCTGTAAATACGTTTATACATATAGGAGTAATGATATGTTTAAAATTGGATATCGTACAGTAAAAACAGCAATAGGGACAGGCGCGGCAGTTTTTATTGCTCAGTTATTAGGGTTAGAATTTTATAGTTCAGCAGGTATTTTAGTTATTTTATGTGTACAAAATACGAAGCGCAAATCGCTTCAAGTGTCGTTACATCGTTTTCTAGCGTGTGTATTATCAATGGTATTCGCGTTTTGTATTTTTGAAACGATAGGCTATACACCACTTGCAATTAGCATATTGTTACTTACATTTATTCCGACTGCAGTAATGCTTAAAATTCAAGAAGGTATTGTCACGAGTTCAGTTATTGTTATGCATCTATATTCATTGAAGCAAATTACATGGCTTATAGTTGGAAATGAAATTGCTATATTAACGATAGGGATTAGCGTGGCGTTATTAGTAAATATGTATATGCCGAGTAGTGAAAATAAGCTAAAAGAGTATCAGGATAAAATAGAGAGTAATTTTAAAACGATTTTGTTTGAAATGGTTGTGTATTTACGAAATCGAGAAAGTAGTTGGAGTGGAGCAGAACTCATTGAAACCGAGAATATGTTAAATGAAGCAAGGGATTTATCGTTTAAAAAACTTGAGAATGCATTTATGCGAGAAGATGATTATTACTATCGTTATTTTAATATGCGCATGCAACAATTCGAAATTTTAGAGCGAATGATACCACTAGCAGCTTCTTTATCGTGGACATATGAACAAGCTGACATGATTGCAGATGTTGTTGAAAACATTGGTAATGCTATTAGCCCTGAGAGTACTGGCGTTATTTCCTTAAGGCAGCTTCAAGAAATGAGGGAATTATTTAGAGACATGCCATTGCCAGTTACACGCGAAGAATTTGAGATACGTGCGAAACTTGTTCAACTTGTGTATGAAATGGAACAATATTTACTCATTAAAAGTCGCTTTAAGGGAAAGGATAATATAAAAGAACTTATATAGAAGGTAGGAATTATCTATGCCGTATCTTCTCTCTATCATATTATGTCTTTCTTTATCGCCGATTTGGCCTCTTGGGGATAATCCACGTGCCGGAGATCCTTTTATTATTGTAAATAAAGCAACGAATAAATTAGCTTACATTGACGATGGAAAGATTCAAAAGGTTTTTCCAGTAGCGACAGGGAAAACGAATGAATTAACTCCAGAAGGAACTTTTGATGTTGTAATGAAAGCAAAGGATCCGTATTACATTGCGAAGGATATTCCAGGTGGATCGCCAAAAAATCCACTTGGGTCAAGGTGGATTGGATTTAATGCAAGAGGAACTGATGGAAGTAAATATGGAATACATGGAACAAACCAACCGAGTTCAATTGGAAAGTATATTTCACAAGGGTGTATAAGAATGAAGAAAAACGATGTGGAATATTTGTTTGATCGCATTCCAATTGGAACGAAAGTATGGATTGTGAAATCGAAAAAATCATTTCAGCAATTGGCAAAAGAAAAAGGAGCCGTTGCATATGAAAAAGCCAACGAAAAGGTTGGCTTTTTCTATTATAATAAGTTGTCTTGACATGTGTACATAACCGTGCGTTAATGAGAGTATAGAAAGATAAAATTAGATAAAGGGGTTGCTCATATGTACTTGAATCCGAAACTTTCATATATGCAGTTTTTTATGGGATTTCTATTTGTTATTACATTCATATTGGCAACTTTTAATATATGTTCTTATCTTGTAGCGATTGTATGTATGGCATTACTTAATCTCACTTTTGTTATTGGGGCATTTCAGCAGAAACAATATACAAGTTTTGTAATAGCACTTGTAATGTCATTTTCCTTTAGTATTGTAGCGATTGTGTTTTATATAAAATAAACCATCTCGATGTCGAGATGGTTTATTTTTTCATGTGTAAAAAGTAAAAAAAGGACGAACACATCGCCCTTTTTACCAAAACATACTCGCGCCAGCAAGTAATGTTGTTACAAGCATAGAAATTAGCATCACATAAACCATAATTTTTTGAGCTTTTTTATGCATCGTTATACCTCCTTGCAAATCAGTACAATTTCATTGTAACGAGAAATGAAATTATGGACAAGAGGAGAGTGAGGACAAAATTCGGGAGGGGATTGCAAAATATAACAGGAAATTTGAGTGTGTATAGAGAATATAGTTAAAGGGTATATTGTTAATTTTTAGTTGAGCAAGCTGAAGAATGGAGATACGATGATGAAAATATACGAAACAGATCGTTTATACTTAAGGGAAATTGATGAGTCGTATGCTGAAACAGTTCTTCAATATTACGACAGAAATCGTGAATTTTTAAAAGCTTGGGAAGAGTATAGACCGGATGATTTTTTTACGCTAGATTATCAAAAGAAAAAATTGCAAAAGGATAGAAAAGAGTTCGAAGAAGGGAAAATCATCAGACTATGGATTTTTAAAAAGGGTGATGATACGAAAATAATTGGGTGTATTTCATTTAATTTAATCGTTCGTGGCATTTATCAATCTTGTGTACTCAGTTATAAATTAGATAAAGCAGAGTTAAACAAAGGGTATACGACAGAAGCACTTAGAAAAGCGATTCAAGTTGCTTTTGAGGAATTTCAGTTACATCGTATAGAAGCTCCGATTATGCCTCGTAATTTAGCATCTATACAAGTAGTAACGAAGATAGGTTTTCAATATGAAGGCGTGTCTAGGAAGATGTTAATGGTAAATGGCGTGTGGGAAGATCATATGCGCTGGGTATTATTAAATGAGTAATAGAAAGCAGATGGTTATCTAGACATGTAAACCATCTGTTTTTTGTCTTGTATTTCGAAACTTTTGCGAAATTCTGTTATAATTAATAGTGTTACATACATAATGGTAGTGCAGGAGGCGCAGTCTTATGATTAATCAAGAACGTTTAGTAAATGAATTTATGGAATTAGTACAAGTAGATTCTGAAACGAAATTTGAAGCAGAAATCTGCACAGTATTAACGAAGAAATTTACAGATTTAGGTGTAGAAGTATTTGAAGATGACACAATGGCTGTAACTGGTCATGGTGCAGGTAACTTAATTTGTACTTTACCAGCAACAAAAGAGGGTGTTGATACAATTTACTTTACTTCTCATATGGATACAGTAGTTCCTGGTAATGGAATTAAGCCTTCTATTAAAGATGGATATATCGTATCAGACGGTACAACAATTTTAGGTGCGGATGATAAAGCTGGATTAGCATCAATGTTCGAAGCAATCCGTGTTTTAAAAGAGAAAAATATCCCTCATGGTAAAATTGAATTTATTATTACAGTCGGAGAAGAATCAGGTCTTGTTGGTGCAAAAGCATTAGACCGTGAGCGTATTACAGCGAAATATGGCTACGCATTAGATAGCGATGGAAAAGTTGGTGAAATCGTTGTTGCAGCTCCAACACAAGCGAAAGTGAACGCAATTATTCGCGGGAAAACAGCTCACGCTGGTGTAGCGCCGGAGAAAGGTGTATCTGCAATTACTATCGCAGCGAAAGCAATTGCGAAGATGCCACTTGGTCGCATTGACTCTGAAACGACTGCAAATATTGGACGTTTTGAAGGTGGTACACAAACGAATATCGTTTGCGATCATGTACAAATCTTTGCAGAAGCTCGTTCTTTAATCAATGAGAAAATGGAAGCACAAGTTGCGAAAATGAAAGAAGCATTTGAAACAACTGCAAAAGAAATGGGCGGTCATGCAGACGTTGAAGTAAACGTTATGTACCCAGGATTTAAATTTGCTGATGGCGATCACGTTGTAGAAGTCGCAAAACGTGCAGCTGAAAAAATTGGTCGTACACCTTCTCTTCACCAAAGTGGTGGCGGAAGTGATGCAAACGTAATTGCAGGACATGGTATCCCAACAGTTAACTTAGCAGTTGGTTATGAAGAAATTCATACAACAAACGAGAAGATTCCTGTTGAAGAGTTAGCAAAAACAGCAGAATTAGTTGTTGCAATTATTGAAGAAGTAGCGAAGTAATGGAATAGAAAAAGCGTGTAAATCAATTGTGATTTACACGCTTTTTATTTTGACTCGATTGCTTTGACAAAACGTATAAGCCAATATAAGAAAACCTATGGAAGTATATACGTTGTTGCTACATATACTAGACGAGGGAATAATCCTAACGTATTCATATTGAAAATGGGAAGTAGTAAATAATTAATTGCAATGATTAATATAACAAAAAGGAATGTATAGTTGAGTTTATCCCGCTATTTGCCGGGCAGTAACACCCCTACCTCAAAATTCAGCGAAAGTAAAAAAGTTAGGTGGGGCCCTGCTGCCCGTAAAGGCCCGATTGGTGAGGGCTGATTAAACTTTCACTTTATTATATATCCTCTTTATATCGACTATAAAAAAGAACAAGTAATTATTATAACTATTGTGCAAAATTTGATATAATAAAAGAACGAACGTTCTGATTAGGAGTGAGTACTATGCGAGAAATGTATCCGAAAAATGGTCGTGTAATTTTACATGTAGATATGAATTGTTTTTTCGCATCTGTTGAAATTGCTCATGATCCATCATTACAAGGAAAGCCATTAGCGGTTGCTGGAAATGAAAAAGAGAGAAAAGGAATTATTATAACATGTAGTTATGAGGCGAGAGAATACGGAATACGTACGACGATGCCCCTTTGGGAAGCGAAAAGGTTATGCCCGCAATTAGTTGTAAGGCGTCCTAATTTCACATTATATCGCGAAGCTTCATTTCAAATGTTTCAAGTCATTTCTCGTTTTACAGAAAAGATACAACCAGTCTCAATAGATGAAGGATATTTAGATATTACAGATTGCTACGCACTTGGTTCGCCTCTTGAAATAGCAAAGATGATTCAACAAGCACTACTAACAGAGTTGCAGCTTCCGTGTAGTATCGGAATCGCTCCAAATCTTTTCCTAGCAAAAACAGCTTCTGATATGAAAAAACCTCTCGGTATTACCGTACTTCGAAAACGTGATATTCCAGAAATGATTTGGCCACTTCCAGTTGAAGCAATGCATGGGATTGGAGAAAAAACAGCTGAAAAATTAAATGAAATTCATATACATACAATTGAACAATTAGCGAAGGGAGACGAGCATATCATTCGCGCTAAAATTGGGAAGCACGGTATTGATTTACAGAAGCGTGCAAAAGGTACGGATGATAGGGAAGTGGATCCGAGTCAAATGGGCCAACATAAAAGTGTCGGTAACTCGATGACTTTTTCAAAGGATATGGATGAAGAGAAAGAATTACTTGATATGTTAGAACGGTTATCAAAATCAGTGAGTAAAAGATTACAAAAGCGAACCCTTGTCAGCTATAATATTCAAATTATGATTAAATACCATGATAGGCGAACAGTAACACGGAGTAAGCAATTGAAAAATGCAATTTGGGAGGAACGTGATATTTTTCAAGCAGCATCCCGTTTATGGAAGCAACATTGGGATGGTGATTCTGTTCGTTTACTAGGTGTTACAGCTACTGAAATAGAGTGGAAGACAGAATCGGTGAAACAATTAGATTTGTTTTCATTTGAAGAGGATGCGAAAAAAGAACCACTACTTGCTGTCATTGATCAAATTAATGATAAGTATGGAACACCAATTTTACAACGAGGTAGTCAACTACTACGTAAGCAAGAGAAGTCGTTTCAACAAAAGTTAGAAAATAAGTTTATGTAGAAGGTGTCATGAAGTAGTAAAATCATGACACCTTTCCTATTATACAGGCACCAAGTGATGAGAATGGAATATAAATCCCGATTGCCATAATAAGCATGAATGTAATTAAGAGCCAGCTTACTTTGTTTACACCTTTATCAAAGCTTGTTTCTACACGCTTTCCAATTACCTTATTTGCTAAAGAGCGGAAATACGTATCGGTACTTGTTGAGATGCCAACAGCTTTTGCGCTACCACTTACAATATTTGTTCCCATGAAGCAAAGGTTTTCCGTATCGAGTGGATTGTAATTTTTTTCATGTTTTTCGGTAAGATATGCTTATTTTCTGTATGGTAGCAGTGTTCGTATTTTTCTACAGGAAGTGCTTCCCCTGTCAAAGAAGATTGATTAAAAAATAAATCTTTAATTGAAAATCAAAAATGGTTGTTTAATGAGCAGGAAGATTTATGTTCTCATGGAGAAATATATTTAAATGTGGCTGGAACGATTATTACGCAGACAGGTATGGATGAGGAATGGGGAATAAGTGAATCAGCTTTAGCTTTGTTACGAACTTTAGATAAAGAATATATTTGTGATATTGAAAATGAAGAGGGGCTTATTTTGCACGGATGTGGCACTATGTTAATGTTAGGATGCCCAATTTCAATTCATTGGACTATAAACCATATAGGTGAAAACGTGATTTTAAAGGACTTTGTCAAAGTTATTTCTACTAATCAAAAGGCTATATACTATGAAGGACTTCATATAGAATTGAATGAAAATGAATATAGAAAACAAATTGTTTCTTTTGCACTACAAGCAAAAGAATTATTTAATAAATCAAGTGAAAAGATAATTTCAAATGAGTTTGAGCGAAGTATGTATACCGACTTTTGGACGGAATATGATTATTTGTTAAATAAGTATAAATAAAAAAAGCACTGTAACTAGTGCTTTTTTTATTATAGATTACGAGATTGTAGGGTTTTCAAAAATAACAATCTCTGAACTGTTTGTAGTTGAAACGCGTTGGGCGTAATATGTTAAAGCTGAAGAAATATATGCTGGTAACGTATCATTTGTATGTGATGTTGTATATTCATGGATTAATTCCTTTAAAGTTGTCCATTCTAATTGTGCTGGGTGATCAGACACGAAAGAACTTACCCAGCGATCAAATGAAGATGAAAAATCAGTTTGTAAACGAAATACTTCTTTCATAATAAAACGCTCCCTTAAAATGTAGTATAATTATTTTAACACAAAAAACGAACGATAGCTAAATTTTTTAAGTATAACGTTCGTGTTATATAGTTGTCTAGATGTTTCGTTATGTAAATTCAATTTGCCATTTGAAATAACATTCCGTAAGATGAGAGATAGAGTATATTTAGAGCTGGAGGAAAGAAAGTGGAATTTGTATTTTTAGGAACTGGTGCAGGTGTTCCTTCAAAAGGAAGGAACGTTTCAGCAATTGCTTTACAATTGTTAGAAGAACGAGGACAAACTTGGTTATTTGATTGTGGTGAGGCCACGCAACATCAAATATTACATACATCTGTACGTCCGCGCCGCATTGAAAAAATATTTATTACGCATTTACATGGCGATCATATTTTTGGGTTGCCTGGTTTATTAGGTAGCCGTTCATTTCAAGGAGGAACTACGCCTTTAACGGTGTATGGACCGAAAGGAATTAAACAATTTATTGAAGTGGCATTATCGGTAAGTACGACACATGTGAAATATCCACTTGAAGTTGTGGAGATAACAGAAGAAGGTACCGTATTTGAAGATAATGAATTTTATGTAGAAACGAAAAGATTGTCACACGGTATAGAATGCTTTGGATATCGTATTGTAGAGAAAGATATACAAGGTGCTCTTTTAGTTGATAAGTTGCTTGAGATGGGTGTGAAACCAGGTCCAATCTTTAAACGTTTAAAAGATGGTGAAGTAGTTGAATTAGAGGATGGCACGATATTAAATGGAAATGAGTTTATCGGCCCACCTCAAAAAGGAAGAATTATTACTATCTTAGGTGATACGCGATATTGCGAAGCGAGTAGGGAGCTTGCGCAAGATGCAGATGTACTTGTCCATGAAGCGACTTTCGCAGCAGAAGATGAGCAACAAGCGTATGATTATTTTCATTCTACATCTAAGCAAGCTGCGAGCATTGCACTTCAGGCAAATGCGAAGCGACTAATATTAACTCACATTAGTTCTCGCTATCAAGGAGATACATATAAGGAATTATTGAAAGAGGCTAGAGAGTTGTTTTCTAATACAGAAATAGCGACAGATTTGAAATCATTCCCAGTAGAAAAATGATAATTTCGTAAAAAATGGTAACGGCGGGTTACCATTTTTTTATGTTTAAAAAAATTTAAAAATAAAACTGTTATTATTTTATACTTATACTTGGATGATACAGAAAATTAGGATGGTTTGAATATATAGGATAAAAATACGAAATAATGATTATTTAGAAAAACTGTTATATAAGTCAGATGACATACAAGTGATACAAATAGCAGAAATGGACTTTTATTCAGAACTTTTAAAATTCAACAAAAGTAAGCGTTTTATAAAAAACAAGCTATAATGAGGGCAGATTATAATTTATGATAAGTCACATGTATTTTAGTCATTATCGTAACAAGTGAAGTTGACTAAATCATGAGAGAGTAACACGAGAATTATAATAGGAAAGATATTACTATTATTTGTCATAAGTCTTTTTCACTTTTTAGCTAAACGATATGATTAGCAAGTGTATCTATTGCGAGTTCCTTAGTAGAAGCTTTTTATTAATAAGGTGGTGGAGATTTAATTGGTACACCACTCTTTAAAAGAGTTCAGAACATCAGCAGGTAGTATAGGCGGAATAGCGGGTGCAAATTTAGTTGCATTAGCAATGGTTATATCACTTGTTTATGCTATGCTTGCAATGGCTTCTGTGTTAAACTTTGGATTGCTACCAGACTTTATTGTGGATTATCTTGTATCATTTTTAAATGAAAATAATGCTAAGATTCTTATGTATTATGATAACTGGTATTATTTCAGGTTATATTGGATTACTTTTATTCAAAAACTATCCAATTCGTACAGCAGAACAAATTCGTGGTACAACTGGAAAAGCGACAGATGTAGCAGCTTAATAGAATAGTAGAATAAATTTTTTTCATAGAGGTTTAGGGGGAGTTATGATGAAGTATCGCTCAGTATTTGATATTATCGGTCCAGTTATGATTGGACCATCAAGTTCACATACAGCAGGCGCAGCAAGAATGGGGCAAGTTGCTCGCCAGCTGTTTCGTCATGAACCAGAAAGAGTAAGCATTTCGTTATATGGATCATTTGCAAAGACGTATCGAGGGCATGGTACGGATGTAGCACTAATCGGTGGAATATTAGGATTTGAAACAGATGACTTACGTATTCCAGAGGCGCTAGAAATAGCAAAAGAGCGCGAAATTGAAGTGGAATTCATTGAAGAAGATGCCAATGCACCTCACCCAAATACAGCGAGAATTCGTTTGTATAAAGGTGAAGATGAAATTGAAGTTGTTGCTTGCTCAATTGGTGGCGGTAAAATTGAAGTTGTAGAATTAAACGGATTCGATCTTCAATTATCAGGCACGAGCCCAGCACTACTTATTGTAAATAACGATCGCTTCGGTGCTATTGCAGCGGTAGCTTCAATCCTTGCGAAACATGAGATTAACATTAGTACAATGAGTGTTTCTCGTAAAGAAAAAGGAAGAAGAGCACTTATGGTCATTGAAACAGATGAATTATTAGCAGATGAAGTAATTGAAGAAATAAAAGCGCAACAAAATATTTGTCAAGTAACTATTATGGAATAATTGCAGGGGGGACACACCATGTTTCGGAACGCAGCGGAACTAGTGGCGCAAGCTAAAGAACAAAATGTAAAAATCGCAGAAATTATGATTCAATGTGAAATGGAAACAAGAAGTATTTCACGTGAAGAAGTAATTGCTGGTATGGAAAAGAACTTAGTAGTGATGGAGCAAGCAGTAGAACGTGGTATTCGCGGCGTGAAATCACCAACTGGTTTAACTGGTGGAGATGCTGTAAAAGTTCAAGCGTATATGAAGAGCGGAAAAGGCTTATCAGGAGATACGATTTTGGACGCAGTAAGCAAAGCTGTTGCAACAAATGAAGTAAACGCGGCGATGGGAATTATTTGTGCAACACCAACAGCAGGGTCTGCTGGAACAGTGCCAGGTGTACTATTTGCACTAAGAGAAAAATTGCAGCCTACACGTGAAGAAATGATTGAATTC
The DNA here is from genome assembly GCF_022663835.1 of Bacillus cereus group sp. BfR-BA-01347. Taxonomy (NCBI): domain Bacteria; kingdom Bacillati; phylum Bacillota; class Bacilli; order Caryophanales; family Bacillaceae; genus Bacillus; species Bacillus cereus group sp. BfR-BA-01347. Next base: position 47,374 of record NZ_JAKUGG010000002.1, on the reverse strand, counting down.
TTATTTACAGCAGGAGCTTTCGGTATGGTTGTTGCGAATAACGCTTGTATTTCTGGTGCAGCGGGAGGATGCCAAGCTGAAGTTGGTTCAGCAAGTGGAATGGCGGCTGCAGCTGCAGTTGAGATGGCTGGTGGAACACAAGATCAAGCAGCTACAGCGATGGCAATTTCATTAAAGAACATGCTTGGTTTAGTGTGTGATCCTGTTGCAGGACTTGTAGAAGTACCTTGTGTAAAACGTAATGCAGCAGGAGCTGCAAATGCGATGATTTCAGCAGATTTAGCATTAGCTGGTGTAACGAGTACAATTCCATGTGATGAAGTAATTGAGGCAATGTTTAGAATCGGACAAACGATGCCAGTAGCACTTCGTGAAACAGCAGAAGGTGGACTTGCAGCAACGCCAACTGGTCGTCGCCTGCAAGAAGAGATTTTTGGGAAGAACAATAACTAAGTGTAATTATAGAAAAAGGAGCTCAAATAAACTTGAGCTCCTTTTTCTATTTTTCTTTTGTTAGTTGTTCTAATGTTTTTCCAAGGTTATGTGATCGTTTCGTTGCCTGTGTAATACAAGAAATAAGTGCTTGTTGAAATTTATGTTCTTGTAATACTTCAATACCTGCTTCGGTAGTTCCACCAGGAGAAGTAATTTCCTTTCGCAAAATAGAAGGGTGTTTGTCACTTGCTTTTAGCATTTCAGCAGCACCAATCATCGTTTGAAGAATAAGTGATTTTGCAACATCTTCTTTTAAACCAATATTTTTTGCAGCTTCTTCCATAGCTTCCACTACGTAATAAATATAAGCAGGTCCACTTCCGGATAATGCAGTGACAGCATGCATATCTTCTTCCTCTACAACAGAGACGAGACCAATCGTTTCAAATAAAGATGTTGCAGTGCGAATATGCTCCGCTGTTGCATGTTTTGAAGGGGAGATAGCGGTAGCTGATTTTAAAATGGCTGCGGATGTATTTGGCATTGCACGAATAATTGGAATGTCTTTTTGAAGTAGTTTTCTAATTGAGTCAGTAGAAACACCTGCTAGTAATGAAATAATAAGCACGTTATTATTTATGTATTCTTTAAAAGGGGTAAGCGCCTCTGCAACATCCTTTGGTTTCATTGCTAGAAAAAGAATATTTGCATCAGTAAGTAATTCTTTTTTATTATGAGTACCTTTGACACCGTATTTTTTATGTAGCTCTTGTAATCTTGTCTCGTTAGAACGATTACTTACAGTAATTTGTTCACCTTTAACGACATTTGCATGTAACAAGCCACCAATAATAGCTTCGGCAATAGAGCCTGCACCGAGAAAGGAAATGTTTTGAATAGACATGATGTTCCTCCTTTAATTTTGGTTAGAAATTCTTATAAATGTACATACATTCGTTTTTTTATAGGAAACACCTCTTTTTGTCTGAAAATAATGACAAATATATATAGAAGTTGTAAACTGAAGAAGTATTCATTTTTGAACCGGAAAGAGACAGGGGGGCTAAGCATGACGGCGATTCACCGAATGGAGATTCCTGTACCATTTGCAGTGGAAACTGTGAATGTGTTTTTAGTTGAGGGGGAGACATTAACATTAATTGATACAGGGACGAATACAGAAGAGGCAAGGAATGCGTTAGAAAGTCAATTAGGTGCATTAGGGCATACGATAGAAGAAATTGAAACAGTAGTCATTACGCATCATCATGCAGATCATTGTGGACTTTTAAATATATTTTCTGAGAAGACGAATATTATTGGACATCCTTGGAATGAGCCTTGGATTACACAAAATCCAGAATTTTTAAAGCGGTATCATGAATTTTTTAGAGAGACGGCCTTACAGTTTGGTGTGCCAGCAGCATTTTTGAAAGACGAGTCGTTATTGACGACGAGGACACTTAAATATTCTTGTAATAGATCGTTAACGCATACTGTCAGAGAAGGAGATCGTATTGATTCTTTGCCTGGATTTATAGTACTTGAAACACCAGGTCATGCTTCTACTCATATTTCTTTATATAGAGAATCTGATGGAATATTAATTGGTGGAGATGCTCTCATTAGTCATATTTCTTCGAATCCAATACTAGAACCGCCATATGAAGGGCAAACAGAGCGGGCACGCCCATTACTACAATATAATCAAACATTACAGCGTTTAAGCGAAATGAATATTTCACGCATTTTATCAGGGCATGGGGAAGATGTTCTAAATGTGAAACAACTTATTGAAACGAGATTACAAAAGCAAGAAACACGTGCTTTTAAAGTGCTTGAGTTATTAAAGGAAAAACCAATGACAGCATTTGAAGTATGTGTAAAACTATTTCCGGTATTATATAAAGAACAGTTACCACTTACTATTTCAGAAACGGTTGGACAATTGGACTATTTAGCATATAATCAACAAGTGATGATTGATGAGTCATCGCAACGATTGATTTATTATGCAAAGTAGGTGACAGCAATGACAGGACGTTTACAAAATAAAGTAATCGTCATTACAGGTGCTTCTAGTGGGATTGGTGAGCAAGTTGCAATGCAAGTTGCAGCACAGGGAGCGACTCCCGTATTAATGGCTCGAACAGAAGAGAAACTACAAGCGTTAGTAGACAAAATTAAAGAAACTTATAATACGCCTTGCTATTATTATGTATTAGATGTAAGTGAAGAGATAGAAGTACAGTCTGTTTTTTCAAAGGTATTACAAGAAGTAGGACGTATTGATATATTAGTAAACAACGCGGGATTTGGTATTTTTAAAACGTTTGAAGATGCGTCAATGGATGAAGTAAAAGATATGTTCCAAGTAAATGTATTTGGATTAGTAGCATGTACGAAAGCGGTACTACCTTATATGGTAAACAAGAACGAAGGACATATTATTAATATTGCTTCACTTGCTGGAAAAATTGCAACTCCGAAATCGAGTGCTTATGCAGCAACGAAACATGCTGTATTAGGTTTTACGAATAGTTTACGCATGGAATTAGCGAATACACATATTTATGTTACAGCAATTAATCCAGGTCCGATAGATACAAACTTTTTTGAAATAGCGGATCAATCTGGTACATATGTAAAGAATATGGGACGTTACATGTTAAAACCAACATACGTAGCAGAACAAATCGTAAAGTCGATGCACACGAAAAAACGTGAAGTAAACTTACCGAAGTGGATGGGAATTGGCCCGAAACTTTATGCTTTATTCCCAGGTTTATTTGAACGTGTAGCAGGTAAATCATTAAGTAAAAAATAGGAGATTTCCACATGGAAATCTCCTATTTTTTATTGTTTTCCAGTCACATAATCATAAACAATATCCTCAATCTCCTCGTATAAATCAATTTCAATATTTGAATGAGTCACCGTTTGAATATGTTTCACTAGCATTTCCCGATCTTCTTTTGATATTGGACTGCATTGATATTGTTGAAAACTTTTTATAATCATTTTCTCAATTAATTTTTCGTTCATATTTTTTCCCGCCTGTATGTACGTATGTATTGTTTTATTGTACTTGAAGTGAAATAAAAAAACTACCATGCACTATTTGTGTATAAAAATTCGGTTGTGCATATTGTTTTTCTAGTAAAATTAAGTTTTTTTAGTTTTAAAAATTTATAAATATTTAATTGACTCTATAAATATACAATATTATAATCATACTTAATTTAAAGAATCAATATGAGGAGGAACTTATGAAAGTCGCAATTATTGGAGCCACTGGATATGGGGGCATTGAGTTAATTCGTTTATTAGAACAACATCCATATTTTTCTATAGCATCTCTTCATTCTTTTTCACAAGTTGGTGAGTGTATAACAAATGTATATCCACACCTTCGAAATGTTCTCGTTCATACGTTACAAGAAATTGATGTGGAGACAATAGGGAAAGAAGCAGAAATTGTATTTCTAGCAACACCAGCAGGAGTATCGGCGAAGTTAACTCCCAAGTTATTAGCAGAAGGTTTAAAAGTAATTGACCTATCTGGAGACTTTCGTATGATAGATCCTTCGTCATATGAACTGTGGTATAAAAGGCCAGCAGCGAAAGAAGAAATTCTTAGAAAAGCAGTGTATGGGTTAAGTGAATGGAAAAGGTCTGAGATTCAAAATGCAAATTTAATTGCAAACCCAGGATGTTTTGCTACAGCCACATTGCTAGCGATAGCGCCGTTAGTACGTAGCGGCATGATTGAAGAAGATTCGATTATTATTGATGCGAAATCAGGGGTATCAGGAGCAGGAAAAACACCAACAACAATGACTCATTTTCCTGAGCTATACGATAACTTACATATCTATAAAGTAAACCAGCATCAGCACGTTCCAGAGATTGAGCAAATGCTTACAGAATGGAATAGTGAATTACAGCCAATTACATTTAGCACACATTTAATACCGATATCACGAGGAATCATGATTACACTTTATGCAAAAGTAAAACAAAAGATGGAAATAAAGCAACTTCAAAAATTGTATGAAGAAACGTATGAACAATCGCCTTTCATCCGAATTTGTACGCAAGGCAAATTTCCAAGTCCAAAGGAAGTGAGAGGCTCAAATTATTGTGATATTGGCATAGCTTACGATGAAAGAACAGAAAGAGTTACGGTCGTTTCTGTTATAGACAATATGATGAAAGGCGCGGCTGGGCAAGCGATGCAAAATGCAAACATAATAGCGGGACTAGAAGAGACAACAGGTTTACAACATATGCCGCTTTATCCATAAGGGGGACATGATGATTAAAGTAGCGTCTATTACAAAATTAGAAAATGGTTCAATTGTAACGCCGAAAGGCTTTTCGGCAATTGGTACTGCAAATGGTTTGAAAAAGGAGAAAAAGGATTTAGGTGCCATCGTTTGTGATGTACCAGCATCATGTGCCGCTGTGTATACAACGAATCAAATACAAGCAGCCCCCTTGCAAGTAACGAAGGATAGTATAACGGCTGAGGGGAAATTACAAGCTATTATCGTTAATAGTGGAAATGCAAATGCTTGTACAGGAATGAAAGGATTGCAAGATGCTTACGAGATGCGCGCATTAGGGGCAGAACATTTTGGGATGAAAGAAAACTACGTTGCAATAGCCTCAACAGGTGTAATTGGTGTTCCGCTGCCGATGGATATAATCCGAAAGGGAGTTGCAACTCTTATACCGACGAAGGAAGAAAGTGAATCATATTCTTTTTCGGAAGCAATTTTAACGACGGATCTTATAACGAAAGAAACTTGCTATGAAATGATTATTGATGGGAAGAAAGTGGCGATTGCTGGTGTTGCAAAAGGTTCAGGGATGATTCATCCGAATATGGCAACGATGCTTAGTTTTATTACGACAGATGCCAATATAGAACATGAAGAATTGCAAACAGCATTATCACAAATAACGAATCGTACATTTAATCAAATTACGGTAGATGGAGATACTTCTACGAATGACATGGTCATCGTTATGGCAAGTGGATTATCAGAAACGAAACCAATCAATATGGAACATGCAGATTGGGAAACTTTCGTATTTGCTTTACAGAAGGTATGTGAAGATTTAGCGAAAAAAATCGCACAAGATGGTGAGGGCGCTACGAAGTTAATAGAAGTAAATGTGTTAGGAGCTCGAACGAATGAAGAGGCAAAGAAAATTGCAAAGAAAATAGTCGGTTCGAGTCTTGTGAAAACAGCAATACATGGTGAAGACCCAAACTGGGGGCGAATTATTAGCAGTATTGGACAAAGTGAAGTCACGATTAACCCAAATACAATTGATATTACTCTTCAATCTATTACGGTGCTGAAAAATAGTGAACCTCAAATGTTTTCTGAAGAGGAAATGGAAATGAAATTAAAAGAACATGAAATTATGATTGATGTGTATTTACATTTAGGAGAAGAGACAGGATCAGCTTGGGGCTGTGACTTAAGCTATGAATATGTGAAAATAAACGCTTGTTATCGTACATAAGGAGAGGGAAGATGAGCGATTATATTGTAGTGAAATGCGGCGGTAGTATGTTGGATCAATTAAATGATGTGTTTTTTGATTGTATAAAGAAATTACAGCAGAAGTATAAAGTAGTGATTGTCCATGGTGGTGGGCCAGAAATTGATGCCAAATTAAAAGATTGTAACATCAACGTAGAAAAAAGAGATGGATTACGCGTAACACCAAAAGAAGTTATGGATATTGTTCAAATGGTGCTATGCGGAAGTACGAATAAAAAACTCGTAATGAATTTACAAAAGCACAATTTACTTGCGGTAGGTTGTTCAGGGTGTGACGGCAATTTACTTCAAATTCAACCTGTCAACGAGGAGATAGGATATGTGGGAGAAGTAAGTTATGTCGAAACGTCCTTACTAAAAGGGGTAATGAATATGAATTATATTCCTGTTATTGCTCCAATCGGGGTAAATGGTAATGAAATTTATAACATAAATGCGGACAATGCTGCAGCTGGGATTGCGGCCGCGTTAGGGGCAAAAGAGCTTGTTTTTATTACGGATGTAGATGGAATATTACATGAAGGGAATTTGGTAAAGGAAACGGATGAATCTGAAATTGCTACTTTTATAGAAACAGGTGTTATTACAGGTGGGATGATTCCGAAAGTACAGGCGGCACTAGCATCATTAAAAATGGGAGTGCAAAAGATAAGTATTGTGAATGGTACAAAAGATTTTACTGAGGTTACGGGAGAGTGTATTGGAACGACGGTAACGAAAGGTGTGAGTATTGTATGACGAGTCATCTTTTTCAAACGTATGGCAGAAGAACTATTGAGTTTGTAAAGGGAACTGGAACGAAAGTTATTGATAATAAAGGTAAGCAATATTTAGATTTTACATCAGGAATTGGCGTATGTAATTTAGGACATTGTCACCCTACTGTTTTCAAAAGTGTACAAGAGCAACTTGATGATATATGGCATATATCTAACCTGTTTACAAACAGCTTACAAGAAGAAGTTGCGTCATTATTAACAGAAAATAGAGCATTAGATTATGTGTTTTTCTGTAATAGTGGGGCAGAGGCAAATGAAGCGGCTTTAAAGTTAGCACGTAAGCATACTGGAAAATCTCTCGTCGTAACATGCCAGCAGTCTTTTCACGGTAGAACATTTGGAACGATGAGTGCAACGGGCCAAGATAAGGTAAAAGAAGGATTTGGTCCATTACTTCCATCTTTTTTACATATCCCTTTTAACGATATTAAAGCATTAGAGGAAGTAATGAATGAAGAAGTTGCGGCGGTAATGGTAGAAGTTGTTCAAGGAGAGGGAGGAGTAATACCTGCTGATCTATCTTTTTTGAAAGAGATTGAAACATTATGTAATAAGTTCGGTTCCTTATTTATTATAGACGAAGTTCAAACGGGGATAGGAAGAACTGGAACACTATTCGCTTATGAACAAGTGCGAATAGAGCCTGATATCGTTACCGTTGCAAAGGCACTTGGGAATGGGATTCCTGTCGGAGCAATGATTGGCCGGAAAGAACTTGGAACATCGTTTCCTGCAGGATCACACGGTTCAACGTTTGGTGGAAATTATATTGCAATGGCTGCAGCGAAAGAAGTATTGCAAATAACTAAGAAACCATCGTTTTTAAAAGAAGTAAAGGAAAAGGGCGAGTACGTATTACAGAAGTTGCAAGAGGAATTACAGCATGTCGAATGTATTCAAAATATACGTGGTAAAGGGCTTATGATTGGGATTGAGTGTAAGCATGAAGTTGCAAGTTTTATAGAGCAACTAGAAAACGAAGGACTTCTCGTATTACAAGCAGGGCCTAATGTTATAAGACTATTACCGCCACTCATTGTCACGAATGAAGAGTTAGAACAGGCAGTATATATAATAAAAAAAGTAGTTTTTACAAAAAACGTATCAATTATATAAGGGGGAAGTTTCATGTCAACTGTACAAGTACCAAAATTAAATACGAAAGATCTTTTAACATTAGAAGAATTGACGCAAGAAGAAATCATTTCATTAATTGAGTTCGCTATATATTTAAAAAAGAATAAGCAAGAGCCTTTATTACAAGGCAAAATATTAGGGCTTATTTTTGATAAGCATTCAACTCGTACTCGTGTATCTTTTGAAGCGGGAATGGTACAACTCGGGGGACATGGTATGTTTTTAAGTGGGAAAGAGATGCAAATGGGAAGAGGAGAAACCGTTTCAGATACTGCGAAAGTATTATCACAGTATATTGACGGGATCATGATACGTACATTTTCACACGCGGATGTAGAAGAGCTTGCAAAAGAATCGAGTATTCCTGTTATTAACGGTTTAACGGATGATCATCATCCTTGTCAAGCATTGGCAGACCTCATGACGATATATGAAGAAACAAATACATTTAAAGGAATAAAATTGGCTTACGTAGGTGACGGAAATAATGTATGTCATTCATTGTTGCTAGCGAGTGCAAAAGTCGGAATGCATATGACTGTTGCAACGCCTGTAGGATATGAACCGAATGAAGAGATTGTAAAAAAAGCGTTAGCGATTGCCAAGGAAACAGGAGCTGAAATTGAAGTTTTGCATGATCCTGAATTAGCGGTGAATGAAGCAGATTTCATTTATACTGACGTTTGGATGAGCATGGGGCAAGAGGGCGAAAAAGAGAAATATACTTTATTTCAACCTTACCAAATCAATGACGAACTTGTTAAGCATGCGAAGCAAACATATCGTTTCTTACACTGTTTACCTGCCCATCGTGAAGAAGAAGTAACAGGAGAAATTATAGATGGACCACAGTCTATCGTCTTTGAGCAAGCTGGTAATCGATTGCATGCTCAAAAAGCGTTATTAGTGAGTTTATTTAAAAATGTAGAAGAGCCTTCCTAAAAGGGAGGTTTTTTTATATTAAAATGTTGGATGTATATTTGGTTAACCATTTTGATATCATTTATAATAAAAGAGAAAACTAAATTTGTTGTTCAGAGTGTGTAAGGACATACTACATATAAAAATATAGTTAAAGAGATGATGAGGGTGAAAACAACTAAGAAAACATATTCGTTTTTTCAGCGGATGTGGAGAATATTAAAGTTTCAATATTATAAGTTGCTTCGATCGCCAGAAGGCGCAAAGAAAGTATCGTTAGGGTTTGCTATAGGATTCGGCTTAGAAATGTTAGTCATTTATACGGCATCGCTCGTATATGTAATATTTTATCCAATCGTCAGGTTAGCAAAGGGATCTTTTCCTGCGGCAGTTATTGGCAATATTATTGGGAAAATATCGTTTCTCCCAGTATTTTTATTTCCGCTTGCGTATGCGCTAGGAAAAATGATTTATCCATTTCATGTACAGAAAATTCAACATGAACCATTTACGATATCGGACTTGTTTTCAAGTCACATTTTTACGATATTAAAGAGCTTATTACAAAGTGAAGTGTATGTATTAATTGGAATGACGATTTTAGGAGTTGGGTTTGGTCTCATTTCATATTTCGTTGTGCATTATTTATACGAAAAGAACCGTAAGTTACGTTTGAAGAAAAGGAAGAAACGAGTGAGAGAACCACTTGTACAATTATAAACAATGTCACATTCATTTTCTCCTTTGAATATGTTTAAGAAAAAGGAGGAGAGGATAATGTATTATTATTACGTACCTCAAGTATATCCATATGTAAGTTATTATCCGGTTTATGATACGAGTAGACAATACGAATTATATCGGCAACAACAATTACAGCAATTATCACAAATACCACAATTACCAACACAACAGCCTACGCAGGAAAAAAAACCATATTTAACAACATGGCCATATTCCAATGTATACTATGGTAACTATTACGAATCATAAAGCTGCTTCTATTTAGAAGCAGCTTTATACGTTTGTTTTCAAAATTAAATTTTGAATGGTTTGAAGAGAATGAATGAGCTTTTCGCGCTCTTCCTCAGATAATGTTTGGAAATTTTCTTTTAGTTTGTCTAAAATGAATTGCTGATACTGATTTACTAATAATTTCCCTTCAGCTGTTAGAGAAATTAAAATGACCCGTCGATCTTTTTCGCTATAATGACGCTCTATTAGTTCTTCTTGAATAAGTTTGTTTAATAGAGGTGTCATGTTAGGCCGTGAAATCGCTAGCCGCTTGCCGATTTCGGAAACTGCTAATGTGCCGTTTTCATGCAAAAGCAGTAATACTTGTGTATGTGATGGCGGCATATGTCTTTGAGAAGAAAATTCTCCAGGAAGCATAAATTTGCGATAAAAAAGAGGCACTAGCGAAAGAAGATGATCAACAATACGTTCCCACTCGCGTGATTCCATATAAAGGCCCCCTTCCACTATCATTGTAACAAAAAAGACATGTTATAAAAATAGAATTGTTTCATGGTCGCTTTAATATTTGTAGGATAACACTTGCTTTGTAAATGTATTGGCAATAATCGCATAGCCGTTATCATTTGGGTGTACTTGGTCAAATAATAACTCTTTTTTATCATTCGATATTAATTTGCGAATTGGTAAAACGATAGATGGTTGATTTGCTTTGGAAATGGAATAAACAGATTCATTCCAGCCATCTAAAAACATATCTGCATAACTTGCGATGGAGTCATCGAGTTGTAACGGATTATAGAGTTCTGAGAGAATGAGTAAAGCGTCAGGATTTTGATCTCGAACTGTCTTTACAATACTTTTTATATCCGCTTCAAAATGGGCTTTTTCTTTATTTAACATTTTTATACCATCTATAACACCAACATCACGATTTAAACGAAATAAATTATTTCCTCCAATATTAATTGTAATTATATTTGCTGCTCTAATTTTTTCCTTTACATCTTCTGATTGAACTTTTTTTGCGAGACGATCTGTTGTAAGACCGTTTACCCCAAGGTTTTCTACTGTAATTGGTTTGTGAATTTGTGCTTCTATTTGCTTAGAAGCTAATTCAGCAAACCCACCTTGTGTCGATCCATATCCTTTAGCGAGTGAATCACCTAATACAAGATGATAAAAAGATTCGTTTGTTTGCTTATCAATCCAATTTGGAGCAGATGTTTTTTCTGTTTTTTCTTCAGATTCATTTTGTTTTGTCTCGTCGTTCTTTTCAAAATAAGAATAAGAAATGATCAGAAGGAGGAGACAAACAATTGTTAAGATGACTTTTTTCATAAATTCATCCTCCTTGTAATTGGTAATTGTATCATATTCAGCAGTATTAGCAATGTAAGGGCATATTATATGTTTATGAAAAGTTTATAATAACTTTACAGAAAATTTGTTGAAGTTTGTCAAAAAATATTGACGATAGGAAAGAACTTTATATATGATAATGTCAGATAAGGTGAAACTTTAATTAGTGGGAGCTTTATTTCCTATTAATTGTTAGTCATCATCAATCGGGCGTTTAAGGGGACTACTCGTTAGCGCAGGGTGAAATGAAAATTGTGTCTCTAATAGAAGAAAAAAGGTATGTGGTTAGAGACAGATAGGGATTCATTTCATTATTTCTGGTAATTGTATAAGGGGGATTTTTTGTGAAAAAGTCAAAAAAAATGCTAGCTGGAGCAACTCTTGCGATTGGTGTTATAGCACCGCAAGTAATGCCAGCAACAGCTCATGCAGATGAGAACACTGGGGAGAGTACAGTTAACTTACGAATTCTAGAAACATCAGATATTCACGTTAACTTAATGAATTACGATTATTATCAAACGAAAACAGATAATAAAGTAGGTCTCGTACAAACGGCAACACTTGTTAATAAAGCACGTGAAGAAGCGAAAAACTCTGTCCTATTTGATGATGGGGATGCATTACAAGGGACACCGCTTGGAGATTATGTAGCGAATAAAATAAAAGATCCGAAGAATCGTGTGGATCCTAGTTATACACATCCATTATATCGTTTAATGAATTTAATGAAGTATGACGTCATCTCTCTTGGGAATCATGAATTTAACTACGGTTTAGATTACCTAAACAAAGTGATTGAAAAAACGGATTTCCCGGTTATTAACTCGAATGTCTATATAGATGACCATGATGGTAATGATGAGAATGACGAGCATTACTTTGATAGACCATATCATATTTTAGAGAAAGAAGTAGTGGATGAAGCAGGCCAAAAACAAATAGTGAAAATTGGTGTAATGGGATTTGTTCCACCACAAATTATGAATTGGGATAAAGCGAATTTAGAAGGAAAAGTAAAGGCAAAAGATATTGTGCAAACAGCGAAAAAATTAGTTCCGGAAATGAAGGCGCAAGGTGCGGATATTATAGTTGCACTAGCGCATTCAGGTGTTGATAAGAGTGGATACAACGAAGGAATGGAAAATGCATCGTTTTATTTAGCAACACAAGTTCCTGGCGTAGATGCAGTATTAATGGGACATTCACATACCGAAGTGAAGGATGTATTTAATGGTGTTCCAGTTGTAATGCCTGGTGTTTTTGGTAGTAACTTAGGTATTATTGATATGCAATTGAAAAAGGTAAACGGAAAATGGGAAGTGCAAAAAGATCAGTCTAAGCCGCAACTTCGTCCGATTGCTGATAGTAAAGGTAATCCATTAGTAGAATCTGATCAAAAACTAGTTAATGAAATTAAAGATGATCATCAAGCGACAATCGATTATGTGAATACAGCTGTAGGTAAAACAACTGCACCAATTAATAGTTATTTTTCATTAGTACAAGATGATCCTTCCGTACAAATTGTGACAAATGCGCAAAAATGGTATGTAGAACAAGAACTTAAAAAACCAGAGTATGAAAAGATTAAAGATATTCCGGTTTTATCTGCAGGTGCACCATTTAAAGCAGGTGGCCGAAACGGTGCAACATATTATACTGATATTCCAGCTGGAACGTTAGCGATTAAAAACGTTGCAGATTTATACGTATATCCAAATACGTTATATGCTGTAAAAGTAAATGGGGCACAAGTGAAAGAATGGCTTGAAATGTCTGCAGGTCAGTTTAATCAAATTGATCCAAAGAAAACAGAAGAACAGCCGTTAGTAAATATAGGCTATCCTACATATAACTTCGATATTTTAGATGGCTTAAAATACGAAATTGATGTAACACAACCGGCGAAATACGATAAAGATGGAAAAGTTGTAAATGCAAATACGAATCGTATTGTAAATATGACATATGAAGGTAAGCCAGTAGCTGATGATCAAAAGTTCATCGTTGCTACAAATAATTATCGCGGTAGCAGTAAAACGTTCCCTGGTGTAAGTAAAGGAGAAGTTATTTACCAATCGCAAGATGAAACACGTCAAATTATTGTGAAGTATATGCAAGAAACACCAGTTATTAATCCAGCAGCTGATCAAAATTGGACGTTTAAACCGATTGTTGCAGATAAATTAAATACAACATTTGATTCTTCACCAAATGCACAAAAGTATATAAAGGCAGATGGAAAGATTTCATATGTTGGACCATCTGAAAATGAATTTGCTAAATATGCAATTGATATAACGAAGAAGAATGATGATAAAGAAACTGGTGAAGGAAATCCAACAACACCACCAAAAGGTGATGGAGAAAACCCAACAACACCGCCAACAGGTAATGAAGAAAAACCAACACCACCAACAGAAGAAGGTAATAATGGTAATGAACCAAAGCAAGATGGAAACACTACTGGATCTGGACAAACTACAACAGATGATCAAAATACAAAAGAAACAACAACTGTAAGTGAAAATAAAGAAGCTGAAAAAGATGAACGTGATTTACCGAAAACAGGTGCAAGTATTGCTTCTACAATTGGAGCTGGTCTTGCGTTTGTTGGAGCGGGATTACTTATGTTATTTAGAAGAAAGAAAGCGAATAGATAGTCGAGAAATATAAAAAGGATTACCGATTTGGTAATCCTTTTTGTTATATTATGAAACTGGTACTGCTTTTTCTTTTTTCCATGAAAGACCGAATCCAGTAAAGCCGACGATAATGGTTACGACTGGACAAGCTAAACAGAAGATTGCGTATGGCAGGTAATCGAATGTTGGAACGCTAAGAACGTTTGTTAAGAATACGCCACTGACACCCCATGGTACGAGTGGGTTAATTACTGTACCAGCATCTTCTAATACTCGTGATAAATTACGACGTTCTAAACCGACTTCATCGTATTTATTAGCAAATGCTTGTCCTGTTAAAACGATGGATAAGTACTGCTCACCAAGTAAGAAGTTTACACCAATTGCAGTTGAAGCAGTAGAAATAATTAAGCGTGTACTAGTTTTTACGAAGCTAGAGATAATATTCATCAGCTGCGCTATAATACCCATTCCTTGTAATAATCCTCCCATACAAAGAGCTAGGAAAATAAGAGCAATTGACATCATCATACTTTGCAGGCCACCGCGAGATAATAAGCTGTCAATGTCTTTGATACCAGTTTTAGAAACGTAACCGTCTTGCATAATTTTTATTAAATCAGCTAAAGAAGTGCTAGGTTTAAAAATAAAGAGAATAATAATCCCTACCACAATTCCTGCAAGTAATGTTGGAACTGCGGGTACCTTTTTAAATGCGAATAGGAACAGTAATAAAATAGGAATCAGTGTAACGATAGAAATCGTTGCATTTTTTTCTAGTGTGTTAATAAATGCTGAGAAATCAACGTTTCCACCAGATCCGCTTCCTAAAATGAAAAATGCGATAAAAGCAATAATGAAAGCTGGAACTGTTGTCCAAAGCATGTTACGAATATGTTCAAATAAATCTACACCCGTTACAGCAGGCGCTAAGTTTGTTGTATCAGATAAAGGAGACATTTTATCTCCGAAGAATGCACCAGAAATAATTGCACCAGCAATAAGAGCTGGATCGTATCCAAGGGCAGTACCCATTCCCATAAAGGCAAGTCCTACAGTTGCAGCAGTTGTAAAAGCACTACCGATACTCGTTCCAACAATTGCACAAACAACAAAAACAGTTGGAACGAAAATTTTTGGAGATACAAGTTGGAAGCCGTATACCATTAAAGTCGGAATAGTTCCAGCTGCGATCCAAACGCTAATTAATACACCTACAAGTAAGAAAATAAATATAGATGGAATACCAGCTGAAATACTACTAATCATCCCTTTCTCCATAGTAGACCAAGAGATTTTCTTTAAGAATCCAAATGCTAATAAAAGAACGATACCAAATAAAATTGGGATGTGTGGTGAAACTTCTAATTGAATAACACTAAAACCAATACAGAAAAAGATAAAAATTGTTAAAAGAACAGACTCAATTTTTGAAACCATTGTTTTCCCCTCCTAAGTAATGTGAAATAGCTCTTTTTTATATAAAATTCGCCAATATTGTATATTTCCTTCTAAAATTTAGAATTTTGTGACAAATTACCGGTAATTGTTAGTTCTTCTATATGATGCGGAAATGATTGGATAAAAAAACGTCCCTGCATATAATTATGCAGGGACGAAGAAATCGCGGTACCACCCTAGCTTGTGAAATGAATGTATCACAAAATAAAGGGTCATATGATATGCGCTTATAAAATAAAAAACGCCCCTGCAATATATGCAGGGACGAAAAATTCGCGGTACCACCCTAAATTGTGAAACAGTGTCGTTTCACCACTCTTTAGACATAACGGTCTATAACCGTCTTTCACTACTCCTCACGTTTCGTAAAAGAAGCTCCAGGGGGTAATTCATAATTCGCTCTGTACTGGTTCGCACCGACCACCAGCTCTCTGAAATCAGAAATCGAAATACTACTAAATCCTATCAACGCCGATTCATATGATGTTAGTTAAATTTTTATCATATTTTCATCTTACATGTCAATAAAAATATTAAATGTTTTTTTAGGGAAATAAAGGATAATTGTTTTAAAGCTCTAATTTTGTACGTTATAATGAATTTGAAAGGGGAGGAAAGAGTGAAGAAAAAAATAATTCTTTTTACCACCTTACTAGTCGTTGGCGGAAGTGCTGGAATTTACACAGCTTTTGCGGCTGAATCACAGCAGTTGAAACAAAAGCAAATACAACAGTCAGAAGTGAAGAAAGTAAAAGAAATAGAAGAGAAGAAATCAATGGAAAAAGCAGCAGAGAAACTAGGAGTTTCTACTGAGGGGAAAACAAAAGAAGAGGTTACGAAAGAAGTAAATACCGCTAGGTTTGAGAAGCGTCATGATTTATTAATTGAGCACGCTAAGCAACTTGGAATTGATACAGAGGGGAAAAAAGATGAAGAAATTATTTTAGAAATTGGAAAGATACAGCATGGAAAGTAGAACAACTTATCGTATGATAAGTTGTTCTTTTTTAAGAACTATTTGATTTTAAAATAATTGACAGTCATTCGGATTTAATGTTAACTATATTTATAAATAAGTTAACATTAGGGGTGGCAATTGTGACAATAAAAAGTAAAACGATTGAAAAATCATCTTATACATATGAAGAATTAGCAGAGAAAAATAAAGCTTACGTATGGCACCCATTTACACAAATGAAAGATTATTTAGAAGAAGATCCTGTCATTATTGAACGTGGAGAGGGAAGAAAGCTATACGATGTAAATGGTAATGAATATTGGGATGGTGTTTCATCTATATGGTTAAATGTTCACGGACATCAAGTACCGGAATTAGATGAAGCAATTCGTGAGCAATTAAATAAAATTGCTCATTCTACTATGTTAGGACTTGCTAACGTTCCATCTATTTTATTAGCAGAAAAAATTATTGAGGTTGTACCAGATGGATTGAAGAAGGTATTCTATTCTGATTCAGGTTCTACGGCTGTTGAAATTGCAATTAAGATGGCTTTCCAATATTGGCAGCATAAAGGGAAACCAAAGAAACAAAGATTCGTTACATTAAAAGAAGCATATCACGGTGATACAATTGGAGCTGTTTCGGTAGGAGCAATAGACTTGTTTCACCAAGTGTATAGTTCGCTCTTATTTGATGCGATTAAAATGCCGTATCCATATACATATCGTTCTCCTTACGGAAATAATAAGGAGGAAATTGTAAAAAGCCATTTAGAAGAAATGGAAGAATTGTTGAAAGAAAAGCATGAAGAAGTAGCTGCCATCATTGTAGAGCCATTAATGCAAGGTGCTGGCGGGATGATTACAATGCCAAAAGGATATTTAAAAGGACTGCGCGATTTATGTACTAAGTACAATGTATTATTTATTACAGATGAGGTAGCGACTGGATTTGGGCGTACAGGGAAAATGTTTGCGTGTGAACATGAAAATGTGACGCCAGACATTTTAACTGCTGGGAAAGGTTTAACAGGTGGATATTTACCAATTGCAGTTACGGTAACGACAGATGAAATATATAATACCTTCTTAGGAGAATATGAAGAACAAAAAACATTTTTTCATGGACATAGCTACACAGGCAATCCGTTAGGGTGTGCGGTAGCAATCGCGAATCTAGAACTATATGAAAAAACAAATTTAATAGAAGAAGTGGCACGTAAAACGGATTATGTGGCAGCGCAATTAGAAAAGCTCTTTGCGTATAAACATGTAGGTGATATTCGTCAGTGCGGATTAATGGTTGGTATTGAGCTTGTGAAGAATAAGGAAACGAAAGAAGCGTTTGACTGGACAGAGAGGATCGGTGTTCAAGTATGTAAACGCTCAAGAGAGCTGGGTATGATTTTACGACCGCTAGGTAACACGATTGTATTTATGCCGCCACTTGCTTCTACTTTTGAAGAGATTGATGATATGTTACGCATTTTATATAAGGCAATCTCGGATGTTACGGAGGGAGAATAATGAGTGGTTTTTTCATAACAGCAACGGATACTGAAGTTGGAAAAACAGTAGTTGCAGGTGCTATAGCAGGTGTATTTAGAGAATTAGGATATAACGTAGGGGTGTATAAACCGTTACAAAGTGGGCATGTTGCATCAAACCCTGAGGGAGATGCAGCAAGGTTAAAAGCATTATCAGGTGTACCGACACAAGAAAATGAAATTTGCCCTTATTCTATTGAAGAACCACTTGCTCCGAGACTTGCCATGAAAAGAGCTGGAAGAGTAGTAAAGTTAAAAGAAATTACTGATTACTATAATGAACTATTAAAAGAGTTTAATAGCTTATTTGTAGAAGGAGCAGGTGGGCTTGCTGTCCCATATACAGAAGATGCTTTAGTAATTGATTTTGCAAAAGAATTACAGTTGCCTCTTATTGTAGTAGCTCGTCCTACATTAGGAACAGTAAATCATACAGTGTTAACGATTGCTTACGCAAAGGCGCATGGCTTAACCGTAGCGGGTGTCATTTTATCAGGTTGCAAAGAATGTGAAATGGAAAGAGTGCAAGAAAATAAAGAAATGATTGAAGAGCTGAGTGGGGTACCAGTTTTAGGATTATTACCATTCTTTGAAGGTGAGTTTACGAAAGAAGAAGTATTAGAATCTGCAAAAGAATATATTATGATTTCAAAATTAGAGGAGTTTATCCAAAATGAATCAAAATTGGCGGGCGCACCTTCAATCTAAATTACAACAATTACATGAGCAAGGGCAGTATCGTGATTTGCATGTAACAGAGAAGGCAGAAGAGACTTGGCTTATTCGAGATAAAAAAAGGATGTTAAATTTAGCGTCAAATAATTATTTAGGGTTAGCTGGAGATGAAAGGTTAAAAGAAGCTGCTATTGCCTGTACAAAAAGATATGGAACTGGAGCGACTGCCTCTCGTCTCGTTGTAGGAAATCATCCATTATATGAAGAGGTTGAGAGAAGCATATGTGACTGGAAAGGTACTAAAAGAGCTTTAATTGTAAATAGTGGGTATACGGCAAATATAGGTGCCATATCTTCTTTAGCCTCTCGGCACGATATTGTTTTTAGTGATAAGTTAAATCACGCAAGTATTGTTGATGGAATCATATTAAGCGGGGCAGAGCATAAAAGGTATCGTCATAATGATTTGGATCATTTAGAGAAGCTGTTGAAAATGGCTTCGCCTGAAAAAAGGAAATTAATCGTAACAGATACCGTTTTTAGTATGGATGGTGATACTGCGTATTTGAGAGATTTAGTACAGCTGAAAGAGAAATACGGGGCAATCATTATAGTCGATGAAGCACATGCGAGTGGAATATATGGAATCGGCGGAGCTGGGTTATCTCATATAGAAAAAAAACTTGCTCAAAAAATTGATATACATATGGGGACGTTTAGCAAGGCTTTAGGGTGTTATGGTGCGTATTTGACAGGCGATGAAATTTATATAGAGTATTTACAAAATATGATGAGAAGCTTTATTTTTACTACGGCTTTACCACCAAGTACGTTAGGAGCAGTGCAAAAAGCAATTGAAATTGTAAAAGAAGATAACGAAAGAAGAGAGAACCTTATAGCAAACGGAGAATACTTCAGAACTAAATTAAGGGATGCTGGTTTTGATATTGGGAATAGTTCAACTCATATTGTACCGATTGTAGTCGGTTCAAATGAACATGCTTTACGATTTAGTAAAAGGTTGCAAGAGGCAGGGATTGCGGCCATTGCAATTCGTCCGCCAACTGTGCCGGTTCATAGTTCTCGAATTCGCTTTGCAGTTACATCGCAACATACAATAGCTGATTTAAAATGGGCTATTGACCGAATTATTCACATTGCGAAAGAAGAGGAGATTTTCGTATGAACGAGCTAAAGATTATTTTTATCCCCGGATGGGGAATGGAAGAGAATATTTGGGATTTAGTACTTCCGTATTTTAAAGGATATCCTGTTGAATGCATAGATTGGCGTAATGTGAAAGAACGAAGTGAATTTACAGAACGAATTATAGATGTAGCGCATAACGACAACGTAATTTTAGTTGGATGGTCACTAGGAGCGTTAACAGCAGTTGAAGCTTATAAAAAGATTGAGGCAAAAGGTATCGTATTAATTGGTGGGACCGCTAAATTTACAAATACGAGCGACTATAGTAATGGATGGAATGCTTTGCATGTAGAACGGCTGAAAAGGAATTTGGCGAGAAGGAAAGAAGATACGCTCAAGCGGTTTTATGAAAATATGTTTACGAAAGATGAGCTAAAAGAGAACAAAAACTTTGAGGACATTGTAGAACATTTTAAAGGTGATTCTATTCAGTCTTTACAACTAGGTTTGGATTATTTAATAGAAACAGATATGAGAGAAGAACTAAAAGAAATTAAAGTACCTATACTACTTATCCACGGAGAACAGGATGTAATATGCCCATTGTCTGCGGCACGTAGTATGACGGAGAATAGCAGCAGCGAGCTGAAAGTAGTAAGTGAAGCAGGGCATGCATTATGTGTAACGAATTTTGAATATTGCGCAAATGAGATAATTCAATTTGTAGAGGGGATACGACATGATCAACAAAACGTTACTACAAAAACGGTTTAATGGGGCAGCCGTATCTTACGATCGATATGCAAATGTACAAAAAAAGATGGCACATTCATTACTTTCAATCTTAAAGGAACGATATAGTGAAACGGCACCGATACGTATTTTAGAACTGGGGTGCGGGACGGGTTATGTAACAGAGCAATTATCAAAGTTATTTCCGAAAGCACATATTACAGCAGTTGATTTTGCTGAAAGTATGATTGCGATTGCGCAAACTAGACAAAATGTAAAAAATGTAACGTTTCACTGTGAAGATATTGAGCGATTACGATTAGAAGAATCATATGATGTCATTATTTCAAATGCTACATTTCAATGGTTAAATAATTTACAACAAGTGTTAAGAAATTTATTTCAACATTTGTCTATAGATGGGATATTACTCTTTTCAACGTTTGGACATGAAACATTTCAAGAATTGCATGCTTCGTTCCAACGTGCGAAAGAAGAAAGAAATATAAAAAATGAAACATCGATTGGTCAACGTTTTTATTCAAAAGATCAGTTGCTTCATATATGCAAGATAGAAACAGGGGAGGTGCATGTTTCTGAAACATGTTACATAGAGAGTTTTACAGAAGTTAAGGAGTTTCTGCATTCTATTCGAAAAGTAGGAGCAACTAATAGCAATGAAGGATCATATTGTCAAAGTCCCTCACTCTTTCGTGCGATGCTACGCATATACGAAAGAGACTTCACGGGAAATGAAGGGATAATGGCAACGTATCATGCTTTATTTATGCATATAACAAAAGAGGGGAAGAGATGAAATGAAACAAGTGCAAACAAAAAAGGATTGGAAAAAACTAGCATACGACGTAGTGGAAGAGAAGATGATTACGAAAGAAGATGCAATAGCGATATTAGAAGCTGATGATACAGAAGTTTTAGAAATTATGAATGCAGCTTACATTATTCGCCATCATCATTTTGGTAAGAAAGTAAAATTGAATATGATTATTAATACGAAATCTGGATTATGTCCTGAAGATTGTGGATATTGCTCACAGTCTATTATTTCAGAAGCACCGATTGATAAATATGCATGGTTAACGCAGGAGAAGATTGTAGAAGGGGCACATGAAGCAATACGCCGTAAAGCAGGTACATATTGTATTGTAGCGTCTGGTCGTCGTCCGACGGATAAAGAGGTAAATCACGTAATTGGAGCAGTTAAGGAAATTCGTGAAACGACAGACTTGAAGATTTGTTGTTGTTTAGGTTTCTTAAATGAAGATCAAGCAGGACGTTTAGCGGAAGCAGGCGTGCATCGTTATAACCACAACTTAAATACACATGCAAATAATTACGATAGTATTTGTTCAACTCATACGTACGATGATCGTGTTGATACAGTTCAAAAAGCAAAACAAGCTGGTATTTCACCATGCTCTGGAGCGATTTTTGGCATGGGAGAAACAATTGAAGAGCGTGCTGAAATTGCATTTGAATTACAACGTATAGATGCAGATTCTATCCCTTGTAATTTCCTTGTTGCTGTAAAGGGGACACCTCTTGAAGGGCAAAAAGAGTTAACACCAGTAGAATGTTTAAAAGTACTGGCAATGATGCGTTTTGTAAACCCAACAAAAGAAATTCGTATTTCAGGAGGACGTGAAATCAATTTACGTTCTGTACAGCCAATCGGTTTATTTGCAGCAAATTCTATTTTTGTCGGGGACTACTTAACGACAGCTGGACAAGAGCCGACTGCGGACTGGGGTATGATTGCAGATTTAGGATTTGAGATTGAAGAATGTGCATTATAGGATAGATGAAAAAGCAAACTTGTAAAAGGGTTTGCTTTTTTTGTAAATAAAATGTAATAAATAGTTGTAAACGCTTGATGCTATTGGTTTTTGAACGAAAAAAAGAATTTTTGTGGACGAATTTTCCAAGCCCTAGTTGTACATAGTAAATATGTAATTTATATTGGGTTGGAGGATTTTACATGTACAAATACATATTAGCGATTATGACTTGTTTAATTTTAATAAAAGCAATAAGTTCTGATCCAGTTAAGGCTGCTGAAAATCCTGAACAAAAAGAGATGCAACAAAGAATCGAACAACACTTTCGAACGAAAGCTGAACATTTTGGATTGAAAACGGAAGGAAAAGATTTAAAGGAAGTTAGAAAAGAAATTACTATTATAGAAGAAGCGAAAAAAAGAGAGAATGTATGGAGAACAGCACAAGCTCTTCATATAAAAACAGAAGGAAAAACGATGAATGAATTAATAAAAGATGTACAAAAAAAGGTAAAAAAATAAAAAGAGGCCGCAGCCTCTTTTTTTATGCCCATTGTTTTGATAAGTGAGCCATTTCAATTGCAGCAACAGCTGATTCATATCCTTTATTACCAGCTTTCGTACCTGCGCGTTCAATCGCTTGTTCAATTGTTTCTGTCGTTAATACGCCGAAAATAACTGGGATGTCCATTTGTAGTGATAATGACGCAACACCTTTTGCTACTTCATTACAAACGTAATCGTAGTGAGTTGTAGCACCTCGGATTACAGTACCTAATGTAATAACAGCATCATACTTTCCGCTACTAGCCATCTTTTTAGCGATTAAAGGAATCTCAAATGCACCAGGAACCCAAGCAACATCAATATCATTTTCTTCTACACCGTGACGCTTTAATCCGTCTAAAGCGCCGCCAAGTAACTTACTTGTAATAAATTCGTTAAAACGTCCAACAACAACTCCAACTTTTAATCCTGTACCAACTAAATGACCTTCGAATACCATAATAAATCTCTCCTTTAATTATAAGTTTAGTAAGTGTCCTAATTTGTTTACTTTCGTTTGTAAATACGATTTATTCTCTTCTTTTGCCGGCATTTGCAACGGTACACGCTCGACTACTTCTAAATCGTAACCTTGTAAGCCAGCAATTTTTCTTGGGTTATTCGTTAATAATCGTAAACTTTGTAAACCTAAATCTTTTAATATTTGAGCACCGATACCGTAATCACGAAGATCAGCAGGGAAGCCGAGTTTTTCATTTGCTTCTACAGTATCGAATCCTTCTTCTTGTAATTTATAAGCACGAAGCTTATTAAGAAGCCCAATGCCTCTTCCTTCTTGTCTCATATAAAGAAGAACACCTTTTCCTTCACGCTCAATTTGAGCAAGTGCTGCATGGAGTTGTGGTCCGCAATCGCAGCGATGTGAACCGAATACATCTCCTGTTAAGCATTCAGAATGAACACGTACAAGTACCGGTTCACCTGTTGAAATATCACCTTTTACAAGTGCGATATGTTCTTTCGTATCTAATGAGTTAGAATAGCCAATTGCGTGGAAAGTACCGAAATCTGTAGGTAATGTAATTTCCACTTCTCTCGTCACAAGTGTTTCATGATGGCGGCGGTAAGCAATTAAATCTTCTATTGTAATCATTTTTATATCAAATTGTTTTGCGCATTCTATTAAATCAGGTACACGTGCCATCGTGCCGTCCTCATTTATAATCTCGCAAATAACTCCAGCTGGTTCGGCACCGCATAGCTTTGCTAAATCAACAGCAGCTTCTGTATGACCTGCACGACGCAGGACACCGCCTTCTTTCGCAATTAATGGAAAGATATGTCCAGGTCGATTGAAATCAGTGCCTTTTGATGCAGGGTTTAACAATTCTTGTATCGTAGTTGCACGTTCGTGAGCGCTAATCCCTGTTGTTGTAGAAACATGGTCAATGCTCACTGTAAACGCAGTATGATGTGAATCTGTATTATGAGATACCATTGGTTCTAATTGTAGACGTTCTGCGTACCCTGCTGTAATCGGTACACAAACGAGACCACGGCCATGTGTAATCATAAAATTAATTGTTTCTGGTGTAATGTACTCTGCTAAAGCAATAAAATCGCCTTCATTTTCTCGGTTTTCATCATCACATACGATAACGACTTTACCTTGTTTTAAATCTTCTAGAGCTTCTTCAATACGATGAAACATTGTTCTTCCCCCTTATAGAAATCCGTTTTCTTGTAAAAAGCTTTCAGTCATTGAACCTACTCGTTTTGTAGGTTTAGTAATAAAGCGTTCGATATATTTACCAATCATGTCACACTCAATGTTTACGATATCTCCGGCATTTTTTTCTCCAATGACAGACTCGCTTACTGTGTGCGGGATGAGTGAAATCGTTATGGAAGATTCGTCTATATCAAATATCGTTAAACTCGTTCCATCAACAGCAATGGACCCTTTCTGCAAACAATAGTGCAGCAGTTCATCAGAAATTGCTATTTTGTAATAGACGGCATTGTAATGTTGTTTTTTATTTAAAATCGTTCCGATGCCATCAATATGTCCTGAAACGAAATGTCCACCGAATCGTCCGTTTGCAGCCATTGCTCGCTCTAAATTTACTTTAGAGTGCGGTTTAAGCATGCGAAGTGATGTCGACTGCATCGTTTCAGGCATTGCATCAACTGTAAATGAAGTAGTTGTAAAGCTTGTTACAGTTAAGCAAATACCGTTAACCGCGATACTATCACCTAAGTGAACATCTGATAAAATTTTCTTTGCATGAATCGTTAATTTCATCGCTTCTCCGCTTTGTTGCATGTTTGCTATCGTTCCTAATTCTTCTACAATTCCTGTAAACATTTCGTCACCTCGTTTCGGGCATTCGCAACGATTTTTATATCATCACCAATTTGTTTCATCTCTTGAATTTTCAAGGAAAGCGCATCTTGTAATTTTGAAAAACCATTTCCTCCAAATAAAGTAGGAGCATCTTTCCCACCAATTAATTTCGGGCTTATATAGGTTACAATTTCATTAAAATTATTTGTTTTTAAGAAACTTGCATGAATTGATTGGCCACCTTCAACGAATAGAGAAAGAATTTGTTTCTCTCCAAGAAAGGAAAGAAGGTCCTCGATTTCTATATACTTCGTTTCCATTTGGAATATAGCTATATTTTTAGATTCATAAGAAGATATCTTCGCTTTCTTTACATCCTTACCGACAATAATCCATGTCGGTGCTAAACCATCTGTTATAACATGAGAAGATGGTGGCGTTCGTAAATGGGTATCTAAAACAACGCGAATAGGATGTTTCCCACCATTTGGAATTCTTGTTGTTAAATGAGGATTATCAGCTATAACTGTATTCACTCCAACAAGAATTGCATCATGTGTATGGCGATATTGGTGAACATCAGCACGTGCTTCTTCACCTGTAATCCACTTACTTTCACCAGTTACAGTTGCTATTTTTCCATCTAAGCTCATTGCTGTTTTGATTGTTACAAAAGGGCGTTTCGTTTTCATGTAGTGAAAAAAGTAGCGATTTAATAAAAGCGCTTCTGCTTCAAGAATACCGGTAGTTACTTCAATTCTAGCTTCCTCTAATCTTCTTTTTCCGTTACCAGAAACGAGCGGATTACAATCGAGAGTAGCAATTACAACACGCTTAACTCCTTTTTCAATGAGCAATTCACAGCAAGGTGGTGTTTTTCCAAAGTGGCTACACGGTTCCAGTGTTACATAAACGGTAGCGTCTTTGGCGTTCTGACCAGCCATTTGAAGGGCATGAACTTCTGCGTGTTCTTCACCAGCTCGTAAATGAGCGCCCATACCAACGATGTTTCCATCTTTTACAACAACAGCACCAACCATAGGATTCGGACTTGTTTGTCCTGATGTCCCTTCTGCTAACTGCAGGGCAATCCTCATATATTCTTGATCTGTCATTTTCTTCACCTCTCCTAAAAAAATCAAAAAACCCCAAGGATTTAATATCCTTGGGGTTTGGGAGACGTGATTTCTAGAAATATAGTTTGAATACGAAAGCATAGGAAAGAAACCTAACGATAATTGATATTTCTGCATAAGGAAAAAACCTAGCAAAATATCGAATTTTTAAACGCTAGTTGTCTCTTTTTATTTCAGTATAAAAAATAAGTATAGAAAATTAAACATATATAAAGAATCAAAATGAATCTTTAAAAATATGCATACTGAAATAAAAGTGTATTCACTATATAAAAAACTAGAAACATATCCTTCTCCCATCCAGACTATACTGTCGGCCCTAGAGTTTCACTAGATCCACCGTTTTCGAGTTGAAAACGGGTCACGGACTTAGAAGTTTTCACTTCATCACCGCCGGTTGGGAATTTCACCCGACCCCGAAGGATGCTGTTTGCTCAAATTATAGCACAAAAAAAATAAAAGGCTAGTAAAAAATATTCGAATGTGAAGAATTGTGTGAAAATATATGCAGGCTGGAATGGAAATAAAAGTATTAGAAATGTTGTAAGGAGAAGGGATATAACGGAGTTGCTAAAAAGAAAAAACATGCACAAAAAAATGTGCATGTCACATGTAAAATTATTCTGCCTCTGGTGCTCTAACAACAGACTCGAATTTACCTTTATGCGAAGCGTCGCAATAAGGCATATTTTTTGATAAACCACAACGGCATAAAGAAAATGCCGGTTTTGCTGGGAATACATTCCCTTGTGAGTCGACTAATTCCACGTCCCCTGTAACGCGAAAAGAGCCATTATCATTTACTTTAATTTGTACTTTTGCCAACGTTATCCCTCCTTCCCAAACGCTTAATTTCATCATATAATCAAGGGAAGTGCTTGGCAATATAAAGTGAAACTTTAATTAGTGGGGAAGGCATCCCCCACTAATTATTAGTTGAACCAATCGGGCTTTTAGGGGCAGTTAATCTCCCACCTAACTTCTTTGTTTCAGCCGAATTTTGAGGTGAGAGTTTTACTGCCCGCAAATAGCGGGGAAAAAAGAGCACTTTGTTTGAGAAAGAAGAGAGTGTTATAATAGTTTTCATAACTGACTAGAGTAAGGTGACGAGAGATGGATAAACAATTACATACATTACGAAATATTGCAAATGAGCGCACGTGGGCATCATTTTTGAATGATAATCATCCATATAGTTTGTTACATTGGTCCATTGCAGGTGTAGGGCAAGAGGCAAAGGATGTTTGGTTACTTCAAGATGAAGTAACATTTCAAACGACAGAATTCCCAACGTTAGATGATGCAATGCAATGGATTTCTGAAAATATGGAACAAGTTACAGACGTTTTAGCGCAATAAAAAACAGGCTTATGCAAGCCTGTTTTTTGTTTCTTTCACATAGGTGTTTAAAAATTGATCGACGGCTGCTTCGTATTCTTCTTTATTTTCGTTATAAGAGCAAGCGTGTGCACCGTGTTCTGCAATATAAAGTTGTTTATTATTTTCTTTCGCTTCATATAACGCTTTTGTCATATCAGCTAAAATATAGTCGTCATCTTTACTATGAATAAAGAGAACGGGATTGTTAATATTTTTTATACAGTCGATTGGTGAAACTTCACGAATTGTATAACCGTCACGAACTTTCAAAAATGCGTTTGCTAAAGGTAATAAAGGCCATTTTGGTAAATGGAATTCAACCTTTAAACGGTGCTGTAATTGTCCGTGAAAATCAGAGAAAGGACAATCTGCAATATAGAAATCAGCACCATCTTCTAAAAGTCCTGCGTATTGAAGAAGTGTTGCAGCTCCCATAGATTCACCATGAATACCAAGTGTAATATTGGTGCCAAAACGGTTTTTTAGCCAGTCAACTACGGATTTTAAATCATGTTTTTCATAGTATCCATAGCTTGTTGTTTTTCCGCCAGTTTTACCATGACGACGATGATCGTAAATGAGGACGTTATATCCCCTTTTTAAGAATAAGTTTGCATATTTTACAGAGTTTATTTTATTTACAGTTACACCGTGGCAAAAAACCATAAACTTATTGGAGTGACCAGCAGGAATGTAATATCCGTGAAGGTCGTATCCGAATTGAGAAGGGATATGAATTTCTTCTTTATGAAGAGCATCAAAATCCTCTATACGAAAATGTTTTTTCGTTTCTCTTTCGAGTACTTCTTCCTCTGTTTTTTTCTTTAAGTACATCACTTTATTTGTAAAGAAAATCCCAAGGGCAGTTATTGCACCTAGTATAGTAAACAATGCTGCAAAAAAACGTTTCATACTTTACCTCATCCTCCAAATACCGTTACATGTGATACACTTATATTGTATCACAATGATATAAAAGGGGAGAAATAGGAAATGCTGCATATACAAAAAATTACGTCAGCGATGAAAGAAACAATCCGAATGTTCATGTGTGAGAACTGGGGAAGTTCATTGATGATTTCACGTGGTAAGGGACATCAGTTAGAAGAGTTGCCAGGTTTTGTTGCGCTCTTAGATGACAGAATAATCGGAATTGTAACGTATGAAGTGAGCGGAAATATGTGCGAAATTGTATCGCTGGATAGCTTTGAAGAAAGAAAAGGAATAGGGACGAAACTTGTGGATTGTGTATTACAAGTTGCAGAAGAAGAACGGTGCAGCCAGGTCTGGCTTATTACAACAAATGATAATATGAATGCGTTACGATTTTACCAAAAACGTAATTTTGTAATGACTAATTTATATGTGAATGCGGTAGAGGAGGCACGAAAAATAAAGAAAGAAATTCCACGTATTGGATATGATAATATCCCAATTTTACATGAAATTCAGTTGGAGTATCGTTTAGTGAAATGATGTAACAATTTTCAGAAATATAAGTCATTAATCTTGACGGTGAGTGTAATTTAGGTTACCGTAAAATTGTAATCTATTACCATATTAAGGGGTGACGATGTGGCAACTATACGTGATGTTGCAAAATTGGCAGGTGTTTCAGTCGCAACCGTTTCACGAGTTATTAATGAAAAAGGATACGTTCATGAGGACACAGTAAAACAAGTAAAGGAAGCAATTGAAGAATTACGTTATAGGCCAAACAGTGCAGCGAAGCCACTATTTAAAGAGAATTCAACGATAATTGCATTACTTGTAGATAATTTAAGTAACCCATCAAACATCACTTTGCTACATTGTATTGAGGAAATAGCATATAAAGAAGGCTATCAAATCATTATTTGTAATATAGAGAATAAAGATAGATACATACATATGCTGAAGCAAAATAATATTGCAGGTGTTATTTTGACAAGAGCAGTTTTTAAAAGTATAGGAGAAATTCCATTTCCGTTTGTTGTGATTGATGAGCAACAATCACATGGAAATTATTATGAAAGTGGACAGAGAGCTGTTTCTTTATTAAAAGAGAAAGGGTGTCACTTTCTTGCATATTTCGGTGAGGGAGAAGAAAGTGAAGAAATGGAAAATCATATAGCAGGGTTTTTAGACGCTGTTTGGGATGAAGGAATCTCTTATCGAGAAGAATGTGTACAAGGGTATACAAATAAACAATTTATTACATTATTGCAAAACAATCCGTATATAGATGGAATTGTAGCCTCAAGTGATCAGATTGCTATTGAGTTAATTCGGTCAGCGAGATTTCTAAATATACATATACCAAATAAATTAAAAATTGTTGGACCGAATGGGAGCATAGAGTGTGAATGGATAGGTTCATCACTATCGACAATTGAAAGCAGTGTCAAAGATAACGGAAAAGTAGCTTTTCAACAATTAAAAGGAAAAATAAAAAAGTAAAAGGTGCGTTTTATACGCACCTTTTTATAATGTAATTGCGGCAATAAAGCCAAATATAAGTAACGGTATATTGTAATGTAGAAAAGTGGGTACACATGTATCCCATATATGATGGTGCTGACCATCAGCATTTAAACCGGATGTTGGTCCAAGGGTACTATCCGATGCTGGAGATCCTGCGTCACCTAGCGCTCCGGCTGTACCGATAATTGCAATTGTGGCCATTGGACTAAATCCAAGCTGAATGCAAAGAGGTACAAAAATGGTTGTTAAGATAGGGATGGTTGAAAAGGATGAACCAATTCCCATCGTGACGAGAAGTCCAATAACGAGCATAAGAAATGCAGCGAGTGGTTTGTTATTTCCGATTATATGTGCACTCGTTTGCACCAGAGATTCAACATGTCCTGTTTTTCGAAGAACAGCGCCGAATCCAGCGGCAGCGATCATAACAAAGCCAATAAAGGACATCATACGCATTCCGCTTGTTAATATCGCATCTGCTTCTTTAAGTGGTAGACTGCCACTAACTGATAAGACGATAATACCTGCTAAAGCACCGAAAATCATTGATTCTGTAGTTAATTGAACAGTTAATGTAGCAATGATAGATAATAACCCGAAAGTAATGCTACGTTTTGTATAGGGAACGATTTCATTTTCGGTAGTATGAATTTGTTCTGTTTCATACGTACGAGGTTTTCGGTACGTAATGAATACCGCTACACATAATCCAATAATCATACCGATTGCTGGAATAGTCATTGCTTTTGGAATAAGTGTGACATCGAATGTAAGGCCGCTTTGCGCAGCGTTGGTTTGTAATACGTCATGATAAATTTTTCCGAACCCTGCAGGGATCCACATATAAGGAGTAATCAATCCAAATGTAATAATACATGTGACAAGTCTGCGATCCACTTTCAGCTCATTTAATACTTTTAAAAGTGCTGGAATTAAGATGGGGATGAAAGCAATGTGAACAGGAATCACATTTTGTGAGAAACAAGCCATCGTTAAAATAATGAATAAAATAAGTATTTTAGAATAAATTTGTTTTTTCGTGTCTTGTTCACTGCCAATCCATTTTAATGCAGTTTGAATCATAGCATCTGGAAGTCCTGTTTTGGAAAGGGAAATAGCGAAACCACCAAGCATTGCATAACTTAAAGCGATTGGAGCACTGTTTCCAAGACCAGTTGTAAAAGTGTTAATTGTTTCTGAGATACCGAGTCCGCCGATAATTCCGCCTGTTAAAGCTCCAACAATGATGGCGACAATGACCTGGACACGTAACAAACTAAGCAATAGCATAATTGCTACTGCGACGAGTACAGCGTTCATAATAAATGTAATCTCCCTAAATTTTTATTCTGTTAAGACAAGTAAATATGAAACATTTTGCTATGTTTATACATACTTGCGACATATTATTATAAAATGTTTTCTATGAAATGTAAAAGAGCCTTTTGTTACTAATGCTGAAAAGCTAGCTCTTGTTTAATTGATTGCAAAGAATTGGCGAATAATTCTGGTTCTTCTAAATCAGGAGAATGTGCTGAATTTGGGAACCAGATCATCTTTTTTATAGGCGCTTCAATAATATCGCAATATTCCTGAACGAGTGCATAAGGAGTTTGATAATCATAGCGACCAGAACAAAAATAAACTGGAATAGATAAACTTGAGATAGAAGAAAAGAAATCGATTGTCAGCATTTCTTCCCATAAAACGCCAGATTTTAAATTTCCTGCGAGAAACTTGAACCAATCTAATAGCGTATACTCAGGAGAAAAGAAACCTTTTCGTATGAAAGAGAAGGAAGATCCGTTTTGGATTGCGCCTCCAAATGTGCCAAGCCACTTTCTTTGAATAATGAGACGTCTCGTATCTAAAAATGGTGGTTTGCCTAATTTTAAAAGGGAAGCTAATGCTTTTTTATGATCATGTTTTTTGGCAGAATGAATTAAATGTTGATATAGCAATTCTTCATTTTGTTTCATATGTACAATTTGCCCAATACCGATGTAAGCCTGGATATACTTTGGATATTGATGTGCTATGTTAAGCCCAATAATACTTCCCCAAGAATGACCAGCGAGAAATAGTTTTTGTTTGTTGAACCTTTTAAGTACATATTGAATCACTT
This sequence comes from Bacillus cereus group sp. BfR-BA-01347, assembly GCF_022663835.1. Taxonomy (NCBI): domain Bacteria; kingdom Bacillati; phylum Bacillota; class Bacilli; order Caryophanales; family Bacillaceae; genus Bacillus; species Bacillus cereus group sp. BfR-BA-01347. Next base: position 15,255 of record NZ_JAKUGG010000002.1, on the reverse strand, counting down.
CTTTTGCATCGGAAACGAATTGTTCGATTGTGAAATTTGCTCCGAAATCTTTCATTGAAAAGGATTTACCAGCCCCGCGCTGATCCCAATTAATAACAATAAATTGCTTCTCTAATTCTTTTTGAAAATGGCGAATAAATCCGATTTGTGCCATCCCAGGTCCGCCGTGACAGCATAATAAAATAGGCTGCTCTACGTTTTGCCCACGCATAAGGAGAGTTTGTTTTCGATTATTAATCATAACGCTTTCTATCGTAGCGATACTATTAGGAATGAGTTGTTTGTTTTCGTTATAGAACTGAGGGGTGTAGCTACGAAAAAGCATATTGAAAACCTCCTTTTGTGAAATCGTATGAATCGCACAGGCTATTCATTTTGCATATACTGTTAGAAAATCATTGTAACATACCATACTAGTGTCATTTCAACACGGGAGGAGGGAAATTGTGACGATTGGAGAAATTATAGATGGTTTAAATAGACGGGAATCCATCGCTATTATAGCAAAGCGTCTTGAAATAAGCCCGTATACATTATCGAAGAAATTAAGATTGATTGGATATGAATATGATGGAGAGCAGAAGAAACGTATTTTTGTAGGAGATGGAGAAGAACCACGTCACTTACAACTCCAAGAAGCGACCGCCCTTCAATATGAGAAAACAGATTATCAATTATTAATTTATGAGCAATTACAAAGCATTTATGAGTTATTAAGAAAAAGAGAAGAAGTAATTGCACCAATTGTGAGTAAAAGTACAGAGAAAAAGAGACGAACCTTTTCTATTAATACAGAAATATTAGCAAGATTGGACCTTATATCAGAATCGAAAGGAATTCAAAAATCTAAACTTGTAGAAGAAGCGTTGCAACAATTTTTACAGCAATATGAAGTTGACAAAGCATCACATTTTGATAACTAAAGAAAAGGATACTATGTTCATTGGAAGAACGAGTATCCTTTTTATGATGTATATTACGTATAAAATAGAGGATCAGTACAAATCCTTTATGGTGTGAAAAATGAAATTTATTATTAGAGAAACACTTAATTTACTTTTTGAATTCTTCCATCAATAACTGGCTGAATGGGTTCTTTTAATTGTTTTACGTAATCGACTAACGCTTCAAAGTCGTTTGGACCAGTTTCTGCATTTTTACCATTTTTAAATGATACAAATCCGTCACCGCCAGAAGCTAAGAAGGCATTTGCAACTACGCTATACGTTGTAGATGGAGATAATTCTTCTCCGTTTGTTAAACGTATATTTGTAACTTTTTCACCGTTTGGTTTATTTGCATCCCACGTATATTGAATACCTGAAATTTGAAGCATTCTTGTTGTTCCTTTTTGCCATTGCTGATTTAAAATATCGCCAATGTCTTGACCTGTTAAATCTACTTTAATCAATTGATTTCCAAAAGGTTGAATGCCGTATAACTCACCCCACGTAATATCACCAGCATCTAAGTCATTACGAATGCCACCAGGATTCATGAGGGCGATTTGGGTTTGCATCGTTTGACGCTGAGCATCGGCAACTAAATTTCCAAGAGTGGATTCACCAGCATCATTTTGTTTACGGTCGATAGGTGCTGTAGATTTTCCGACTACTTCATTTACAAGTGGTGCGATTTTTTCTTTATATTGATCTAGTTTTTTCTTTACTTGTTTATCAGGTTCTACACCTTCATGATACGTTGTAACAACTTCAGCTTTTTTCTTTACAATATCCTTTGTTTTACGATCAATTGTTACATCCACGTCTGAGAAAGCCGTTCCGTATGAATTTGCTTGGACAATTAGTTTATTATTTACTGTACCATTTACATACGTATGACTATGTCCACCGAAAATAACATCAACTTCTGAGTCTGTTTCATTTGCAATTCGAGTAAGATCGCCATTTGTTATCCCAGACTCATCGGTTGTTCCACCGACATGAGCAAGAACGACGATAGATTTAACGCCGAGGCGTTTTAATTGTTGTGTTGATTTATTAATTGCTTCTACTTCATCAGTAATTTGTACATTTTTAAGCATCGTAGGCATAACGACATTTGGTGTATCAGTTGTAACAACCCCAATGAATCCTACAGGAACACCATCTACCATTTTTATAGTAAATGGTGGTAAAAATAAGCGGCCAGTTGATTTGTTATAGAAGTTAGCAGCTACATAGGGGAAGTTAGCACCTTTGAAATTCCCTGTTTTTTCATGATATCCACCGTAAATGAGGCGTTTCATTTCATCAATGCCTTCATCAAATTCATGGTTCCCGATTGTACCGACATCAAATTTTAAGTCATTTAAAAATTCAATCGTCGGTTCATCTTGTAATAATGCTGAAACTGGTGGACTAGCTCCGACGATATCACCAGCATGTACGAGAAGTGTATTAGGGTTTTGTTTTTTATGTTCTTTTAAATAAGTAGCTAAGTAATCAGCGCCACCAGCTTCTTTATTATTGATTTTTTTAACAGTATCTAGTTGTCCATGGAGATCATTAATACCAAGCATTTGTACGTCTATGTAGCGGTTTTGTTCAGCTGGATTCTGAGATGGGGGAGCGGCGAATACGGTTGAAAAAGTAATGGTGCTTAAAACGGCAACAGCAGGAATGATTTTTTTCCACATAATATAATTCTCCTTTTTTTATAATCTGACATCATACGACATAATTTTAATAGATTCATAGGATTATATCTATATAAAAATTTAGTTTTTTCGAAAAATTAACATATTTACAAAAAGTGAATAATAGAGTAACGTCCCTTTTTTGTTGTCGATTTCATGGTGTATCTACTATAATGGAGAAAAAAGTAAAAGGTGAGCAGCATGAAGAAAAAGAAACAAAGACAAATGCAAAGACAATCGCAAGTGAATCAACCAAAGAAAGAATCTCTTACATTAGGTGATCAATTAAACGATTCACTTATGCAGCAATTAAAGAGTAAGAAGAAAGAATTGCAAGTGAGAGAAGAGAAAAAAGAGGCAGCAGAACTGGAAAGAAAGCGTCAAGAACAAAAAGAACGTGAAAAGAATAAATCATTTGAAGAACTGTTAAGTGAAAGTAACCTTACTTGGAAAGACTTTAAATAATAACGAAAATGATCAGTGAAATAACGCTGATCATTTTTTTGACGAGCTTGTAAGAAAAGGGGAGTTAGAATGAGAAAAATTGTAGTTGTTCCGCATGAAAATCATTGGGGTGAAAAGTTTCAAATAGAGGCTGAAAGATTAAAATCTGCGATGCCAGAAACAGTGAAAATTCATCATATTGGAAGTACGTCAGTGCCAGGACTGGCAGCTAAACCAATTATAGATATGATTATGGAAGTAGAGAGTATCGATAGAGTAGATAGGTGGAATGAACGATTTATAGAGCTTGGTTACATCGTAAAAGGGGAAAATGGTATTCCAAGACGCCGGTATTTTATTCATGGAACTGAAGAAAAACGCTCGTATCATTTACACGTGTTTGAAAAAGGAAATCCAGAGATAGTAAGGCATTTAGCATTTCGTGATTATATGATGGCTCATTGTGAAGAATCTGAGGCATATGCAACTTTAAAGAAAGAATTAGCTGAAAAGTATACATATGATGGTGCGTTATATTCAGAAGGGAAAACTGAGTTTGTACGTAATGTTGATGAAAAAGCGAAGAAATGGATAGAAAATAACGTGAATGAATGAGTTCGCATTATTTTTGAATATGTATAAATTTATTATGTAAACTGTACATATGTTTTGACTTTTTGGTTGAATCTTGTTCAAATAAAGTGGTGGCTTATAAAAAATGTAATAATGAAAGGGAGACGACTGTGCACATTCCAACAACTACACTTCATAATGGCGTAAAAATGCCGATGATTGGTTTAGGCGTTTATAAAGCGAAAGAAGGCGACGAAGTAAAACAAGCAGTAAAAACAGCGTTAGAAGTTGGATACCGTTCGATTGATACAGCAACTGTATATGAAAATGAAAGCGGTGTCGGAGAAGCGGTTCGTGAATCAGGAATTCCGAGAGAAGACATCTTTATTACAACAAAAGTTTGGAACGACGATCAAGGATACGAGGAAACACTTGAGGCGTTTGAAAAGAGTTTGAAAAAATTACAAATGGACTATGTAGATTTATATTTAATACATTGGCCGGTAAGAGGGAAGTATGTTGATACGTACCGAGCTTTGGAGAAATTGTATGAAGAAGGTAAAGTGCGCGCGATTGGTGTTTCGAATTTCCATAAACAACATTTAGAACTGCTATTACCTAATTGCAAAATAAAGCCGATGGTAAACCAAGTGGAACTTCATCCGATGTTGACGCAATTTGAGTTGCGTAATTTCTGTCAAGGTGAGCAAATTCAAATGGAAGCATGGAGTCCATTAATGAGAGGCGGAGAAGTATTTCAGCACCCGATTATTCAGGCCATTGCTACTAAATATGAAAAAACACCTGCGCAAGTTATATTAAGGTGGGATATTCAAAGCGGGATTGTGACCATTCCTAAATCTGTTACACCATCTCGCATTCAGGAGAATTTTTCTATCTTTGACTTTTCACTAACGGAAGAAGAGATGACTCAAATTAATACGTTAAATCGTAATTTACATGTAGGAACGAATCCTGATAAATATGATACGTTATAAAAAGACGCTACCATACTGGTAGCGTCTTTTTAACGATGTAAAGCGTAGGTATCACATTTAGCGATTTGCTGAAGCTGTATATATTCTTCTGTTGTTAACTGTGTTTGTTTACTAGCCTGTACATTTTCTTGTAATTGTTGAATAGAGCTTGCACCAGGTATAACAGCTGCAACAGTCTTATTATGTAAGCAATATTGAATAGCTGTTCCTGTTAAAGAGCGCTCTCCAATCGTTTCTTTTACACTCGCTAGAGTTGTATGTAATTCATCGTAAGAATAAGAGAGATAATCCTTTTCCTTTACTCTTTCTATTTTTCTTGCATTGTTGTCAGTTAAAATTCCTTTTGCAAGTGGCCCGCGGGCAATGACGCTAATTTGGTGTTCATTCAGAAGGGGGAACCATTCTTCTGGACGACGATTTAAAAGGCTATATTCCATTAGTACACTAACGATATTTGAACGTTGTGCATATTCACGGATGACATTTGGACGTATAGAAGAAATACCGTAATGGCGAACGATACCTTCTTTTTTTAATTCTTCAAAGGCTTCAATTGTTTCATCTATAGGATCTTCAATCGTTCCGCCGTGAAGTTGATAAAGATCAATATAATCAGTTTGAAGTCTACGTAAACTTTCTTTCACTTCAGCCTTTATGTAATTCTTAGAAGGATCCCAGGACCAGCCGTTTTTTTCTTCTGTCCATCGATTTCCAACCTTTGTTGTAAGAACAATTTGGTTTCGTTTTCCTTTTAATGCTTTTCCAACAAATTCTTCGTTTAATCCGTAATCATATAAATCTGCTGTATCAAAAAAATTGATTCCTAAATCGATTGCTCCATCGATAATACGCAGGGCTTCTGTTTCAGATGTACCGAGAGACATACAGCCAAGTCCCATTTCTGTCACAAATAAATCTGAGTTTCCTAATTGACGTTTTTTCATAGGTCAACCTCCTTACCTTTATTGTACGAAAGGGAAAAGAGGTTGACAAACGTTTACTTTTTATTTGCTGTAATCCACTCTTGTACAGTTGTATACTCTTTGCCATATTGTTTTAGCTTATGGCGAATTTGCCATGCTTTTCCGACTAAAGTGACGCGATTTGGTAAAATATAAACTTTCATTTCTATCACGCTCCTTTCAATGTGGTAAAATGTATGAGGAAAGAATAGGAAATAGAACAGGGAGATGAAGTAGTATGAGTAATCTTGCAGAGAGAACAGTAAAAACTGAGCCAATTTTTGATGGTAGAGTTATAAAAGTTCGTGTTGATGATGTAGTATTACCAAATGGAGCAATGAGTAAACGTGAAATTGTAAATCACCCTGGTGCAGTTGCTATTATTGCTATTACTGATGAGGGGAAAATGGTACTTGTTGAGCAGTATCGTAAAGCGCTTGAAAAGGCGATTATAGAAATTCCAGCCGGCAAGTTAGAACCCGGTGAAAAACCTGAGGTGACAGCAGTTCGTGAATTAGAAGAGGAAACAGGATATGTATGTGAAAATATGGAGCTCATTACTTCTTTCTATACATCTCCAGGATTCGCAGATGAAATTTTATATGTATATAAAGCGACAGGTTTGACAAAAAAAGAAAATAAAGCTGAGTTAGATGAAGATGAGTTTGTGGAATTAATGGAAGTATCGTTAGAAGAAGCGATTACTCTTATGAAAGATCTTCGTATTCATGATGCGAAGACGATGTTTGCAGTACAATATTTACAACTACAAAGATAAACACTCGCCAAAGGCGAGTGTTTTTTAATTGATTTTTGCATATACACGTGCATCACGTAAGCTACCATCTGGTGCTAGGAGATCATTTTCCATTGTACCTTCTAGAATGAATTCTAGACGTTCTGCTAAGCTACATGCATTTATATTTGTTGCATCAGTACGAATTTCAATTCTTCTAGCGCCTAGTTTATCAAAGGCGAACTGAATCGCACCTTTAACAGCTTCGGTCATATAGCCTTGTTTTGTATAGGCACTATGTAGCCAGAAGTGAAGTGAAAACTTTGGAATATCCCAGTTTTCAGGCTTTAGTGTAATTGCTCCGATGAATGTACCAGATACTTTATCATATAAGTGAAAATCAAGTGTTTCACGAAGTAAAAACTGTCCGTGAGCTTCGCGAACAATTTCTTCAGCACTCTCTTCTGTTTCAGCGTTAATTGGTATCCACGGTACTAAGTCTTCTAGAGAAGCTTGGATTGCTTCATATACTTCGGCACCATCACCTGGAAATGGTTTACGAACTTGCAAGCGTTCAGTTTGAAATAATGTTGGAAAATCTAATAATAATGGTTTCAAGAGAAATCCCTCCTATTCTCTACTTTTTAGTTTAGCAAAGTAGAGCGGAATTTCAATGCTAATTCGTCATACTTTTTTCTTTCTTTCATACATTTTTAATAAGAGCGTGAACGGAGGGAAGAAAAATGTGGCGAAAAAATTGGCAAGACCGTGTAATGTCTCACATACAGGAAAACTCTTCATTATATATATTTAACGCTGTTTTATTATTGATGGGAGTAATATTCGGAGCCATTCTTGTGAATAGTTTACAAATCAATCAAAAACAAGATTTATCATTTTATTTACAACGTTTTTTTGGACAAGTCTCTAAAGGAGAATTTGTCATTGCGGGCGAAATGTTTCGAGAAAGTTACTTTTCGCAATTAAAATACATCGGATTTATTTGGATTTTAGGAATTTCAATTATTGGATTACCACTTATTTTTATTTTATTATTTGTAAAAGGAGTTGTCGTCGGATTTACAGTTGGTTTTTTAGTAAGTCAGCATGGATGGAATGGACTATTATTAGCATTTGTATCTGTTTTGCCACAAAATTTAATTATCATTCCAGTCTTTCTCGTTATGACAACCATTGCTGCAAGTTTTTCTTTACGGATGATTAGGCATCAATTTATTAGAAAAATAACCGAACCACTATTACCATTATTAATCCGTTATACATGCTTCTTTCTCGTAATTGGAGTGGTGTTAGCACTTGCTTCTAGTGTGGAGGCTTACGCATCACCAGTTTTAATGAAAGAAGTCGTTGAGGCTATTAATAAAAAATAAATACTTTTTGAGAATAATTATCAATTTGTTTTTATTGTTTTTTCTTTTGACAGAAGCCCTTCTTCTGATATAATGGTGTAAGAGTGGCGAGGAGGGAGTAGTACCGAATGGAAGAAAGAATTGAACGAATTAAGAAGCAATTACATGCAGCGAGCTACAAATTAACACCGCAACGTGAAGCAACAGTTCGTGTGCTGCTAGAAAATGAAGAAGATCATTTAAGCGCAGAAGATGTTTACCTCCTTGTAAAAGAAAAGTCGCCAGAGATCGGATTAGCAACCGTCTATCGAACTTTAGAACTATTATCTGAGTTAAAAGTTGTCGATAAGATTAACTTCGGAGACGGTGTTTCACGCTATGACTTACGCCAAGAAGGTGCGCAGCGTTTCCACCATCATTTGATTTGTACACAATGTGGTGCTGTACAAGAAATACAAGAAGATTTACTTGGTGAAGTGGAAAGGAAAGTAGAACGAGACTGGAGCTTTAAGGTGAAAGATCATCGTTTAACATTCCATGGGATTTGTAAAAATTGTCAAGAAAATGAAACGGATGAAAAATAACCTTTTCCTATTTATCTAGGAAGAGGTTTTTTATTTGAATAAGGTATAAATAGGTGAAAGCTTGGCATATGTTGTAATAACTTATATTTTGGAGGAATTTACAATGCGCCGAGCTTTAAAATTAACTTTTGATGGAATAAAAGTATTTTTATTATTTACAAGTTGTACGATTTTGTTTTATTTCGCTATACTATGGATAAATGAAGAATATGAAAGCTATCATCGTTATGAAAAACCTAAAGAAGAGACTGTAGAAAAAGTATCAGGGAATGAAGAACCGGCAAAGGATGCTTTCGTAAATAGAATGATGTTTTTCTATGAAAATGGGGAGTAGTGTAGAGTGGAAGATCAATTAAAAGATTTTATTCATTATATGGTTGTCGAAAAAGGATTAGCAAAGAATACAGTAGTATCTTATGAACGGGATTTAAAAAGCTACGTAAAGTATTTGCAAAATGTGGAACAGACGAAAACTTTTCATGAAGTGACCCGTTTACACATTGTTAACTTTTTGCAGTATTTAAAAGAGAACGGAAAATCTTCGAAAACATTGGCGCGTCATATCGCATCAATTCGTTCGTTCCACCAATTTTTACTGCGTGAACGAGCGGTAGAACACGACCCATCCGTACATATTGAAACGCCACAAGGGGAACGGAAATTACCAAAAGTATTATCAGTTGATGAAGTAGAGGCGTTACTTCAAACACCAAAAATGACAAGTGCTTTTGGGATTCGTGATAAGGCGATGCTAGAGTTACTGTATGCGACAGGACTTCGTGTTTCAGAATTGATTGCACTCAATTTAGAAGATGTACATTTAACGATGGGATTTGTTCGTTGCATAGGGAAAGGGAATAAAGAAAGAATTATTCCACTAGGAAGTTTAGCAACGGAAGCGATTCAAAAGTATATTGAAAAAGGAAGAAGAGAATTAATGGGGAAAAAAGTAGTAGATGCACTCTTTTTAAACCATCATGGTAATCGATTATCAAGACAAGGATTTTGGAAAATATTAAAACGATTAGCGAAAGAAGCAAATATTGAAAAAGAGCTTACACCTCATACGTTGCGTCACTCGTTTGCTACGCACTTATTAGAAAATGGAGCAGATTTACGTGCTGTACAAGAAATGCTTGGACATGCAGATATTTCAACGACTCAAATCTATACGCACGTTTCAAAAACTAGATTAAAAGATGTATATAAACAGTTTCATCCGAGAGCATAGTTACTATGCTCTTTTTTTATAGATTAAGAGGGGAAGACTGTTTCACAGAAACTTCACAAACATTTCGTATATTGTTTTCAGCAGAAGACTGGAATATTACAATGTATTTCCTCTATACTAAATAAAGTATAAAGGAGGAAATGATGATGAAAAAACTGATTATGACTTTATTTATCGCGATGCTAGCATTGGCTGGCTGTAATACAAACAAAGAAGAGCCGAAAAAAGAACAGAAACTTGAAGCTGTAAAAGTAGCAGTCCAAACAAATCCGAAAGAAATTAAACCAGGTGAAAAAACAGAAGTACAAGCACTTGTTACACAAGGAAAAGAAAAAGTAACGGATGCTGATGATGTAAAGTTTGAAATTTGGAAAGATGGCGACGAAAAACACGAGATGTTAGATGGTAAGCATAAAGGGAAAGGTGTTTATGCAGTCGAGAAAACATTCGAAACGGATGGAGTATACCATATTATCGCTCACACAAATGCACGTGAAATGCACGTTATGCCAGAAGTAAAAGTTGCTGTAGGAAATGCGAAAGTAGAAGATGCGAAAAAAGAAAATAGTGATCACAGTGCAGGACATGGAGATCATAAAAGTGACACAATGATCCATCTTATGGCTGGAGACATAAAGGCAAATGCTGAATCTACAATGAAAGTTCATTTGAAGCAAAAAGAAGAAGCATTAACTGGTGCTGAAGTACAACTAGAGATTTGGAAAGATGGTGTTGAAAAACACGAATTTATTCCAGCGAAAGAAGGGAATAAAGGAGAGTATGAAACGAAACATACTTTCAAAGAGAACGGTGCTTACAAAGTGAAAGTACATGTAAGAAAAGGCGAATTGCATGAACATAAAGAAGAAACGGTAGAAGTAAAATAAAAAGTAGCTCTTTAGAGCTACTTTTTATTTTTAATATGAAGAAATAAATCATAAAAAAATTAGCACTTCGTTGCAGAATGGATTACAATAGAAGTGTGAAGAAAATGAGAAATTCTACGAAAATGTATTAAAAAGAAAGCGTAAACATGTTATGATATCAGTATCAGATGTCTGACATCTGACTTAGAAAAAACTAGAAATGTTTTTGAATCGTTTCAAGTAAACGAAATAGGTTAGAAAATGATTTAAAGAAGTACTGTTTGACAATGAGAATTCTTTTGGATAACAGTTTCACTTTATAGCGTTTTGAACATACTACAAGAAGTAGAACTGAACTTATAGGAGGTCGCAGTTATGAATAAATATAAACGTATATTCCTAGTCGTAATGGACTCTGTGGGAATCGGTGAAGCACCAGATGCTGAGCAATTTGGTGATCTAGGATCTGACACAATTGGTCACATTGCTGAACATATGAATGGGTTACAAATGCCTAACATGGTGAAATTAGGTCTTGGTAACATTCGAGAAATGAAAGGTATCTCTAAAGTAGAGAAACCACTTGGATATTACACAAAAATGCAAGAGAAATCTACTGGTAAAGATACAATGACAGGTCACTGGGAAATCATGGGCCTTTACATTGATACACCATTCCAAGTGTTCCCGGAAGGATTCCCGAAAGAATTACTTGATGAATTAGAAGAAAAAACAGGCCGTAAAATTATCGGTAATAAGCCAGCTTCTGGAACTGAGATTCTTGATGAACTTGGTCAAGAGCAAATGGAAACAGGCTCTTTAATCGTTTATACTTCTGCTGATAGCGTATTGCAAATTGCAGCACACGAAGAAGTAGTGCCACTTGATGAGTTATATAAAATCTGTAAAATTGCACGTGAATTAACATTAGATGAGAAATACATGGTAGGTCGTGTTATTGCTCGTCCATTCGTTGGTGAACCTGGAAACTTTACACGTACACCAAACCGTCATGACTATGCATTAAAACCATTCGGCCGTACAGTAATGAATGAATTAAAAGATAGTGACTACGATGTAATTGCTATCGGTAAAATCTCTGATATCTATGATGGTGAAGGGGTAACTGAATCACTTCGTACGAAGTCTAACATGGATGGAATGGATAAGCTTGTAGATACATTAAATATGGACTTTACAGGTCTTAGCTTCTTAAACTTAGTTGACTTTGATGCATTATTCGGCCACCGCCGTGATCCACAAGGATACGGAGAAGCTCTGCAAGAATATGATGCACGTCTTCCAGAAGTATTCGCAAAACTAAAAGAAGATGATCTATTATTAATTACAGCAGACCACGGTAATGATCCAATTCACCCTGGTACTGACCATACACGTGAATATGTACCATTATTAGCATATAGCCCAAGCATGAAAGAAGGCGGACAAGAGTTACCACTTCGTCAAACATTTGCTGATATTGGTGCAACAGTAGCAGAAAACTTCGGTGTGAAAATGCCAGAATACGGAACAAGCTTCTTAAACGAGCTAAAGAAATAGGGGGATAAACAAATGAATCGTGAACTTATTACAAAATCAGCTTCATACTTAAAAGAGAAATTTCAAGAGACACCACAAGTAGGACTAATCCTTGGGTCAGGACTAGGTGTATTAGCAGACGAAATTGAGAACGCAGTAACAGTACCTTACAGTGAAATCCCTGAATTCCCAGTATCAACTGTAGAAGGCCATGCAGGTCAACTAGTATTTGGTACACTTCAAGGTGTAACAGTAGTAGCAATGCAAGGACGTTTCCACTTCTATGAAGGATACGACATGCAAAAAGTAACATTCCCAGTTCGTGTTATGAAAGAACTAGGTGTAGAAACAGTAGTTGTAACAAACGCAGCTGGTGGTGTAAATACATCATTTGAGCCAGGCGATCTTATGTTAATTTCAGATCACATTAACTTCATGGGTACGAATCCATTAATCGGACCAAATGATTCTGAAATGGGCGTACGTTTCCCTGATATGTCTACATCATATACAGTAGAACTTCGCGAAATGGCGAAACAAGTTGCAGCAGACTTAAATATTAAAGTACAAGAAGGTGTATACGTAGGAATGACAGGTCCTGTATATGAAACACCTGCTGAAATTCGTATGCTTCGTACACTTGGCGGAGATGCAGTTGGTATGTCAACAGTACCTGAAGTAATTGTAGCGCGTCATGCTGGTATGAAAGTATTAGGTATTTCTTGTATTTCAAATATGGCAGCTGGTATTTTAGATCAACCACTTCACCACGATGAAGTAATTGAAACGACAGAACGTGTTAAAGCTAACTTCTTAGCATTAGTAAAAGCAATCGTAAAACAAATGAAGGGGTGACTTCACAATGAGAATGGTGGACCTAATTGCAAAAAAACGTGACGGACATGCATTAACGACAGAAGAAATTAACTTTATTGTTGAAGGATATACGAATGGTAATATTCCTGATTATCAAGTAAGTTCACTTGCAATGGCAATTTTCTTCCAAGATATGAACGATCAAGAGCGTGCGGATTTAACGATGGCAATGGTAAATAGCGGTGATACAATCGACTTATCAGCTATTGAAGGTGTAAAAGTAGATAAGCATTCAACAGGTGGTGTTGGTGATACAACGACACTTGTATTAGGTCCATTAGTAGCTGCTTTAGATGTACCAGTAGCGAAAATGTCTGGACGCGGCTTAGGACATACTGGTGGTACAATTGATAAATTAGAAGCAGTTCCAGGATTCCATGTGGAAATTGAAAACGATGAATTCATGCGTCTTGTAAATGAAAATAAAATCGCTGTTATCGGCCAAAGTGGTAACTTAACACCTGCTGATAAAAAGCTATATGCACTTCGTGATGTAACAGCAACAGTAAACTCAATTCCGCTTATTGCAAGTTCGATTATGAGTAAAAAAATTGCTGCTGGTGCAGATGCAATTGTTCTTGATGTAAAAACTGGGGCAGGTGCATTTATGAAAACGGATGAAGATGCAAAACGTTTAGCAGAAGCAATGGTACGCATCGGTAATAACGTTGGTCGTAATACGATGGCAGTTATTTCTGATATGAGTCAACCACTCGGTGAAGCTATCGGTAACGCATTAGAAGTTCAAGAAGCAATTGATACATTACAAGGTAAAGGGCCGAAAGATTTAGAAGAGCTATGTTTAACACTTGGAAGTCAAATGGTGTACCTTGCTGGACAAGCTTCATCTTTAGAAGATGCACGTGAAAAGCTAATTGAAGTAATGAACAACGGAAAAGCACTAGAATCATTTAAAACGTTCTTATCAGCGCAAGGCGGCGACGCATCTGTTGTTGATGACCCTTCTAAATTGCCACAAGCACAATTTAAAATTGAAGTGGAAGCGAAAGAAGACGGATATGTATCAGAAATCGTTGCAGACGAAATCGGAACAGCAGCAATGCTTTTAGGAGCAGGACGTGCAACGAAAGAGTCTGAAATTGATTTAGCAGTTGGTCTAATGCTGCGCAAAAAAGTAGGCGATAGCGTGAAGCAAGGTGAATCTCTTGTTACAATTTACGCAAACCGCGAAAATGTTGAAGATGTAAAAGCGAAAATTTATGAGAACATGAAGATCTCTAAAGAACACGTAGATGCACCAACTTTAGTACACGGTATCGTAACGAAGTAATAAAAAAAGCTGAGGAGATTTCTCCTTGGCTTTTTTTACTATTTTTTGTTTATAATAATAATGGGTGAAATTATGATTAGAATTTGTGCAGTAACAAAAACAGATGAAGTATTATATGATGTTTCTCTAGAAGAAACAAAGAAAGACCATATTGTATGGTATTGGCTAGATTTATATAAGCCAACGAAAGAAGAGTATACATATATTCTGCAAGACCATTTTAAGTTCCATCCCCTTGCAATTGAAGACTGTATAGAATATGTACAGAGGCCAAAAGTTGATTTTTATGATGGATATAACTTTTTAGTTCTTCATGCATTTGGGGAAGATGGACTAGAACCGCACGAAATCGATTTATTTATTAGTGATCGTTATATTGTTTCTTTCCACTTTTCTCATAACAATGCAATCGAAAGAGTATGGAAAACACTTGGAGAAAAGAAGCGTATTAAAAATAGTCCTTTACACGTAGCTCATACAATTATCGACCAAATTGTAGATGACTATTTTGCGCCTGTATATTACATTGAGGATCATTTAAATGCAATTGATGATAATTTAACGGGGGAGACAGCAGGAAGTGTATTAGAAGAGGTATTTGATATACGTGCAGATTTATCAAAGCTAAGGCGTACAATCATTCCGATGCGTGATTTATTATATCGTATTTTAAATTCGACTCGTTTTTACGGTATAAGCGATCATGAAATTTACTTTAAAGATATACATGATCATTTGCTTAAACTAACAGAAATGATTGAGGCAAGCCGAGAGTTAACAGCAGATATTCGGGATAGTTATTTTTCATTAAACTCACATCATATGAATAACATTATGAAAACATTAACTGTATTCTCGACTATTTTCATGCCATTAACATTTATTGCGGGAGTATATGGAATGAACTTTACGCATATGCCAGAGCTTGGTGGACAATATAGTTATTTTATTTGTCTACTTATCATGGCACTAATTGGCGGGGGAATGATGGCCTGGTTTTATAAAAAAGGATGGTTTAAGTAAAAAAACACCGAGGATTTTGAAGTGAACCCGAATAGTGGTACATGAAAAAAACACCTCCTGAATTCGCATACTAAGTATGCAAATTCATTGGAGGTGTTTTTCGTTTGAAGACAAGAGTTCATTA